>DASQOU010000106.1:0-16214 GCA_035644295.1 Bradyrhizobium sp.
GCAAAGCCCAAATCCGATGCCGTCAACAAGGCACGTGCGCCGGTGACGGCGAAGAAGACTTCGCCTTCGAAGGCGGCAAAGCCTGTCGCCAAGAAGAGCGCCGGCAAGGCAAGCGGGAAGAGTGGCAAAACAACGCGACAGCGGCTTTCCGAGAAGAGACGCCATCGTCGCCTTCATCCGCGCGCATCCGGGAAAAATCGGCACCCGCGAGATCGCGCGGGAGTTCGGGCTCAAGAACGCCGACCGCGCTGCCTTGAAGCGAATCCTGCGCGAACTCGCCGACGACGGCGCCATCGAAAAGCGCGGCAAGGAGGTGAGCGAGCCGGCTAGCCTTCCCGCGACCGTGATGGCCGACATCACCGGCCGCGACAGCGACGGAGAATTGGTCGCAATTCCCGCCGAATGGGATGAGGTGGAAAGCGGCGAGCCGCCGAAAATCCGCATCCATGTTCCTCGGCGGCCACAGCCGGGCACGGCGGCAGGCGTGGGGGACCGTGCGCTACTACGTGTGGAGAAGCTCGAAGAGCGCGACCGGGAAGGCACGGTCTATCGCGGCCGGGTCATCAAGGTCGTCGACCATGCCAAGACCCGCGTGCTCGGAATCTTCCGCGCGCTTCCCGACGGCGGCGGGCGGCTCGTTCCCGTCGACAAGAAACAGGCCGGCCGCGAATTGAATATCGCCAAGGCCGACCGCAATGGCGCCGAGGACGGCGATCTCGTCAGCGTCGATCTGGTGCGTTCGCGCGGCTACGGCCTTGCGTCCGGCAAGGTGAAGGAACGGCTGGGCTCACTGGCATCGGAGAAAGCCGTCAGCCTGATCGCGATCCATGCCCACGAGATTCCGCAAGTCTTTTCGCCGGCCGCTTTGCGCGAGGCCGAAGAGGCAAAGCCTGCAACCCCGAGGGGCCGCGAGGACTGGCGCGATGTTCCGTTGGTCACGATCGATCCGCCCGATGCCAAGGATCACGACGACGCCGTTCACGCCGAGCCGGATGCCGATCCGAACAACAAGGGCGGCTACATCGTGAATGTCGCGATCGCCGATGTCGCATTCTATGTGCGGGGCGGATCGGCGCTCGACCGCGATGCGCTGACGCGCGGCAATTCGGTGTATTTCCCCGACCGTGTGGTCCCGATGCTGCCCGAGCGCATCTCCAACGATCTATGTTCGCTGGTGCCGGGCGAACCGCGCGGCGCGCTGGCGGTGCGGATGGTGATCGGCAATGATGGCCGCAAACGCTCACACACCTTCCATCGCATATTGATGCGTTCGGCGGCGAAACTGAACTACGCGCAGGCGCAGGCCGCGATCGACGGACGGCCCGATGACACCACCGGCCCGCTGCTTGATCCCATCCTGAAGCCGCTCTACGACGCCTATGCGATTGTCAAGAAGGCGCGCGACGAGCGCGATCCGCTTGACCTCGACATTCCCGAACGCAAGATCCTGCTGAAGCCGGACGGCACTGTCGATCGCGTGATCGTTCCGGAGCGGCTGGATGCACACAAACTGATCGAAGAATTTATGATTTTGGCCAATGTCGCCGCGGCCGAAATGCTTGAAAAGAAGACGCTGCCGCTTATCTATCGGGTGCATGATGAACCGACGCTTGAGAAGGTTCATGCGTTGCAGGAATTCTTGAAAACCCTTGATCTGCCGTTCGCCAAGAGCGGCGCATTGCGCCCTGCTCTGTTCAATCGCGTGCTGGCGCAGGTCAAGGGACACGACTCCGAACCGCTGGTGAATGAAGTGGTGTTGCGCTCGCAAGCCCAGGCTGAATATTCTGCCGAGAACTATGGCCATTTCGGCCTGAACTTGCGGCGTTACGCGCATTTCACCTCGCCGATCCGGCGTTACGCCGATCTCGTGGTGCATCGCGCCTTGATCCGCGGCCTGGGACTTGGCGAGGGCGCGTTGCCGGAGACCGAGACGGCGGAAAGCCTGAGCGAGGTCGCCGCCCAGATTTCCGTCACCGAACGCCGCGCCATGAAGGCGGAGCGCGAAACCGCCGACCGCCTGATCGCGCATTTTCTCGCCGATCGCATCGGCGCCACCTTCCAGGGCCGCATCTCCGGCGTCACCCGCGCCGGACTTTTCGTCAAACTCTCGGATACCGGCGCCGACGGCCTGATCCCGATCCGCACGCTGGGGAGCGAATACTTCAATTATGACGAGACGCGCCACGCGCTGGTCGGCTCGCGCAGCGGTGCCATGCACCGGTTAGGGGATGTCGTCGACGTTCGTCTGGTAGAAGCCGCTCCGGTGGCGGGTGCGTTGCGGTTCGAATTGCTGTCGGAAGGCCACGCCCCTTCCCGCGGACGCAAGCGGGAGCCGACGCGCGGAACTTCCAAGGCGCAGGCCAAGCCGCATCCAGGTCGCAGCTCGCGCAAGAAGGATCGCAGGCCGGGTAAGGCGAAGTCCGGCAAATCGAAGAAAGGCAAATCATGGAAATCATGAGCGCACACCAAATCGTCTGGAGCCGGGATTCCGCGCCTGCCGAGAAGCGCGATGTGTGGACGTCGCTTAAGCGCGGATTCCGTGGCCGCTGCCCGCGCTGCGGCGAAGACAAAATTTTCCGCGCCTTCCTCAAGGTTGCCGATCGCTGTTCGGCCTGCGGGCTGGATTTCACTCCGCATCGCGCCGACGATCTGCCGGCCTATCTCGTCATCGTCATCGTCGGCCACATCGTGGTGCCTCTGGCGTTAATGATCGAGACCAATTATTCGCCCCCGGCGGCGTTGCAACTGGCGATCTATCTGCCGCTAACCCTCATCGCATCGTTGCTATTGCTACAGCCGGTCAAGGGCGCGGTAGTCGCGGTGCAATGGGCGCTGCGAATGCATGGATTTGACGAACAGAATCCCGAGCCATAGACCGGCGCTCTGAGAAACGACAATGGGCGGCGGCGTACGATGAGCGAAACCGGGAATACGGAGAAGGAAGCCGACCATCACCCCTATCGCCGCCCGGTCGACGCCGCCACGCTGATCCTGGTCGATCGCGCGAGTGCGACGCCTAAAGTCCTGGTCGGCAAACGCCACGACAAGGTGGTGTTCATGCCCGGCAAATTCGTCTTTCCCGGTGGCCGCGTCGACAAGACCGACAACCGCGTTCCCATCGCCGCCCCCATTCCGAAAGCGCTTGAAGCGAATCTGCTCAAGGGCAGCCCGAAGATCACGCCGTCCCGGGCACGCTCACTTGCGGTCGCAGCGATCCGCGAGGCCTGCGAGGAAACCGGCCTCTGTCTCGGGCGCAAGAATGCCCGCCCGGCGCCGGCGCTCAAGGGCCCGTGGAAGCCCTTTGCCGATGCCGGCCTGTTGCCCGATCCCTCAGGCCTCTATCTGATCGCGCGCGCGATCACCCCGCCCGGCCGTATCCGGCGTTTCGACACGCGGTTCTTCACCGCCGATGCCTCCACGATCGCCCATCGTGTCGAAGGCGTCATCCATGCGGATGCGGAGCTCGTCGAACTGGTGTGGGTCGAGATCGGGTCGAAGCCGCTCGCCGACCTGCACCCCATGACCAGAAATGTGCTCAACGAGCTCGAAAAACGCCTCGCCACCGGCCCACTGCGCCACGACGCCGATGTGCCGTTTTACCGTTTCTACGACGGCAAGATGCGGAAGGATGTCTTAGGCGCGTAGCGCCGGTGGCAGCCTCGTCCTTGCGAGGAGCGCATGCGACGTCGGGCGGCGCTTTGCGTCGACCCGTCGGCTCGCAAGGACGCCTATTGAGAATTATTCTGCCCAACCGCGATCAATTAAATGGCCGCGGATCCGCCATCGACGAATAACTCGATGCCGGCCACAAAACTCGAATCGTCGGAAGCAAGGAACAATGCGGCCTTCGCGATTTCGTCGGGTGTGCCGATGCGATCCAGGGGGACCAGAGATTTCATGTAATTCTTCACGTCGTCGTTGGCGAACACATCAAATCCGGGCGTCTGGATCGGTCCGGGACTGAGAACGTTGACGCGGATATGCTTGGCCTTCAGATCCGCAGTCCAGCTTCGCGCAAACGAACGGATCGCGGCCTTGGTGGCGCTATAAACGGTCGCCGCTTCAAAGCCCTTCGAACCCGCAACCGATCCGGTGAGAATGATCGAGCCGCCATCGGGCATCAGCGGCACCGCCTGCTGAACCGTGAACAGCACGCCCTTGACGTTGATATCGAACATCTTGTCGTAGGCGTCCTCGGTGATCGCCCCCAACGGGGTGAATTCGTAGATGCCGGCATTGGCGAACAGCACGTCGATCCGGCCCTTTGCCGCCTTCACTGTGTCGAACAGGTGGGCAAGGTCGGCAATGTTTGAGGCATCCGCACGCACCGCTACCGCCTTGGGACCGATCTCCTTGACCGCCGCGTCCAGCTCGGCCTGACGGCGTCCAGTGATAAAGACATAGGCTCCCTCCTCGGCAAACCGCTTGGCGGTGGCCAGTCCAATGCCCGCGCTACCGCCAGTGATAACTGCGACCTTTCCTTCCAGCTTCTTGCTCATAACAGTCTCCCTGGGTTCAAGCGGCTAGGCCGCCTGTCCCGGAGAACATGGTCCATCCATCAAATGGTTGTATGGGCTTGCTTGAATATAATTGATACATAATATGTATGAATGACCGATACGATCTCCCTGTTTCGGGCTTTCATTCGCGTCGTTGAGGCCGGATCTTTCACCCGCGTCGCGCAGGAGCAGAACTCGAGCCAGCCAACGGTCAGTCGGCAGGTGGCAGCTCTGGAAGAGCATCTCGGCGCCCGGCTGTTCACCCGCACGACGCGGAAGCTGACACTCACCGAAGATGGCCGTGGGTTCTATGAGCGCGCCAAGCTGGCGATCGAGGCGGTGAGCGAAGCCGAGGATGCCGTGGGACGACGGCGTTTGCGCCCCTCAGGTGCGCTGCGGCTCGCGCTGCCTGTGGTGTTCGGCCGCTTGCGCGTGATTCCGCATCTGAAGGAATTTCTGACGCGCTACCCCGACGTTACCATCGACCTCGTGATGAATGATACCAACGCCGATCTGGTCGAGGAGGGCATCGATCTTGCCATTCGTATCGGCGAGGTTACCGACGCCACGCTGATCACCAGAAAAATCGGCGTGACCCGACGGGTCGTGGTCGCAGCGCCGTCCTATCTACGCGGCAAAACCCCACCGAAGCGCCCTGGCGATCTCGCCGCTCACGATTGCATCACGTTCACCGCGGTCGCGGCCAGCGTGCATTGGCATTTTTCAGGCCCCGATGGCGCTGTCACTGTCGAGGTGAAGGGTCCGGTGCGGACACGCAATTCGGAAGGCGTGCGCGAGGCTGTCCTGTCAGGACTCGGCATCGGTTACATGCCCATCTGGCATCTTACCGACGAAATCGAGACCGGACGTCTGGTGGTGCTGCTGGGCGACCATGAGCCTGAGCCCGAGGCAATTCATGCGGTCTACCCCTCGCGCCGGTTCGTGCCGCAAAAAACTCGCGTCATGATCGACTTTCTCGAACAACGCTTTGCCATGGATCCGAAGCTCAATCCCCGCAGGAGATGAGCGACGCGGCGCTGAACGTGGCTGACCGGTTTTGGCTGCAGCGATCTAACATCGTGTTCCCGTTCCTGCGACCGGGCTCGAAGACTTTTCGATAAAATGGTGCCCGGAACTGCAAAAAGCGCGGGATTATCCGGCACGAAGATGAAGGCCGGACGTTGCGGGATAATCTGGGGTTGCCGAGGCGGAAAATCGTTTCCTTAAGGCCTAATTGACGGAATTTGCGCAGGTTTCTACCCACAAAACCTTGACTTTGGACGGATCGAGGCTAGGTTGCGCCGCGAATGCGCCCCCTGATGGGCCGGCGCCCGCTTCCAGACATCAAGGGTTTTGCACATGGCCAAGGCGGTCACCATCAAGGTCAAGCTCGTTTCCTCGGCGGATACCGGCTTCTACTACGTCGCCAAGAAGAATTCGCGCACCATGACCGACAAGCTGGTCAAGAAGAAGTACGATCCGGTCGCGCGCAAGCACGTCGAATTCCGCGAGTCCAAGATCAAGTAAGATTTGGCCGCACGGCTGGCGAATTGAACGGGGCCTCGGGCCCCGTTTTTATTTGCGCTTCTGCTTGCGCTGTGTCCCGGACGCGGTGCAGCGCCCTTCGCGGTGCATCGCAGAGCCGGTACCCCCTGAAGACGAAGGTGCCCAAGTGGACCCCGGATCGGCAGCGCACCACGCCGCGAATCATAGCGCGTCGAAGACGCGCGTGAACGCGCTCGTGGCACTGCGCAGCATCCGGGGAACGCTACCACCTTAGGCGGCGTTCGACACCACGCGGTTGCGACCGTCATGCTTGGCGCGATAGAGCGCGATGTCGGCGCGCTTGAGCACGTCGGCTACCGCCTCGCCCTTGCGCTCAAGGGTCGACAACCCGATCGAGATGGTGACCTCGATACGTTTTGCTCCCTTGTTGACCGCGAAAGGTTCGCCCGCGATCGAACGCCGCAACCGTTCCGCCACCACGCCCGCGACATGCAAGTCGGTTTCCGGCATCACGATGACGAATTCCTCGCCGCCATAGCGGCAGGCGAGATCGATACCGCGGATCGACTTGCGGACCCGGACGGCGAATTCGCGCAACACGTCGTCGCCGGCGTCATGGCCATAATTGTCGTTGATCGACTTGAAGAAATCGATGTCGAGCATCATCACCGCCAACGGCTTGCCGCGGCTGGAGGCCTGCTCGGCGAGCGTGCCCAGATGGCTCTCCATGTAGCGGCGATTATGCAGCCCGGTGAGCGCATCGGTGATCGCCATCTCGATCGAGTTCTGCACATTGTCGCGCAGATGGTCGGTATAACGCCGCTTGCGAATTTGGGTGCGCGCGCGCGCCAGCAACTCGTTCTTGTCGACCGGGCGAAGCAGATAATCGTTGACACCGATCTCGAGGCCGCGGAGCAGCCTTGTGTTGTTGTCGGCATCGGCAATGGCGAGAATAGGCACCGCCCTCGTCCGTTCCAGCGACCGCGCCTGGCTGCATAGCCGCAGGCCGTCGAAATTATCAAGGCCGAGCGAGACGATCAGGAGATCGTAATCGCCCTCGGCGGCGTGAAACAGCGCCTCCGCGGGGTTGATTTCGAGATCGACGGTATGTTCGCCGCCCAGCACCGGCGCCAGCCGCTCATAGGACGAGGGCCGGTCGTCGACCAGAAGGATGCGGCCACCCTTCCCGGCATCGGCCACGGCGTCGCGCTCGGGCGCCTGCATGCCGATCTCAAGCGAGGTGATGGCGCGCATGCGCAGCTCGTCGGTCATCATCTTCAGCCGCGTCAGCGAACGTACCCGCGCGATCAGCACGACGTCAGACACCGGCTTGGTCAGGAAGTCATCGGCGCCGGCTTCAAGACCGCGCACGCGGTCGGCCGGGCTGTCCAGCGCCGTTACCATGACCACCGGAATGAAATGCGTCGCCGGATTGGACTTCAGCCGGCGGCAAACCTCGAAGCCGTCCATATCGGGCATCATGACGTCGAGCAGAATAATGTCGCATTCGGCACGCGCGCAGATTGCCAGCGCCTCCGCGCCGTTGGACGCGGTCATGACATCGAAATACTCGGCCGAAAGCCGCGCTTCCAACAGCTTGACGTTGGCGGGGACGTCATCGACGATCAGGATGCGCGCGGACATCTAACTCTCCCTATCCGATGAACCTTCGGACGGTTTCAATAAATTTGCCGACGGAGATCGGCTTGGACAAATAGGCCTCGCAGCCGCCTTCGCGGATGCGCTCCTCGTCACCCTTCATTGCGAATGCCGTGACCGCGACGACCGGAATGGAACGCAGTTCGGGGTCGTCCTTGATCCAGCGCGTCACTTCGAGACCGGACACTTGCGGAAGCTGGATGTCCATCAGGATGAGATCGGGACGAAGCTTGCGCACGAGATCGAGCGCTTCGAAACCGTTGCTGGTGCCGGAAGTCTGATAGCCATGCGCTTCGAGCAGATCGCGAAAGAGCTTCATATTGAGCTCGTTGTCCTCCACGATCAGGACGGTTTTTGCCATCCCGCCCCTCCAATCCCCGCGATATAGTTCCGGCCGGCGGAGCATCGGGCGCCGCCGCCAACTGTGTCAAAAAGTGAAATCAAACTAGCGCCAGATTCGCTCTAACCGGTTAAGTCCAAGTGCCATCTTTATGCGAAGTGGTTTCCACTTGCTTGAACACGTTCCGCAGACTCGGGCATGATTGTCCCAAAATAGAGACTATAAGTTACGGAAAGGCAAATACGGCAGTTGAGAAAATCCACTCATAACCCACGGGAAGTGGCTGAAATCGTTGCCATTCAGGCGCTTTCCTTTGTTGCGGGAGATCCCGAACGGCTCGGTGCGTTCCTGGCTGAAAGCGGGATTGGTCCCGACACCCTGCGGACCGCCGCCGCCGATCCGCATTTTCTCGCAAGCGTGCTCGATTTCGTGATGCGCGATGATGCGACGGTAAAGGCGTTTGCCTCCGCCTCACAGCTTCATCCAACCAATATTGCCGCAGCTCACCAAGCCCTGAATGATCCCCAATGGGAGCGCGACGTGCCGTGACATCCACTGCCCCAGCATTCGTGGAGGGACCGACCTGCTTTTGCCGGGACTGCCTCCATGATCTGGACATCGCGGCGAGAAGGTGCGGCGAATGTGGTTCACCCCGCCTGGTGCGCCACGCAGCGCTGCCTTCGCTCACCTTCGCCCACATCGATTGCGACGCGTTCTATGCGACGGTGGAGAAGCGCGACAACCCAGAGCTTGCCGACAAGCCCGTCATCATCGGCGGCGGCAAGCGTGGCGTGGTGTCGGCGGCGTGCTACATCTCCCGCACTTTCGGGGTCCGCTCGGCCATGCCGATGTTCAAGGCGCTGGCGCTCTGCCCCTCGGCAATCGTGATCCCGCCGGACATGGCTAAATATGTCAGGGTCGGCCGCGAGGTGCGCCGTGCGATGCAGGCGCTCACCCCGCTGGTCGAGCCGCTTTCGATCGATGAAGCGTTCCTGGATCTCGGCGGGACCCAGCGTGTTCACGGCATGATCCCCGCAAAGGTACTGGCGGGTTTTGCTCGCCAGGTCGAGCGCGATATCGGGATCACGGTTTCGGTCGGTCTATCCTGCAACAAATTCCTCGCCAAGATCGCCTCCGACATGGACAAGCCGCGCGGCTTTGCCGCGCTCGATCAGGATCAAGCGCGCGCGATGCTTAAGGACAAGCCGGTCAGCTTCATCTTCGGGGTCGGATCTGCGACCCAGGAACGGCTGATCCAGCGCGGCTTTCGCACCATCGCGGATTTGCAGCGCGCCGACGAGAGCGAACTGATGAAGCAGTTTTCGGCCGAGGGCCGCAGGTTGTGGCGATTGGCGCGTGGCATCGACGATCGGCGTGTCGTGCCCGATCGCGGCGCCAAGACCATTTCCAGCGAAACCACCTTCGAGACCGACATCCGCGATTTTGCCACCCTCGAAAAGACGCTGTGGCGGCTGTCGGAGAAAGTATCGTCGCGGCTCAAGAGCGGCGAATTGGCCGGATCGACCATCACGCTGAAGCTGAAGACCGCCGATTTCCGGCAGCGCACCCGTTCACAGTCGATTCACGCGCCGACCCAGCTCGCGGCGAAGATTTTCGCGGTGTCGAGAGAGATGCTGGCGAGGGAAATCGACGGTACCGCTTTCCGCCTGATGGGCACCGGCGTCAGCGCGCTCCGCCCGGGTTCGCAAGCCCACGACACCGACATGCTCGATCGCCGCTCCGCGGACGCCGAACGCGCGATCGACGACCTGCGCAAGAAGTTCGGACAGGCCGCCGTGATCCGGGGCATCGCCTATGAGGGGCCGGAGAAGGAGCAGTGACAGTCGTCATTCCGGGGCGATGCGAAGCATCGAATCCGGAATCTCGAGATTCCGGGTCTGGTCCTTCGGACCATCCCGGAATGACGATGGCAGCGCCGTCACTTACACGGCTTGGAATCCTTGACGTCGAACTTTCCCAATGCGCCAGAGATTACGAAGTCGTTGTAGTCGAGCACCAGCGCCCGCGAGACGCCGTTCTCGAACAGCTCGAACGACATCGCGTAGACCGGGGTCTGCTCGCCATCGCTGGGCTTGGCGTCGTGTTCGTAATAGCTGACCGTGACCGGCCACCGCGTCATCGCCTTCATGACGTCGTTTTGGGTCGAAGGGTCCGGCAGCGCAATCGTCCGATCGCCAGGGATCGGCTGCCCGATCACGGACAAGGTATTGAAAACCTTCTCGCCATTGTCCGAGCCGTCATAGACCGACAACTCGAGCAGGGATTTCCCTGCTTTCGCGGCGGCGATGATGCGCTGAATTTGCTCGGTCGGAAATACCGTCGAGCCTTCGAGCGTGAACGTCTTGGTTTGGGGCTGTTTCAATTTGACGGTGATGCGATCGCCGGTCCGTTCCGCTACGCCGTCGACCGGGCTCGATTCGGTGTCGTTCATGCGCGAATCGATTTTGAACCGGTAGCTCTTGCCGTCGCCATCTTCCCACGACGTCGAGCGCAGGTCGCTCAGCGTCACCTTGCCCTCGCCACTGTTCATCTCGGACACCTGCCTGAATTCGGAAGTGTAGCCTTCGCAGGCGCTGCCGGAAAACTTGTAGAGAATGCGCCCCCGCGCGCTGCTGATCGAGTTGGAGCCCCGCGATTTCAAAAGATTGAGTTCGTAAAGCGCCTGATGCGAGAGAAACGCGCCGCCCGCGGCGGCATCCGCCCTTCCAACCCCCGCGGCCAACGCGACCGCGGCCAGCGCCAGCACCAACGATCGAACATTACGAGATAGAATCCGGAGCGAGCGAGCCATGTTCTTTCCTTGGACTGGAACGTGATTCGGGGCCGGAGGCCGCTTCAGCGTTAAGGGGAAACCGGCTTTCCGAAAAGATCATGCTCTAACAAGAACATGAGATGATGGTCCGACCCAATCGGATCATCATCTGGCTTTCGACACATTATTCGCGGCGCGATTGCGCCGCAACTACGGCCACATCACGGAAAAGTATGATTTGATCCCGGATTGCCATGTTTTTTGGCATTTCGGCCTACGATCCACCCTCGCTTGCAAGTGGCGGCACGATGCGCGAAACAAAGCGGCCCCGAGCGGATACAAATCGGGTGCTGGTCAATCAATCGGGGACGAAACATGGCGGGTACGGTCGAACAGAAACTTGCGGCACAGGGCATCGTCTTGCATGAGCCGCCAAGCCCGGTGGCAAACTACGTCGGTTTCGTGCGTACCGGGAACCAGCTGTTCGTGTCGGGCCAGGTCTGCGTCAACCCGGACGGCAAGCTGATCGCCAAGGGCAAACTTGGTGCCGGTGTCACCTTGGAGCAGGGCAACGCGGCGGCGCGGGGGTGCGCCATCAATCTCCTGGCACAGATCAAGGCCGCGCTCGGCGACCTCGACAAGGTCGTCCGGGTGGTCCGCCTGGGTGGCTTCGTCAATTCCGCTCCGGATTTCGTGGACGGGCCGAAAGTGCTCAACGGCGCTTCCGACCTGATGGTCGCAGCCTTCGGCGACAAGGGCCGCCATGCCCGCACCACCGTCGGCGTCGCCTCGCTGCCGTCGGATGCGGCGGTCGAGGTCGAGGGGCTGTTCGAAGTCTCTTAAAGCGAGCCTTGCGGGTGCGCGCGCCCGATTGGCTGACGGCCCGGCCTGTGGCTCATCGCGGCCTGCATGACCGCGCCCGCGGCATCATCGAGAACATGCCGGGCGCGGCGATTGCCGCGATCGCGGGCAATTTCGGTATCGAGTGCGATATCCAACTCACTGCCGACGGCGAGGCCATGGTGCATCATGACGACGCGCTGGGCCGTCTCACCGAAGGTTCCGGCGCCTTGCTCGACATGACCGCCGAAGAGCTCAAGGCGGTCAGGTTCGATACGCCGGAGCGGATGATGTCGCTTGCCGATCTCTGCGCGTTGGTGAAGGGCCGTGTCCCGATCGTGATCGAGGCGAAGAGCCATTTTGACGGCGACCGGAGACTGGTCACGCGGATGGCGCAGGTGCTCAGCAACTATTCCGGACCCGTGGCGGGAATGTCGTTCGACCCGGACCAGGTGCTGGCGCTGCGCGAGGCGATGCCGGAACTTCCCCGCGGTATCGTCGCCGAACGCATCTACAGCGAGGCCGACTGGCCGCAGGCATCTGCCGCCCAGCGCAAGGGCATGCAGCATCTCAAGCACGCGTTGCGCACCCGGCCGCATTTCGTCGCCTATTCGGTGAATGACTTGCCGGCGCTGGCGCCCTGGATCGCGCGCCATGTCTTCGGCTTGCCGCTCCTGACCTGGACGGTGCGGACACAAGAGCAGCGCGATCGCGCCGCCCGACACGCCGATCAGGTGATCTTTGAAGGCCTTTGCCCGTAGGACCTGACCCTGCCCGGCCGTCGATCGGCGGAATCCGCGCCCTTGAAGTCGCCGGGCCAATGCCCGATCTTTAGAGCGAGGTCACCCATCAGCGATGGCTGATCGCAACGCGTGACCGGTTCAAGTCATCGATGGATTCATCCGAAATAACGCTCGAAGCGGTGTCATCCGTCAGCCAAATCGCGGCTGAGGATTGGGATGCCTGCGCCAATCCGACCCCGGATTCCGCAGGCTTGGACGGCCTGGACACACTCGCCCCACCCGCCTCCCCCAACGACTCCTGTGCCTTAAAACGCCCCTATAACCCCTTTGTTTCGCATGCCTTTTTCTCCGCTGTTGAAGCGTCGGGGTCGGCCTGCGCGCGGACCGGCTGGGGACCGCGCCATTTGCTGGCACGGCGCGACGGCGCCATTGCTGGCATCGTGCCCTGCTATTTGAAATCGCATTCTCAAGGAGAATACGTGTTCGACCGCGGCTGGGCCGATGCCTATGAGCGCGCGGGCGGACGCTATTACCCGAAACTGCAGGCCTCGGTTCCCTTTACGCCGGCGACCGGCCCTCGCCTCTTGATCCGCGATGGCGTCGACAAAGATGAAATCGGCACCGCGCTCGCCAGCGGCTTGGTGGCGCTGTGCGAGGCGACAAAGGCCTCATCGGCCCATGTCACCTTCGCGCGTGAGGCGGAATGGAAATTTTTGGCCAAGCACGGATTCCTGCAGCGGACCGACCAGCAATTCCACTGGCATAACCGGGGTTATCGCCATTTTGACGATTTCCTTGCCACGCTGAATTCGCGCCATCGCAAGGCGATCAAGCGTGAACGGCGCGATGCCCTGGCCAACGGCATCACGATCCACCCGCTCAACGGCAGCGACATCACCGAGGACGCCTGGGACGCGTTCTTTGCGTTCTACATGGAGACCGGCTCACGCAAATGGGGCCGACCTTACCTGACCCGTTCCTTCTTCTCGCTGATCGGCGAAAGCATGGCCAGGGACGTGCTGCTGATCATGGCGAGACGCAACAACCGCTGGATCGCGGGCGCCATCAACTTTATCGGTTCCGAGACGTTGTTCGGCCGCAACTGGGGCGCGATCGAGCATCACCCGTTTCTGCATTTCGAGGTCTGCTATTACCAGGCGATCGATTTTGCCGTCTCGCGCGGCTTGAAAACGGTCGAAGCCGGCGCGCAAGGCGAGCATAAACTCGCGCGCGGCTACTTGCCGCAAACCACCTATTCGGCGCATTACATCGCCGACCCCGGCCTGCGCCATGCGATCTCAGATTATCTTAAGCGCGAACGCGCCTATGTGGCGGAGGCCGGGCGCGAACTCAGCGAGGCCGCGCCGTTTCGTAAAGCGGCCGACGAAAGGGCCGGCGAATAAAAACCAAATCCAGGAGCCTTCATGTCCGCCTATGACCCCAATAACCCCTTTGCAAAGATCCTGCGCGGGGAATTCCCCTGCTACAAGGTGTATGAGGACGAGCACACGCTGGCCTTTCTCGACATCATGCCGCGCTGTGTCGGCCATACGCTGGTGATCCCGAAGGCGCCGGCCCGCAACGTCCTCGATATTGCGCCGGAAGATTTCGCCCATGTCGCGCGCACTGCCCAGAAGATTGCACGCGCCGCGACGACCGCGTTTGCGGCCGACGGCATCACCGTACAGCAATTCAGCGAACCCGCCGGCGGACAGGTGGTGTTTCACCTGCACATGCATGTGATGCCGCGCCACGACGGCGTCGGTTTGCTTCCGCCCGCAAGCCGCAAGGAAGACGGCAAGGTGCTGGAGGAGAATGCGGCGAAGCTTATGGCGGCGCTGAGGTAAGAATGTAGCCCGGATGAGCGCAGCGATATCCCGGCCTGGTTTATCCTTTATCCCGGATGTCGCTACGCTCATCCGGGCTACGCTCGCCGCCGTCAACCTTCTGCGCCGCCAACGGCGAGAATTCGCAGCGGTCGGGCTTGAGGTCGATCAGCGGTGTCTGGTCGAGGCAATCGAGCCCCCGGACCAGCACGGTCGAACCTTCGATGCCCACCAGTTTGACGATCGAGGTGCCGATCGGATTGGGCCGCACCGGCGAGCGGAGCGAGAACGTGCCGCGGGTTGATTTATTGTTCTTCGGACTTTGCAGCACCAGATTGCGCCGCGACTGATGCAGCCAGTAGATCACTTCGAGGCTACTGTAGAAATCGACGCCCTTCAGCGCCGGCACCCACGGCTCGAAAATCTCGAGCCGGCAGACCGGACCGTTATGGTTCCCCTGCCGCGGCGTGTCCTCGCGCGAGCGCCAGGGCGTGCGGATGCGGCCGATGAAGACGAGGCCGGCATCGCTCGCCTTGGGCATCTCGACGGCGACCTCACCGTCGCGGAGTTCACTGTCACGAACCATGTTTCAATCCAATGAGATGTTTTGGGCCCTGATCACGGCGGACCACCGCGCCCGGTCGGCATCGATGAATTCTGCAATCGCGGCCTCGCTCTGCGGACGCAGCACGGAATAGCCAATCTTGTCCAGCGAAGTGCGGAAGACATCATCATTCATCGCCCGATCGAGGCTGCCCTTCAGAATTTGCGCGACGTTATCCGGCACCCTTGCGGGCGCCGCGACACCGAACCAGACGCTGACGAGGTAATCGGGATAACCGCTCTCGGCAATGGTCGGAACATCCGGAAGATTGGAATTCCGGCGCGCCGAACTCACCCCCAGCGCCCGCAACATCCCCGATCGCACGGACGGGAGCGCCGTGCCAACGGAATCGAACATGAGCTGGATGTTGCCCGCCAACAGATCGGTCAGGGCGGGCGCGGCGCCCTTATACGGCACGTGGGTCATCTCAATGCCGGCCATTTGCCTGAACATCTCGCCGGCCAGGTGAATGGTGCCGCCCGTCCCGGCCGACCCGAAACTGAGCTTGCCGGGATTTTGTTTGGCGTAAGCAACAAATTCCGCGACCGTCCTGGCCGGAACGGAGGGATGGACTTCCATCACGACCGGGACCTCGGTGATCAACGCCAGCACCCGAAAATCCCTGACCGGATCGTAGGACAGTTTCTTGTACAGCAAGGGATTGAGCACGATCATGGAGCCGGCCACGACCAGGAGGGTGTAACCGTCGGCCTCGGTGCGTGCCACTGTTTCGGCGCCGATCGCGCCGTTGGCACCCGATTTGTTTTCGACAAATGCCGCCTGCCCGAGATCCCTGCCGAGAAAATCCGCCATCAGACGCCCGAGGATGTCGGTCGGGCCGCCCGCGGCATAGGGAACGACAAGACGGATCGGACGCGCCGGAAATTCGGCGGCGTTGGCGTTGGCCGCAGCGGCAAGCGCCGTCACGCTGAAAAGCAAGACGATCAAGGTCGACCTTGTGGGCCAATTCATGCCGTTTCCCCGATTGGCGCTTTGCCCGAGAGTACCGGAATGCGCCTTGGCTGCAATTCGGAAAAACCACCCGGGGACCATCCGTAAATGACAGCAAGTCATCCACGCACGTTCCGCAACACGAGACAGGCGCCTGCGGCACGTCGGATGCGGTTGCAAAGATCGTCGGCGGCGGCGCGGGTGTCGGTGCCGATTCTCACCTGATAGAAGGTGCGGGTGCCGCGGCTACGGAAAATCGAACCGAGCAGACTAGGATCCTGGTCGCCGATTACGGGACGCAACCGTTTCATCGCGCGTGAGTACATCGCCATCGCCTGGTCGCGGTTGAAGCCGGCGGCAAGCTGCACACCCCACGGCCGGTCGGCACCGAGCTTCACACGCTGTTCAAGTTCGGTGACGAAATAATTCGGCGCGCGCTTGAGCAGCGCCATCAATTCGCGGCAGCCGGCATA
>DASQOU010000107.1:0-2453 GCA_035644295.1 Bradyrhizobium sp.
GTGAAGGTGCCGATCTACAATCTGGCGACCCGCGAGGATCATATCGCGCCGGCGGATTCAGTCCTCTATGGTTCGCAATTCTTCGGTGGCCCGGTGAAATATGTACTGTCCGGGTCCGGGCATATCGCCGGCGTGGTCAACCCGCCCGCGTCGGGCAAGTACCAGTTCTGGACCAACGACAGTATCAAGGACATTACGCTCACGGACTGGCTCAAGGGCGCGCAGGAGCATAAGGGGTCATGGTGGCCCGACTGGCGTGAATGGCTTGAAAGCACCGACGCCGAGAAGGTTCCGGCACGGGCGGTCGGCACCGACGCGATGCCTGCCATCGAAGACGCGCCAGGCAGCTACGTCCGGGTTCGCGCGTAGCGCAACGACGAACATCCGAATATAACGGGCCGTCCCGCCGGGACGAGAATCGAAAACCGAATTGAGAGGGAACCATGACGCGCGAATTGTTCTGGCTGACGCTGACGGTCATTCTGACCGGGCTGTTGTGGATTCCCTACCTGCTTAACCGCTGTCAGGTTCGCGGCCTCGGCGGCGCCATGGCCAATCCGTCGCGCAACGACAAGCCGCACGCGGAATGGGCCAACCGCCTGATGTTCGCGCACGACAATGCGATCGAAAATCTCGTCATCTTCGCGCCGCTGGTACTGATCCTGGCGCAGGTCGATTATTCGACCAAGTGGACCGTCTATGCCTGCGTGGTCTATTTCTGGTCCCGCGTCGCGCATCTGATCGTCTACACGCTGGGCTTGCCGGTATTCCGCACGCTGGCCTTCACCGTCGGCTTCCTGGCGCAGGCCGTGCTGGCGCTGGCGATTTTCAAGATCGTTTGACGCCTAACGCGTCCCGGATGCGGTGCAGCGTTCTTTACGCTGCTCCGCAGAGCCGGGACCATCACAATGCAGATTCAGAATGGGCCCCGGATCAGCAGCGCACCGCTTCGCGCTGCGCAGCATCCGGGGCACAACGCCCGTCGTCAAATACCTTACGGAAAAATCGTTGGCTGCCGATGGCGCGTGCCGACTATTTCGGCATTACGCCCGTGGCGGTCGCCCGTGACGCCAGGGCCCGCGCATCCGGTAACGCGTCGCGGCACGCCGGCGACAGCTTCTCGGCATTCGCGCTGAGGCATCCGAGAACGCGCCCGCCACCCGTTGGACGTCATGACAGTGCCGCTCGTAATCGGCTCTGCAGACTTGAGCGAGACTCATCGCCTTCACGCTCCTTCCCTCATGGTGAGGAGCGCGCTCTCTCGGCAGCGCGCTTGCGCTGTCCGGTGCGCGCGTCTCGAACCATGAGGACCTCATCCTTCGAGCCTCATCTTCGAGACTTATCCTTCGAGACTTGGCGAAGACGCCGCTCCTCCAGCGACAACGGCGAAGCGTTGCGCGGGGATGAGGTTCAAGCCCTCACGGAAACAGCGCGATCTGTTCAAGCCCGGTGGTCTCGGGAAACCCGAGCATCAGGTTCATGTTCTGGATCGCGTGTCCCGCCGAGCCCTTCACCAGATTATCCAGCACCGAAATAACGATAGCCCGGTTCTTGATGCGATCGGCGAATACGCCGATCTGCACATAGTTCGAACCACGCACGTTCTGCGTTTGCGGGAGCACGCCCTTTTTGACGACATGCACGAACGGCTCGTCGCGGTAGGCTTGCGCCAGCGCGGCGCGCAGATCGTCCGGGCTCGCGCCGTTGAGCTTGACATAGGACGTGCAGAGCTCGCCCCGGCTCATCGGAATGAGATGCGGCGTGAAGTTGACGGTCACGGCTGAGCCTGCGGCGACGGCGATCTCCTGCTCGATCTCCGGCGAGTGCCGGTGTGTGCTCACCGAATAGGGCGAAAGCCCCTCGCCTGCTTCGCTGAAAAGCGTGTTCTGCTTCAGACCGCGGCCAGAGCCCGTGACGCCCGATTTCGCGTCAATGACGATGTCGTCGACGTCGATCAGCTTCGCCTTCACGATCGGGACCAGCGCAAGCAGCGCCGCCGTCGGATAGCAGCCGGGACAGGCGACCAGCCGCGCGGCGGCGATTTGCTCGCGATAGAACTCGGTGAGGCCATAGACGGCTTCACCTTGAAGCTCCGGCGCGCGATGCTCGCGGCCGTACCATTGCGCGTAGACGTTCATGTCGCGGAGCCGGAAATCCGCCGACATGTCGAGGATTTTGATCGTGGGATTCGCGGCCATGACGGCCGCGGTGATCTCCTGCGTGGTGCCGTGCGGCAATCCGCAGAACACCGCATCGAGTTTGGTCCAGTCGACCTTTTCCCATTCGACGAGCCGCGGCAGCTCCAGCATGAAGAAATGCGGAAACACCTCGTCCATCGCCTTGCCGGTATGGGTATTGGCGGTGAGCGCCGATATCTCGGCATTTGGATGCCGTGCCAGCAGGCGCACCGCATCGGCGCCGGTGTACCCGGACGCGCCGAGAATGCCGATCTT
>DASQOU010000108.1:0-7159 GCA_035644295.1 Bradyrhizobium sp.
GAAGGACATCGGCTGCGACACCAGCGATCGCGTGGTATTCGAGGCGCTCGGCAAAATCCTGCCGCGCGGCGCGGTCTGGTATGCGAGCAATCTGAAGCGGACGCATCAGACCGCCGATGCGATCTGGTCGGCGGGATTTCCAAGACCAGAACGCCTGCTGCAGGATCCAGCATTTGCAGAACAACATCTCGGCGAATGGCAGGGCTTGAACCGCGCCGCGTTCTTTGCTTCCAGGCCGATTGCGGTCGGCAGTTACTGGTTCGCGCCGATCGACGACCCGGCGCCGGGCGGGGAGAGTTTTCTGGATCTGTACAACCGCGTTCGCGGCGCGATCGAGCGGATCAACACCGAGCACGCCGGCAAGGACGTGATCGCGGTCGGGCATGGCGGCACCATCAAGGCGGCGATCGGGCTTGCGCTTGGCGATCAGCCGGAAAAGGGGCTCGCCTTCACCATCGACAATTGTTCGGTGACGCGGCTCGACCACCTCGCAAGCGCTACGCATAGCGGCTGGCGGGTGCCGATGGTCAATCAGCAGCCATGGATCGCCGACGCCTCGCATAACGCAATGCATCAGCCGGCGGGACCGGAGATCGCAACCGCCAGCAAGCTGGCCTAAGGCAGACCGGTGCATACCGCCGGACCAAGGATAGAGGGAGTGAAGCATGACCTTGTTCGATATGTCGGGAAAAGTCGCCGTCATCACCGGCTCCTCGCGCGGCATCGGCCGCGCCATCGCCGAGCGGATGGCCGAGCATGGCGCCAAAGTGGTGATCTCCTCGCGCAAGCAGGCGGTCTGCGATGAGGTGGCAAAGGCGATCAACGACAGGGCCGGCAAGCAGGTTGCGCTTTCGGTCGCCGCCAACATCTCGACCAAGGATGATCTGAGGCATCTCGTCGAGGAAACCAACCGCGCGTTTGGCAAGATCGACACGCTGGTCTGCAACGCCGCATCGAATCCCTATTACGGTCCGCAAGCCGGCATTTCCGACGAGCAGTTTCGCAAGATTCTGGACAACAATATCGTCGCCAATCACTGGCTGATCTCGCTCGTGGTGCCGCAGATGATCGAGCGCAAGGATGGATCGATCACCATCATTTCCTCGATCGGGGGGCTCAAAGGCTCGACCGTGCTCGGCGCCTACGCGATTTCCAAGGCCGCCGACATGCAGCTTGCGCGCAATCTCGCCTGCGAATATGGCAAGCACAATGTCCGCGTGAATTGCATCGCACCGGGCCTGATCAAGACCGATTTTGCGCGTGCTTTATGGGAAAATCCGGAAACGCTGAAAGCCTCCACCGCGCGTTCGCCGCTGTTGCGGATCGGCGAACCCGACGAAATCGCCGGCGCCGCCGTGTTCCTTGCCGCACGCGCGGGCACCTTCATGACCGGGCAGACCATCGTGATCGACGGCGGCGCGACGATCAGTTGACCTCTGGTCGTCCCTGCGAACGTGTTCGCAGGGACGACCACGGTACGGTGTGTTTGCGGATTCGAATGTCAAACAGCCTGCGTTCCTTCCACGGCCTCATGGTTCGAGACGGCGCTATGCGCCTCCTCACCATGAGGGTCTGACCTCGTCCCACGTGTGGCGACCTCAGTCTGAGGCGCGGCCGGTAGGCCGCGTCTCGAAGGATGGGCCACGCAAGGAATGAGCCGCAACACGGTTTCCGATACGGCTCCGCGTTCCCGCGACGCGCTGCGCCCGAGTTGATCAACAAAACGGCGCCTTCTCGTATCAGAGGGCGCAGGGAATGCCGGGCGCGCGCTGCGCCCGCAGCCTCGCATGCAAAGTGAAATGAGCATACGAGTGTAGTCACCACGGTCACACCGGAAGCACCCGGCATTCCCTACGCAATGGTTTTAACGGTTTCCTTCGCGCTCTCCCGGGTGACCGGGCTTGTTTGCCACCCTCGCCGGCGGAGTTGTCTCCACCGGCTTGACGCCAGCGTCGGGGCGTCAGGACCACACGACTTCGCCGTCCACCTCAGGCGCCATTCGTCAAAAGCGCCAAAGCGTCCACCGCATCCCGCGCTCTACGTTCGTGACGATCGCGAAACGCCCCTCGAGAGGAGGCGGGACCGCGACTCAATATTACTGATTTTACCCCGCCGTCAAGAACAATTTCGGAAAATCAGAAATTGGGCCATAATCGTTCGCCGCCGTGGCGGCGCGACGATCAGTTGAGAAAGCCATTCACCCATTGTTACCGTCATCACCCGCCAACCGGTCCGGCCCTTGGCCGGCCGGATGACAGGCTCCGGCGGGTGATCCAGTAAACGCCGGCGTCTCGATTGTTATTGATGCCGCGGCGTACTGGATGCCCCCGCTTTCGCGGGGCATGACGGCGGAGGTGCGGATCGCCTAGCCCTCACTCCACCGCCGCATACACCAGATTTCGAACGAGCGTGCGCGTGTACACGCGCTGGCCGGGCCCTTGCGACATGAACACGGCGAACAGATCTTCCTTCGGATCGATCCAGAAGAAGGTCCCGCCCATGCCGCTCCAGAAGAACTGGCCGGGCGAGCCCGCAAACGACGCAATGCCTTCCTGCGTGCGCACGCCAAAGCCGAGCCCGAAGCTGTGGCCGGGCTGCGTCAGCGTGCCCTGGATTTTGACGCTTGGTGCGAGATGATCGGACGCCATCAGTTGCAGCGTCTTGCGGCCGATGACGCGTACGCCGTCGAGCGTTCCGCCGTTAAGCAGCATCCGGCAGAACCGCGCATAGTCCATGGTGGTCGAGACCAGACCGCCGCCGCCGGATTCCATGACCGGCTTCTCCAGCATGTTGAAGAGCTGCACCTTCTCGCCGGTCCAGGGATCGCTCGCAAACGGCTCGGCGAGACGGTCGGCGTTCTCCGCGCCCGTGTGAAAGCCAGTCTCGGTCATTTGCAGGGGAGCAAGAATACGCATCGCGAGGAACGCGCCGAGCGTCTTGCCGCTGACGACCTCGATCAGGCGGCCGAGAATGTCGGTGGAGCGGCTATAGTTCCACTCGGCTCCCGGCTGGCAGATCAACGGCAGGCTCGCGACCATCGCAGCATGTTCGGCATTGCTGATCTTGCGGCTGCGCAGCCGTGATTGCTGATAAAGCTGCTGCACCAGGCCGTTGCCGGTGTGTTCGTAGGTAATGCCGGAGGTGTGCCGCAACAGATCCTGGATGGTGATCGGCCGCTGCAACGGCACGAGTTCGAGCTTGCCGTTATTCTCGACGCCGACCTTCTGCTCGGCAAATTCCGGAATGAATTTGGCGATTGCGTCATCGAGCAGGAAATGACCTTCCTCGAGCAGCATCATGACGCCGACCGAGACGATCGGCTTGGTCATGGAGAAGATGCGGAAGATCGTATTCTCCGCCATCGGCGCGGAACTTGCGGGATTTTGTTTTCCGAGCGCATCGAACCAGGCAATTTGCCCGCGCCGCGCCACCATCACGGTCGCGCCCGGGATGGTTCCCTTGTCGATCTCGCGCTTGAAGGCGTCCGACATGCGCTGCAACCGCGGTTGCGAAAGCCCGAGCACGTCCGGTTTCGCCGTCGGGAGCGGCGGCGTCTGCGGGGTGGCGGCGTGCTTGGCGGCGGTTTGCGCGGTCATTTTCTCTCCCTTTACTCTTATTTATTTAGCAGGCGCCGTGTATTCCGGGGCCGTCCAATTTTGGCGCAGAAGCGGCGGGCTGAACAGGCCTCCAGGCCGCTTCGCCCTTGCCATTCGGCAGCGGCCTATGCTTGAAACGGCGCGGGCCAGCGGCGACGCAAGGCCCGCACAGGAGTGTAGCTCAATTGGTAGAGCACCGGTCTCCAAAACCGGGGGTCGCAGGTTCGAGCCCTGCCACTCCTGCCAGCTAAATCAGGTACTTAGCTTTTCAGTTCAGCCGAACGCAACGCGGACATCGAGTCAGCTTGGGGCCAAAGCCCTTAGGGCCCAAAGATTCCGGTTCCTGAAGCGTTCACGGCATCTGACATCGACTCGTTCTTCTTGGTCAGCTTTGCTTAAACCCGTAGCAAGATCGCCGGGTCGTGCTCAATCACCTCAGGGCTGAGACGCAACGACACGAGTTTTTTCGTTGGAGCCTTGTTCGGGCCTCGGCCCTTTCGGATCGAAGCGGCTAGATCGGGAAAAATTTCCAAGAAGGATTTCGCGTCGGCAATATCGGCCTTCGTCAGCTCCGGAGTGTCGCTGACATCGCGCAAATCCTGTTTGCCATTGCCACGATTTTTTTAGCGCTCGGCATAGAGTTTCCTTTCATTCCGGCTCGCGGGATATGGCGACTTTGGGGCACCACTTGAATTTCCAATTGGATCGCCTTGCGTCTTGAAGTTGCATCATTTGCCCTTAAATCGAAGCCTCAGAACAAACAAAACACAGGAGGCGACGACCATGGGAGGCCAACAGGCAGCAGACTTTTCGACGGGCCAAGACTCGGTACGCCAAGACAGAGCGATCCGCTGGCGACGCGCGGGCAGGGGCCTCTTGACGTCGATCGCGGTGGTTCTCGGAGTTGCGGCGACGGACGCGATGGCTGACTCGCCGACCCGCGTCATCGAGACGACTGGCGGGCCGGTCCGCGGGGTGAGCGACGGTGTCGTCAACAAGTTTCAGGGCATCCGCTACGCCAACTCGACCGCCGGTGCGAATCGTTGGACGCCTCCCACTGCGCCGGCGCGCTCGTCCACGATTTTCGATGCGACCGCGGCGGGTGGTGCGTGTCCGCAGGTGGTCAATCAGTTTTCGGCGGCGCCGCCCTTCAGTGAAGACTGTCTCTTCCTCAACGTCACGACACCCGCTCAATCGGACGGCGACGGCGGGCTTCCGGTTTGGATCTTCATCCATGGCGGCGCGCTCGTTAACGGCGCAGGCGCGGCCTTCGACCCCAGCGTTCTGGCCAGCACCCACCAGATCATCGTCGTGACCATCAATTATCGCCTCGGCGCACTGGGCTGGCTCGCCGATCCAGCCTTGGACAGTCCCGGAATCGCCGGCAATTACGGGCTCATGGACCAGCAGCTCGCATTCAAATGGGTTCGCGACAATATCGGGCATTTCGGTGGAAATCCGAACCGGGTGACGATCGGCGGCGAGTCGGCCGGCGGGCTCAGCACCTCGTCCAATCTGGCGTCGCCGACCGCGAAGGGGTTTTTCCACGCCGCGATCATCGAGAGCGGCGCCTATATGCTGTTCAATGTGCAACCGGTCGCAGCCCAGGAGGCCTTGGGTGTTAAATTCGCAACCGCGGTCGGCTGCACGGGTACCAGCGCGCAGATCGCCGCTTGCCTGCGCAACGCCCCGGTTGCAACTCTCGTCGCGGCGCAAGGCATCATCAACACGTCGCCGACATCGGGAACAACGATTCTGCCGGTGGGGTTGTCGGACGCGTTTGGCAGCGGCAATTTCAACCGCGTGCCAGTGATGCAGGGCACCAACCTTAATGAGGGCACGCTGTTCGAGCCGTTCTTCTTCGATCCGACCTTCACTTTCGTGCCCGGCGGCCGGGCGCAATTTCTTGTCGACCACGGTATCCTGACTTATCCGCAGGAGGTTGAAATCATCTCCGGCGTTACCGACCCCACGAAGGTAGGAACTCTCGTTACACTCTATCCGCAGGCCAACTTCCCCAATCCGGACAACGGCAACAAGCCGAGCGCAGACCAGGCGCTCGGCCAGATTTTCGCCGACATCATCTTCACCTGCCGAGGCTTCGACTCCAACCAACTGCTGGCGAGATTTGTCCCGGTACACGCCTATGAGTTCGCCGACCCCAACGCGCCGGACTTGTTCCAGCCGCTGATCGGGTTCTCCTATGGCGCATCGCACGCATCGGAGTTGCAATATCTGTTCGATGCCAAGACCCTGCAGGGCCCGGCGGATGCCGCCGCCAATGCTGCCTCACCGGCCCCGGGAGCGGCAGTGCAGCCGCCGCCGCTGACCACGGGCGGACAGCAGCTTGCGGCCGAGATGAAGGCCTACTGGGCGAATTTCATCCGCTTCCACAACCCCAACGGCCGAGGGGAAGGTGACGAAGACGACCACGACCACCGGGCGGACGATCACGATCTCGCCTTCTGGCCCGCCTTCGGCCAAACGGGATTGGTCCAGAAGTTGGTGCCGGGGCCGGCGCAACCCTTCCCGATCACGACCTTCTCGATCGAGCACAATTGCGACGCGCTCACCATTCTCGGGCTAATCAAGTAGCGCGAGCGCCCGCCGGACGAGAATCCGGCGGGCGCCCGACGTTGACGAGGGGTTTAAGCGACTGGGCGCGGGCTTGCGCTTCCTGGCCGGTTTCAACGCCGAGCCTCGGGTCGGGGCAGGCGGCCTACCGCTTCCCCGCACCTTGACCTTTGGCGCCTTGCGCAGTACATAGCCGCCACCTGCTGCCGGCCCGCCTGTGCGGATATCCGGCGCGGCTTTGATTTCCCCCGAACAATCGATCCCGCTTGGCGGCTAATCCTTCGAGACGAGGGCTGGGCGCTGGAGGGCTGTTCGGATTCCTCAAAACGACCGAAAAATCGCCTTAACCGACCGGATCATATCAACGATGGCTTTCAGCCCGTTCAAATTCCTGCAGGAAGTTCGTTCGGAGACCGCCAAGGTTACCTGGCCGACGCGTCGTGAGACCATGATCACCACGATCATGGTGTTCGTGATGGTGGCGCTGGCTTCGATTTTCTTTTTCGCCGCGGATCAGCTCATCCGCATTCTCGTCACCTTTTTGCTCGGCATTCACTGATGACAAGCGCCGGAACGCAGACGATGGACAAGCGCTGGTATATCGTCCACGCCTATTCGAACTTCGAAAAGAAGGTCGCGGAATCGATCCGCGAGCAATCCAAGCAGCGCGGGCTTGATGATCTGTTCGAGCAGGTGCTGGTGCCGACCGAAAAGGTCACCGAAGTGCGCCGCGGCCGCAAGATCGACGCCGAGCGCAAGTTCTTCCCGGGCTATGTGCTGGTAAAGATGAAGCTGACCGATGAGGCCTTTCATCTGATCAAGAATACCCCGAAGGTGACGGGCTTCCTCGGCGCCGAAAACAAGCCGATGCCGATCTCGGAAGCCGAAGCCATGCGGATCCTGCATCAGGTGCAGGAAGGCGTGGAACGCCCGAAGGCGTCGGTATCGTTCGAGATCGGCGAGAATGTGCGGGTGGCCGATGGGCCGTT
>DASQOU010000109.1:0-7831 GCA_035644295.1 Bradyrhizobium sp.
CTTGAAACGCAGACCCTGGATGCCCTTGCCGAGGAACACGATCGGGCCGTCCGACGAAATCAGCCGCAGCAGCGCCAGCCCGAGCGTGGTCTTGCCGGAACCGGATTCGCCGACCACGCCGAGCGTCTCGCCCTTGCGCACCGAAAGGCTGACTCCATCGACCGCCTTGATGTGTCCGACGGTGGCGCGCAACAGCCCACGCTTGACCGGAAACCAGACCTTCAGATCGGCGGCCGACATCACGACGGGAGACTCGGGCCGCGGCGGCGCCGGATCGGGTTTTGGTTCGGCCGCGAGCAAGGCCTTGGTGTATGGATGCTTCGGCGCGGTAAAAACCTGCTCCACCGGTCCCTGCTCGACGATCTTGCCGCCGTTCATGACGCAGACCACGTCGGCGATGCGGCGCACGATGCCGAGGTCGTGGGTAATGAATAGCAGGCTCATGCCGAGTCGCGCGCGAATCTCCGCGAGCAAGGTCAGGATCTGCGCCTGCACGGTGACGTCGAGCGCCGTGGTCGGCTCATCGGCGATCAACAGATCAGGCTCGTTGGCGAGCGCCATCGCGATCATGACGCGCTGGCGCTGGCCGCCTGACAATTGATGCGGATAGCTTCCGAGCCGCGTCTCCGGATCGGGAATCCCGACCTGCGTCAGCAGTTCAAGCGTGCGCGCCCGTGCCATTCCCCCGCTGATGCCGCTATGCAGCTGCAGGATTTCGCCGATCTGGGCCTCAATCGTGTGTAGCGGATTGAGCGACGTCATCGGCTCTTGGAAGATAATCGAAATGTCATTGCCGCGAATGCCGCGGATCTCGCGTTCCGATAATGTCAGCAGTTCGCGGCCCTTGAAGAGGATGCTGCCCGACGGATGCGACGCCGTCGGATAGGGCAATAGTTTCAAAATCGACAATGCGCTGACGGATTTTCCGGAACCGGATTCTCCGACCAGCGCCACGCACTCGCCGCGCCTGATCGCAAAGGAAACATGGTCGACCGCGGTCGAAGTACCGCTCGGCTGATGAAACGCCACCGACAAATCGCTGACATCGAGCAGGGGCTGGTTGCTGGCGTCCATTATGACAACACCTCCAGTAAGCGAGGCAGGTCATCGTGGTCGCAGTTCACCCGCTCCATACCTTCCGGCATTTTGTCGAAATCCCTGTCTGCCGAAACAAAGAAACGGCATCGAACGCGAACGGCCGATACAAGATGAACAGCATCGGGTAATTTGAACCTTCCCATTGCT
This sequence comes from Bradyrhizobium sp., assembly GCA_035644295.1. Lineage (GTDB taxonomy): Bacteria > Pseudomonadota > Alphaproteobacteria > Rhizobiales > Xanthobacteraceae > Bradyrhizobium. Next base: position 1,246 of record DASQOU010000109.1, read on the forward strand.
CTCAACGCTGCAGTTTCAATCAATATATCGCGATTTACAGGTATCAGTGCGACAAAGCCGCTCCATAAGAGCAGATCAAGATATGCGCGGCGCTTCATGTGAAGCGGCAGGGCGTCCGCGCGCTTGGCTGGCGCTAGAACTTCCGCGAACGTGATTTCGCTGGTCGCCGCAATCCCAGAGCGCCGATGACGGAGAGCTTGGATGAGTGTCTTCGCAGGACTCGCAGCTTCATCTAGACCCTCGACCGCTTTGATGAAGACGTTAGTGTCCAGATAAATGAGACTGGAGGAGGATTCAGTCATCCCATTCGTCTCGCTGACGCCGCAAATCCTCGTCAATTTCTTCAGCAGAGCGTCGGCGAAAACCTTTCATCGAAAAAATTTCTTCAAGGCTCATAACCTTTTCTGGTCTTTTTTCCTCCTCAACAATCGTAACCGTCACGGTCGACGAAGGGTCGACGCCGGCCCGTAGATCATCCGGAAGCTTTGACGCAGGATAGTGTTCGAGAACAATCCTATTCATATGACACCTCTATCTCATAGATAGACTACCATGGTTTCACCGAAACGTCTTGCGCGGATCGAACGCATCGCGCACGGCTTCGCCGATGAAGATCAGAAGCGACAACATGATCGCAACCGCGAAAAACCCGGTGAAGCCGAGCCACGGCGCTTGGACGTTGGCCTTGCCCTGCGACAGCAATTCGCCGAGCGAAGGCGAACCCGGCGGCAGGCCGAAGCCGAGAAAATCAAGCGCGGTCAGCGTCATCACCGAAGACGAGACGATGAACGGCAGGAACGTCATGGTTGCCACCATCGCGTTTGGCAACAGATGCCGGAACATGATCACGGCGTTGGATACACCGAGCGCGCGGGCAGCCTGAATGTATTCGAAATTGCGCCCGCGCAAAAACTCGGCCCGCACCAGGCCGACCAGCGACACCCATGAGAACAACAGGAGGATGCCGAGCAGGACAAAGAAGCCCGGCACCAGCACGGAGGACAGGATCAACAGCAGATAGAGCGAAGGAATCGCGCTCCAGACTTCGATGAACCGCTGGAAGCCGAGATCGATCCAGCCGCCGAAATAGCCCTGCACGCCACCGGCGGCGACGCCGATGATCGACGAGATGATGGTCAGGCTGAGACCGAAAAGCACGGAGATACGGAAACCGTAGATCAGGCGCGCGACCACGTCGCGACCCTGATCGTCGGTGCCGAGCCAGTTGTATTCGAGATCGCGGCAGCTATTCAGCCCTTTTTTGACCACCACTTCCTTGCACTGCGCCTCCGTCAGCATCCAGGTCGGCTTTGACGGCGCAGGCGTCGGCAGGTCGAGATTGTGCGTATCGTAGGAATAGCGGATCAGCGGCCAGAGAATGGTGCCGCCCTTGTCCGCGATCAGCTTTTGAAGGTACGGATCGCGATAATCGGCCGCGGTCTCGAAGTCACCACCGAAGGTGGTCTCGGAATAGCTGACGAAGGCCGGCCAATACAGATGCCCGTCGAATTTGATGAGGAACGGACGATCGTTCGCAATCAGCTCAGCGAACAGCGACACAAAGAACAGGGTCAGGAAGATCCAGAGCGACCAGTAGCCCCTGCGGTTCGATTTGAAATTCAACCAGCGGCGGTGGTTAAGCGGCGACGGACTGAACCGATGGCGGGTGATGGGGACCGCAGCACCAAGCGGCGACTGCGTGGTGGTCTCGACCGGCGGGGATGCGGTGTCCTCTTTCCGAAGTTCGTAGGTCATTGCCGCACCCGCCTGTACGAACTTCGGAAAGCAAAGGACACCGTCAAATCCAAGTTTCCAGCGCCGCTTGGCGAGCTGAAGTTCCTGAGAGAACTTTGCAGTAAGCACTGCAGGAACTTCAGCTCGGCGGTGCTGGTGATCGTCATCAGACCTCTCGCGCCTCGAAGTCGATCCGCGGATCGACCCACATATAAGCGAGATCGGAGATCAGATTGACGACCAGCCCGACCAGCGAGAAGATGAATAGCGTTCCGAACACCACGGGATAATCGCGGTTCAGCACGCTCTCGAAGCCGAGCAGGCCGAGCCCGTCGAGCGAGAAGATGGTCTCGATCAGGAGCGAGCCTGAGAAGAAGGCGTGGATGAACGCACCGGGGAATCCGGCGATTACGATCAGCATGGCGTTGCGGAAAATATGATTGTAGAGCACCTGCCGTTCGCTGCAGCCCTTGGCGCGCGCGGTCATCACATATTGCTTGCGGATTTCGTCGAGGAACGAGTTCTTGGTGAGCAGCGTCATGGTCGCGAAGGCGCCAAGCGCCATCGAGATCAGCGGCAGGGTGATATGCCAGAAATAATCGAGGATCTTCCAGTGCCAGGGGAATTGTGCCCAGCCGTCCGAGGTCAGCCCGCGTAGCGGGAAAATATTGAAGAAGGAGCCGCCAGCGAACAGGATAATCAGGAGGATCGCAAACAAAAATCCCGGTATCGCAAAGCCGACGATGATCACCGCCGAGGTCCATGTGTCGAATTTCGAGCCGTCCATCACCGCCTTGCGGATCCCAAGCGGAATCGAGATCAGATAGGTCAGGAGCGTCATCCAGATTCCGAGCGACATCGAGACCGGCAGCTTCTCCTTGACCAGCTGCAGCACGCTGACATCGCGGAAATAGCTCTTGCCGAAATCGAACCGTGAGAAATTCCACAGCATCAGAGCGAAACGCTCCGGCGCCGGCTTGTCGAAGCCAAACTGCTTTTCGAGGCTCTTGACGAAATCGGGATCGAGCCCTTGGGCCCCGCGGTACTTTGAATTGACCGCGTCGGATGACGCGCCGACCTGGCTGCGGGCGCCGAAATCGCCGCCCGATGAGCCCGAAATCCGCGAGCTGGCCCCGGTATCGGCGCCGCTGAGTTGCGCGATCACGCGCTCCACCGGACCGCCCGGGGCAAATTGCACGACAACGAAGGATACGAACAAGATCCCCAGCAAGGTGGGAAACATCAAAAAAATGCGGCGGGCGATATAAGCGGTCATCGATAGGTGCCCATAGCTATTTCGCAGCTTCGCCGGCCGGGGAGGACCTAGCCGCCGACCACCACAGGTCGGGGGCCCCCGCACCGAGGTATTTCGGCAGGTTGGCAGGATGACCGAACACGTCCCAATAAGCTAGCCGATGCGTGTTGGCGTACCATTGCGGCACCCAATAACGCCCGGCGCGAATGATCCGGTCCAGCGCACGGGCCGCGAATACCAGTTTCGGCCTGGTGTCGGCGGCAATCAACTGCTCCACCAGAGCGTCGATGACGGGATCGGAAATGCCGGCGAGGTTATTGGAGCCCTTGGTCGCCGCCGCCCGCGAGGAGAAGTATGGTCGCAGCGAATCGCCGGGGACCGTTGAAAAGCTAAAGCGTTCGATCGCGGCATCGAAGTCGAAGTCGTCGCGACGCGCCCGAAACTGCACGGGATCGACCAGCCGAATCGATGCCTCGATGCCCAATGTGCCCAGATTCTTGATGAAGGGCATGTGATGCGGCTGAAACGCGGGCTCATCGAGCAGGAATTCGATCCGGAACGGCTCGCCTTGCGGCGTCATCCGCTTGCCCTCCTTCATCACGCAGCCGGCGTCGGCAAGCAGTTGCACGGCCTTGCGCAACAACATGCGGTCCTGCCCGGAGCCATCGGAGACCGGCGGCATGAACGGCACCCCGAAAACCTCGTCCGGCACCTTGCCGCGGAACGGCTCAAGCAACGCCAGTTCTTCCGGCGACGGCGGTCCGACCGCCATCAAATCGGAATTCTGGAACGGCGAATGGGTGCGGACATAGGCGCCGTACATGATCGTCTTGTTGGTCCATTCGAAATCGAAGGCATTGCCGAGCGCTTCGCGGACCCGTGGATCCCTGAATTTGTCGCGGCGGGTGTTGAGGAACCAGCCCTGCGCGCCCGAGGGTGTTTCGTCCGGAAGCAGTTCGCGCTTGACGCGGCCGTCCGTCATCGCCGGAAAATCGTAGCGCGTGTTCCATATCCGCGAGGTGAATTCTTCGCGATACAGGTAATTGCGGCCGGTGAAGCCTTCGAAGGCGACATCACGATCGCGGTAGAAATCGAAACGCAAAGCGTCGAAATTGTAGCTGCCGCGGTTGACCGGAAGATCGGCGCCCCACCAATCCTTGACCCGCTCGAGCTCGATGAAACGGTTGACCTCGAATTTCGACACCTTGTAGGGCCCGCTGCCGAGCGGGATATCGAGCGTCGTTTCATCGAACGGATGCACGGCGTAATAGGCTTGCGAAAAGATCGGCAAGCCGGCGACAAACAGCGGCACGTCTCGGCCGCGCTTGGCGGCAAAGCTGACCACCAGCGTCGCCTCGTCAATGGCTTCCGCCTTCACCATGTCGCGAACCTGCTGGGTGATGATCGGATGGCCGCTGGCTTTGAGGATGTTCAGCGAAAACGCGGCGTCGCGCGCGGTGAGCTTGGTGCCATCGTGAAACCTGGCTTCTGGCCGCAACGTGAACCGATAGGTCAGACCATCGGGCGAAATCACCACCGACTTGGCGACGAGGCCATACATCGCGTCGGGTTCGTCGCCGGCACGAGCCATCAATGTCGCAAACGTCATGCCCATTCCCTGCGCGCCATCGCCCTTTAAAATATAGGCATTGAGCGAGTTGAAGGTTTGGAATGACTGGTTGTAGGCACGGCTGGACGGAATGGTCGAAAACAATCCACCCTTGGGCGCATTCACATTGACGTAGTCGAAATGATGAAAGTCCGCCGGGTATTTCAGGTCGCCAAAGGCCGACATGCCGTGGGATTCCGTGACCTCCTCGGCCGCCATTGCCGAACCGAGCCATGTCGCGCCCAAGGCGCCCGCGCCGAGACCCAGCACATGCCGGCGGGACAATAGCGCCTTACGCACGATGCCCCTCAAGATCGTTTGCCTATCCTGGCGGCCTTGTCGGCGTCATACCACCAGAGCGCGGGAAAGCCCGATAGTCCGTATTTCGGCAACTCAGCCGGATGGCCGAAGCGATCCCAGCGCGCGGTGCGGACCTTGGGATAGTTCCACTGCGGCACGACGTAGTGATTCCACAACAGCACGCGATCGAGCGCCTTTGTCGCCGCGACCAGATCTTCCCGATCCTTGGTGAAGATCACGCGTTCGATCAACTTGTCGATCGCTGGATTCTTGATGCCGATGATATTGCGCGAGCCGGCCATGTCGGCGGCCTGCGAGCCCCAAAACTCGCGCTGTTCGTTGCCCGGCGACAATGACTCGGGCCACGAGGATACCACCACGTCGAAATCCCAGCTGCGAAGCCGGTTCTCGTATTGCGTCGGATCGATGGTGCGCACGCTGACGGCGATGCCGAGCCGCTCCAGCGACGGCTTGAAGAACAGCATCACCCGCTCGAAGGAGGGATCCTCGCCGAGCAATTCGAGTGAAAACTGCGCTCCGTTCTTGGCGTCGACCAGCTTGCGGTCACGCACCTCGTAACCGGCTTCCTTGAGCAGCCGCAACGCTTCGCGCAAATTGTCGCGCACCGCTTCGGGATTGCCGCCGACGGGATTGGTATAAGCGGTCGTGAACACCTCCGGTGGCACTTGGGCGCGCACCGCCTCAAGGATCTCCAGCTCCTTGCCCTGCGGCAAGCCGCTCGAGGCCAGTTCGGTGCCGTCGAAATAGCTATTGATGCGCTTATACTGGTTGAAGAAGATCTGCTTGTTCATTTCCTCAAAATCGAACGCAAAGTTCAGCGCCCGGCGCACCCGCGGATCGCCAAACTTGTCGCGCCGGATGTTCAGCGCGAACGCCTGCATGATGCCGGAACTTCGGTTCGGAAACTCCTCCAGCAACACGCGCTTTTCCGTCACCGCCGGAAAGTCGTAGGCGGTGGCCCAGTTCTTCGCGCTGTTTTCGAGACGCCAATCGACCTGATCGCCCTTGAAGGCCTCGAGCGCCACCGTCGAGTCGCGGAAATACTCGTAGCGCAACTCGTCGAAGTTATTCCGGCCGATATTGACGTTGAGATCGCGTCCCCAATGGTCCTTGACCCGCTCCAGCACGACCGAGCGGCCCGGTACAAACTCCTTGATGCGATAGGCGCTGCAGCCAAGCGGCTTCTCCAGCGTCGTGGCCGAGACGTCGCGCCTGCGGCCTTCGCTGTCGTTGCCTTCCCACCAATGCTTCGGCAGCACGATCAATTGGCCCACGATCTGCGGAAGTTCGCGGTTGCCGGGCGCATCGAAGGTGAACTTGACGTCGCGCTCGCCGGCCTTGTCCGCCTTCACCACGTGACGGTAATACGCAGAATACTGCGGATGATGTTTCTTGAACGCGTCGAGCGAGAAGATCACGTCTTCCGGCGTCACCGGTTTGCCGTCGTGCCATTTCGCCTGCGCCCGCAGGCGGTAGGTAACGGAGGAAAAATCTTCGGGATGGCTGGCCGCTTCCGCCAGCGCGCCATATTCGGTCGAGACTTCGTCCAGCGACGGGGACATCAACGATTCATAGATCAGCCCGACCGCGCCCGCGATCGATCCCTTGACGCCCGCCACGGCGAGATTGAAATTATCGAAGGTTCCGATCGCGATCTGCCGCGCGAC
>DASQOU010000110.1:0-21850 GCA_035644295.1 Bradyrhizobium sp.
GTCCCTCGCTCTGTTACAAGCTCGGTCGCTTTTGGGCGCAACGGGCTCAGTTCCAGCAACGGGCGGTTGGTCCGCAACCGCCCGTTCGCACATTCTGACAGATTTTCCGGACACAAGGGCGCAGGGAATGCCGGGCGCTCGATACGCCCGCAGCCTCGCGTGCGAAATAAAAAAGCACACGAGCATAGTCACCACGGTCACACCGGAAACACCCGGCATTCCCCGCGCAATGGTTTTAACGGCTTATAGCGTGCTCTCCCCGGGGACCGGGCTTTCTTGCCCCCGTCGTTTGCAGGATTAACCCCGCGAACTTGACACCAGCGTCGGGGCGTCAGGACCACACGACTTCGCCGTCCGCGGATCAACGTCATTCGTCGCTGACATATCCGCGTCCACCGCATCCCGCACCCAACGTCCGTGACGATCGCGCAAACGTCCCTCTCGAGGGGCGCGGGACGCGGGGAAAAGTGCTGGTGATTTGCCCGACGGCGCAAGCGAAAACGCGTGCGACACGTTGGCACGACGGGCAAATCAGCAAGCGATGAAATTCAGAAATTTGGCGGGAGTGCGGTTTTGTCCGTCACGGCCCGACCAAAGCAATGGGGCGTGTTCGGGCTCGACGTTCCGGACGTCGTCCGAAAGCCGTCTCGAAAGCGGGCAGCGGCCGTCAATTCGATGCCCCTCGCAAATGGTCCATCTGAGACTTGAGGTGCGGAGCGCTGGACACGACGCTTCGGCTCGACGATCATATGCGCCCCGCGGAGTTAGGGCGCCATCATGGACGTCGCAGGTTGGCTGCGGAGCCTAGGCCTCGAACAGTATGAAGAGGCATTCCGCGAGAACGCGATCGACGACACGGTCCTGCCGAGTTTAACGGCAGAGGACTTGAAGGATCTCGGCATCAGAATTGTGGGACACCGTCGCAAGCTGCTGGACGGCATCGCCGCCCTGCGCGCCGAATCGAATACGAGAGCGGCTCCGCCCGACGCTCTTCCCATGAACGATAGGTCTCGCGAAGACTCCGCCGAACGGCGTCAGGTCACGGTGATGTTCTGCGATCTTGTGGGCTCGACAGCTCTTTCGACGCGGCTCGATCCGGAAGACATGCGGGAACTGATCGGGGGCTATCAACGCCTTTGCACCGAGGTGATCACCAAGGCTGGTGGTTTCGTCGCCAAGTACATGGGCGACGGCTTGCTCGCGTATTTCGGCTATCCGCATGCGCATGAAGACGATGCCGAGCGAGCAGTCCGTGCCGGACTTGAGTTGGTCGGAGCGGTAAATTCGCTCGCCTCGCGCTGCCGGATCGGGATTGCAACCGGCCTGGTGGTGGTGGGCGACCTGATCGGTGCCGGCGAAGCCCGTGAGCGTGGGATCGTCGGCGAGACACCGAACCTGGCCGCTCGCCTCCAGGCCGTGGCCGGGCCCGACCAGGTGGTAATCGCCGACAATACGCGGCGGCTCATCGGTGATTTGTTCGATCTCGAAGCGTTGGAGCCGCGCGAACTCAAGGGCATCGGCTTGGTGCGAGCGTGGCTGGTCTTGCGGCCGGGTCGGGTTGAGGGGCGGTTTGAGGCACTGCACGGAACGAGCCTCACCGCGTTGGTCGGCCGCGAGGGCGAGATCGAGCTGTTAACGCGGCGCTGGCAGCGGGCGCAAGCGGGCGAAGGTCAGGTGGTGCTCCTGTCTGGCGAAGCCGGGATCGGCAAGTCTCGGCTCTTGGTCGGGTTGATCGAGCGAAGTGCATCGGACTCGCAAACGCTGCTGCATTACTTCTGCTCCCCGCAGCACACCGACAGCGCATTTTATCCGATTATTCGGCAGTTCGAGCATGCGGCTCAGTTCGGGCATGGTGATGCGGCGGGAGCAAGGCTCGATAAGCTCGATACAATTCTCGCCCGGACCGCAACTTCGGCCAAAGATGCGGCTTTGATAGCGGAACTGTTGTTGCTTCCAAACGACGGACGCCATCCGGCGCTGACACTCGATGCACAGCAACGGCGACAGCGGATTTTGCAAGTTCTCCAAACACAGCTTGATGTACTGGCACGTCAGCAGCCGGTGCTGATGATCTTCGAGGATATTCATTGGATCGATCCGACCAGCCTCGAACTGCTGAGCTTGGTGGTTGAGCGGATCCGCTCTCATGCTGTTCTCCTTATTGTAACGATGCGGCCAGAGTTTGATCCACCCTGGGAAGGACAGCCGCATGTCACGACCGTGACGCTCAATCGACTCGGCGAGCGCGAGGTCGCCACCCTCATCTCGGGTGTCCTGGGGAATCAGGTGCTGCCGCCGGATGTGATGGCCGAGATCGTGGGGCGTACAGACGGTATTCCACTGTTCGTCGAAGAGATGACGAAAGCAGTGATCGAGGCGAACAGCGAGGATGCGGCGCGGCGTACCGTTGGCAAGATTCCATCTCCCGCGTTCGCCGTACCCGAGAGCTTGCACGCGTCGCTGATGGCTCGGCTTGACCGACTTGGTCCGGCCAAGGAGGTGGCGCAGATCGGCGCAGTGATCGGGCGAGAATTTTCGCACGCCCTCTTGGCTTCGGTGGCATTGCGCAACGAACAGCGCTTGAGCGCGGCGCTGGATCGGCTCATTGAAGCCGGGCTCGTGTTCCGGCAGGGCGTGCCGCCGGGGATCACTTATTTGTTCAAGCATGCTCTGGTGCGGGATGCGGCTTATGGCACGCTATTGCGTCAGCCGCGCCGCGACCTGCACCTGCGCATTGCCAACGCCATCGAAAAAGAGTTCCCGGAAATCGCTCAAAGCCGCCCGGAATTGTTGGCGCATCATTGCACGGAGGGCGGGCTGGTCGAGCGAGCAGCGATGCTTTGGGGGGAAGTCGGCCAGCGATCTCTTGCGAGTTCCGCGCTCGTGGAGGCGGCTTCGCAACTGAACCGCGCGCTCGGCCTGATCGGGAGCTTGCCCGGCACGCCCGCGCTGCGCCGCGAGCAGATCAAGTTCCAGGTCGAGCTCGTGACCGTGCTTATGCACGTCAAAGGCTACGGCGCTCCCGATACCAAAAAGGCCGCCGATGACGCACGTTCGCTGATCGAAAGCGCCGAGGCGCTCGGTGAGCCCCCGGAAGACCCGCTGTTGCTGTTCTCCGTCCTCTACGGCTTCTGGGTCGTCAACGTGGCGGCGTTCAACGGCGGCGCCGCTCGCGAAATTGCCGCCCAATTCCTGGCCCTGGCCGAGAGGCAGCGAATGACCGGTCCGCTGATGCTTGCCCATCGCATGATGGGAATGACGATGATGTCTACCGGCGACCTCGCGGACGGACGGGCGCATCTCGATCGGGCGCTCGCGCTTTATGATCCTGCGGAGCACCGTCCTCTGGCGACACGTTTTGGCACAGACGCGCGGGTCGCAATCCTGGAGTGGCGATCGCGGACGCTTTGGCTCCAGGGCTATCCCGACGCCGCGCTCAAAGACGTTGATGAATCGTTTAGAGGTGCGCGAGAAATTGGCCAGGCCGCCACGCTGATGCACGCTTTGGCCCATTCCACCGCCAGCCTGATCCTCCGTGGCGATTATTCGGCGGCAAGCGTCCGTGCGCGTGAACTCGTGGCCTTGGCCGAAGAGAAAGGCTCGTTGTATTGGAAGGCCAATGCGTTGATGTGGCAGGGATGCGTGTCGGCGCTGACCGGCCGGGCGGCGGAAGCGATCGAGATACTGGTCCCTGCGCTCGCTGCATATCGATCGACCGCAGCTACGATTTACACTCCCTTCGTTCTATTACACTTGGCGCGCGCCTGCGCGGAACTCGGGCAAGTCGGGGAAGCCTGGCACCATATCGACGAAGCGATGACCACGGCGGAACAGACCCAGGAAAAATGGGTTGAGGCGGAGATTCACCGCACGGCCGGCGAGATCGCGTTCGTTTCGCCCGAGGCCGACACGGCCCGGGCTGGAGCCTGTTTCGAGCGCGCCCTCGCGGTAGCGCGTGAACAGAAGGCAAAGTCCTGGGAGCTGCGTGCGGCGATCAGCCTGGCGCGGCTGTGGTGCAACCAAGGCAAGCGGCAGGCGGCCCACGACCTCCTCGCCTCGGTCTATGGATGGTTCACCGAGGGCTTCGACACGCCCGACCTGAAGGAGGCCAAGGCGCTGCTCGACACGCTGGCATCGGCATAGATCTCGCTGCCAGAAGAGAAATTCTACGCGTGCCAGCACAGGGCCGGGCACATGCCGGATGCCTTGCTGCGTCCCCTACTCCACACCCGCTTCGTGCGGTGTGAATTGATAGACCGACGAGCAGAACTCGCAGGTCACCACCACCTTGCCGTCCTTGACCATCTCGGCGCGGTCCTGCGGCGCGAAGCTTTTGAGCATGGCGGACACGGCCTCGCGCGAGCAGGAGCATTGCGCGCGCAAGGGAAGCGGCGCGAACACCCGAACGCCGCGCTCGTGAAACAGCCGATAGAGCAGCCGCTCGCCCGACAAATCGGGATCGATCAGTTCGACATCCTCCACCGTCGAGATCAGGGACTGACCTTCGATCCAGGCATCGTCTTCCGCGATCGTATGGGCAAGGACGCCCTCCGGCGCATCGCCGGGATGCAAGTCTGCCTGCCGTGCGCGCTCCGGCGCCTTGGGAAGGAATTGCAGCAGCATGCCGCCGGCGCGCCAGCGATGCCTGGGACCGTCGCCGCCGCCGCGCCATTCCTCGCCGACCGCCAGCCGCACCCGCGTCGGAATCTGTTCCGAGCGCAGGAAATATTCGTGCGCGGCGTCCTCGAGGTTGCCGCCTTCCAGCGCCACCAAGCCCTGATAGCGGCTCATATCCGGCCCCTGATCGATGGTCATCGCGAGATGGCCTCGGCCGAGCAGCGCGCCGGAATCCTGACCTTCCTTGAGCCGCGTGCGATCGAAACGCGCATAGGCGCGCAAGCGATCCGGGGCCTGGAAGTCCACGATCAGAAACGACACCGGGCCGTCGGTCTGGGTCTGCAGGATGAAGCGGCCATCGAATTTCAACGACGAGCCGAGCAACGTCGTGAGCACGATCGCCTCGCCGAGCAACTTGGCCACGGGGGGCGGATAATCGTGCTTGGCCAGGAGGTCGTCGAGCCCGGGACCGAGCCGGGTGAGGCGGCCACGCAGATCGAGCTCGGCGACCTCGAACGGCAGCACCGCATCGTCGACCGGAACCGCCGACGGCGCGCGGATCGGGGTTTGAGGTGAGATTTTGATGTCGGGGGATTGTGAAGTCATGGCGCTTTATCTGGGGTCGGAACGCAGGAAACGAAAGGGGCTGACCGTGTCCCGGACGCGGCGCAGCGTGCTCCCGGCGATGCGAAGCATCGTCCGGTACGCTGCTCCGCAGAGCCGGGACCCATTTCTGTTCGCCGCGTGGACCCCGGATCAGCAGCGCACCACGCCGCAAAAGGCGGCGCGTTGCGCAGCGTCCGGGGAACGGAGTTTGTGTAGCGGCTACCCCACCGCCTCAAAGCACCACGCCAGAATGCCTTTTTGCACGTGCAGGCGATTTTCAGCCTCGTCGAACACCACCGATTGCGGACCGTCGATCACCTCGTCGGTGACTTCGTCGCCGCGATGGGCGGGCAGGCAATGCATGAACAGCGCGTCGGGCTTGGCGAGCCGCATCAGCCTGGCATTGACCTGATAGGGCTTCAGCAGATTGTGGCGATGCTCGCCGTCCTTGTCGCCCATCGAAAACCAGGTATCGGTGACCACGCAATCGGCGCCGCGCACCGCGGCTTCCGGATCGCTGCCGAGCACAATCGGCGCCTGCGTAGCCTTGATCCAGTCCCGCATCGCCTTGTTCGGCGCGAGCTCAGGTGGGGTGGCGACGTTCAACTGGAATTTGAACCGCTCCGCGGCGTGCGCCCAGGACGCCAGCACATTATTGTCATCGCCGCTCCAGGCCACCGTGCGGCCCTGGATCGGACCGCGATGCTCCTCGAAGGTCATCAGATCCGCCATCACCTGGCAGGGATGGGAGCGCCGCGTCAGCCCATTGATGACGGGCACGGTGGCATGAGCGGCAAGCTCCAACAGCGCATCGTGGTTGAGAATGCGGATCATGATGGCGTCGACGTAACGCGACAACACGCGCGCGGTGTCGGCGATGGTCTCGCCGCGGCCGAGTTGCATTTCCGCTCCCGTCAGCATGATCGCTTCCCCGCCGAGCTGGCGCATGCCGACATCGAACGACACCCGCGTGCGGGTCGAGGGTTTCTCGAAGATCATCGCCAGCGTCTTGCCCTCGAGCGGCCTGTTCGGTTTCCCGCCCTGGTTCTTTTGCGCCTTCAGCTTCGCCTTCATGGCGACGCTGGTGGCGAGCACGTTGCGCAGCTCCTTGGTCGGAAGCTCGCTGAGATCCAGAAAATGACGCAGCGCCTTGCTCATTGCACCGCCGCCCGCTTCAACTGATCCGCCGACATCGCGACGCAGGCGCGCTCGAGCCGCTGTACGGCTTCCTCGATCTCGGCCTCGGTGACGATCAATGGCGGCAGGAACCGCACCACGTTTTCGCCGGCGCCGACCGTGAGCAGGTTTTGCTGGCGCAGCGCGGTCACCAGATCGGCGGATGGCACCACCGCCTTAAGACCAATCAAAAGCCCTTCGCCGCGGACCTCGGCCAGCACGTCGGTGTGCCGATCAACCACGGAGGCGAGCTTCTGTTTGAGCAGCAGCGACATCCGCTGCACGTGCTCGAAGAAGCCGGGCTTGAGCATGACGTCCAGCACGGCATTGGCGGCGGCGACCGCGAGCGGGTTGCCGCCGAAGGTCGAGCCGTGCGAACCCGGCGTCATGCCGCAAGCAGCCTCAGTGGTCGCAAGACAGGCGCCGATCGGAAAGCCGCCGCCGAGCGCCTTTGCCAGCGGCATCACATCCGGCGTGACGCCAAGGCGCTGATGAGCGAACAGCTCACCGGTGCGGCCCATGCCGGTCTGCACTTCGTCGAAGATCAACAGCAGGCCATTGTCGTCGCAGAGCTGACGCAACGCCCTGAAGAAAGCAGGAGGCGCCGCGCGCACGCCGCCCTCGCCCTGCAGCGGCTCGATCAGGATGCCCGCGGTCTGTGGGCCGATTGCTTTTTTGACGGCTTCAAGGTCGCCGAGCGCGACCTGATCGAAACCATCCATCGGCGGGCCGAAACCTTCGAGATATTTGGCAGAGCCGGTGGCCGCCAGCGTTGCCAGCGTTCGGCCGTGGAACGCACCCTCGAAAGTGATGATCCGGTAGCGCTCGGGGCGGCCCTTGGCGGCCTGATATTTGCGCGTGGTCTTGATCGCGCATTCCATCGCCTCGGCGCCGGAATTGGCGAAAAACACGAAGTCGGCGAAACTCACTTCGCACAGCCGCGTCGCAAGCCGCTCACCATCCGGGCTCTTGAACAGGTTCGACATGTGCCACAGCCTGGTCGCCTGTTCCTGGAGCGCTGCGACCAGATGCGGATGGCAGTGGCCCAGCGCATTCACCGCGACGCCCGAGGTGAAATCGAGATAGCGCTCGCCATTGGTCGCCATCAGCCACACGCCTTCGCCGCGCTCGAAACCGAGATCGACCCTGGCAAATACCGGAAGCAGATGCGACGTCGCGCTGTTGGGCATGGCGATCACTGACAGTTAGAACCGGCCGTCATGCTGCGCATTGGCTAAGGCCGCATCGACAACCCGTCCCGGAAAACAAAACGTGCCGCCTTTTCAGGGCGGCACGTAAGAAGCATTCTATGCGCACGGCGATACGTGTCAACCGGTCGCCACGCGACCGGCTCGGTAAAGATACGGTGTCGCCGAAACATCGCATTGAACAACATAAATGACGGAACATGTGGACGCGGCCACGCGGACTCTTGCGCCGGAGTCACGCCATATTGTAGCTTCTCTTCTGTCGGGTACGACATCTCGTGCGGTAGTCCTGTCCCTCTAAGTCGTGAGTATTCAGCGTAAACGTTCGGGCGCCCTTTCCGCGCCCGGCGAGGGCTAAGGGATTCTGCCGGAAGGGATTTTTGAGACGATTGGCACCGCAGCGCTACCCCGAAATCGGCCGGCGCGAGCGGAGGAAAGAATGCGATGACGGTATTGACCTGGTCTGACGATCGCGTCGAGCAACTGAAGAAACTATGGGAAGCCGGGTTGTCGGCGAGCCAGATCGCCGCAGAACTTGGAAATGTGACCCGAAACGCCGTGATCGGCAAAGTCCACCGGCTGGGCCTTTCAGGCCGCGCCAAAACTCCCTCTTCGGCAGCACCTCGCCAGCGCAAGGCCCGTCCGGCTCAGCACATGATGCGGGTTTCGCGCCCGGTCTCGCGCGGCAATACCGCGCTCGCCCATGCCTTCGAGGTCGAGCTGGAGCCGGATCCGATCGCCTATGACAACGTCGTGCCGATGAGCCAGCGGCTGTCTCTCCTGGAACTCAACGAGGCCACCTGTCACTGGCCGATCGGCGATCCCTCCAGTTCGGAATTCTTCTTCTGCGGCGGCAAGGCCCTTACCAGCCTGCCCTATTGCGCGCATCATTCGCGCATCGCCTATCAACCGGCCAGCGACCGCCGCCGCCAGCCGCCGAAGCCGACGAGATAAGTGGGCCCCTTCGCCCCGCACTTCGCGGGATCGAGACGAGCGAAGCTCGCTCTTCGAGGGCTGCGTGATCGGCTCTTGATGCCGAAAGAGGCGACGCCGTAGTTCGCCCCTCACCCGAAGCCGCCGAAAACGAAAACGTAGTTTCACGTCATTGCGAGACGCGCAAGCGACGACGCAATCCATAGCTTTTTTTGACGATCGATGCTTCGTGCACTTATCGGGCGCGCATTCGCGCGACCCGGGCGGCTCGCGGTGAGGCGGGCGACGCCAGCTCCGATCAGACATGATAGCCTTGACCGGATCGGCCCGCGGTTGTCATGACGACCCCGAAATTGCGCTATACAGTGCGAACCGATCTTGAGACGGGTTCTGCCATGTTGCGATCCATTTCCGCCTTCCTTGCCCTGCTGGCTCCGCTGATCGCACCGGCGGCCGCCCAGGATGCCTCCCGCGCCAGCGAATGCCTTGCGATGTCGCAGGCGGCGCCCCGTGCCACGCCGGTCAGCCTTCGCCGGCTAGCCGCGAAGGCCGAGCAGGTCGCGATCACCTATGCCGGCCATTCGACCTATTACATCGATACCCCCGGCGGCGTGCGGATCGCGACCGATTTTAGCGGCGCCTACACGACCGGCCGCCTGCCCGACGTCGTCACCATGAACCGGGCGCACAGCACGCACTACTCGTTATTCCCCGATCCGCGCATTCCCCACGTGCTGCATGGCTGGGGCGATGACGGCAAGCCGGCGCAAATCGTGCAACGCATCGGCGATGTCCTCATTCGCAATGTGACGACCGACATCCGGCGTTATTTCAGCGACGATTCGAGCGCGGAGATGATCAGGGACGGCAACTCCATCTTTATCTTCGAGGTCGCCGGCCTCTGCATCGGCCATCTCGGACACCTGCATCACAAGCTCGACGACAGCCATTTCGCGGCGATCGGCCGGCTCGACATCGTGATGGTGCCGATCGATGGCGCCTATACGATGTCGCTCGACGGCATCTCGGACATTACGCGGCGCCTGCGTGCCTCCGTCGTGCTGCCGATGCACCGTTTCATGACGCCGCTCGATGAGTTCATGCACAGGATCGGCCAGCAATTCGAGATCGACGTGCGGAGCGAACGCATCCTGACGATTTCGCGGGATTCGTTGCCGGGCACGCCGACCGTGATTATTCTACGCGGCGTTTGATGCACCAATGTGAGATTGGTTTCGACAAAATAACGGGAAGAGATAAAGTCCATGGCTGCCAGCACTGCGCCCGTCTCGAAGAGCGGCCTCTACGCCGATCCGCGGCCGGACTGGCTCGCCCAGCGCGTGGAGGAAGTTCTCGATCCCGCGCGGCCGATCGTCGATCCGCATCATCATTTGTGGGATCGCGGCGGCCAGCGTTATCTGATCGAGGAGATCAGCGCCGACCTCGCCTCCGGCCACAATGTCATTGCGACGGTTTACGTCGAGGCCCGTTCGATGTACCGCGCGCAAGGGCCCGAAGCGTTTCGCCCCGTCGGCGAAGTTGAATTCGCCAACGGCGCCGCGGCGATGAGCGCAAGCGGCGGCTACGGTCCGGCCGCCGTCTGCGCCGGCATCGTCGGCCACGTCAATCTGCTGCTGGGCGAGGGCGCGCAGGCGGTACTCGAGGCGGAAATCGCCGCCGGCCAAGGTCGCTTCCGCGGCATCCGGCATTCGTCCGCCTTCGACGCTGATGCCGATGTCGCGGGCATGTATGCCACCCGGCCGAAGGGCCTGCTGCTCGATAAGACTTTTCGAAAGGGCTTTGCTTGTCTGGCGCCGCTCGGTTTGAGTTTCGATGCCTGGCTGTTTCATCCGCAGATCGGCGAACTCGCCGATCTCGCCCGCGCCTTTCCGGATACGCGGATCGTGCTTGATCATTGCGGCGGTCCGGCCGGCATCGGCAGCTATGCCAACCGCCGCGAGGAGATATTTGCGAGCTGGAAATCATCGATCCGGGAAATCGCGAAATGCCCCAACGTTGTTGTAAAACTCGGCGGGCTCGCGATGCGGCTGCTCGGTTATGATTTTCACGAGCGCCCCCTGCCGCCCTCATCGGAGGAACTGGCCGCGTCGTGGCGGCCCTATATCGAGACCTGCATCGAAGCGTTCGGTCCCGCGCGAGCGATGTTCGAGAGCAATTTTCCGCCTGATAAAGGCCAATGCAGCTATCAGCTGATCTTCAACGCCTTCAAGCGCATCAGTGCGTCCTGCAGCGAAGCCGAGAAAACCGCGCTGTTTTCGAAGACTGCCAGCGATTTTTACAGGCTGAAGCTCGACTGACGGGTGGCCGGCGGCATCAAGGGTCAGCTTCGAGTCGTTCCCTCTTAGGCCGAGCCGGCCAAGCTCGCCGACTGCCGCTGCCCGGAAGGCAGCAGGATTCGCTTGATCTTGTTGATCGCCCGCAGCGCGAAACTCAAAAGAAGCGGCTGGGTCGTCCGGCAGAATGCGAGCTTCCGGACCCGGCCCTCGACATGCCATTTGGCATGCGCGCCGTCCTTGAAGAAGATGACGTCGCCCGGACCGTAGCGGGTGGGACGCATGGTGTCGTTTTCAAGAACTATCGAGCCCTCGAGGATCAGGATCGTCTCGTCGAAATCATAATACCAGTTGAATTTGCCCTCGCTGCACTCCCAGACGATGGTGGAGGCGAGCCCATCCTCGCTTCTTGATAGAACACAGGATTGCGCAACCGGATTGCCTTCGATGATCCAGGACGGCTCGATCGGCCTTGGCGTCAAATTCACAACGAGCTTGGCGGTTTCAATCAGGGCGCGAGACATCAGGGACCTCAAGGGAAATTAAGGGCGCGGTCTGCCGAATTTCGACGCCAAACTAATAATAATCGCTTAAGCTTTCCTTACGGATATCGCTTCAAAAAGCGTGCTCTGAGCGACCTGCCGACGCACTTCGGCCAGCCGTTGGCCACCCCGCCCGGCGTTAGCCACGAAAGACGTGCCCGCCGGACCCCGCGACCACGTATCAGGCCCACTCGCCCTTGCGGAATACCGGCACACGCCTGCCGTCGGCGTAAAGGCCGTCGATGTCGATCTCGTCCGAGCCGATCATCCAGTCGATGTGGATGAGGCTGTTGTTGCCGCCCTTGGCCGCGATCTGTTCGGGCGTCAGTTTGGCGCCATCGACGAAGCATTTCGAATAACACTGGCCAAGCGCGATGTGGCAGGCGGCGTTCTCGTCAAACAGCGTGTTGAAGAACAACAGCCCGCTTTTCGAAATCGGTGAGGAATGCGGCACCAGCGCGACCTCACCAAGGCGCCGCGCGCCCTCGTCGGTATCGAGGACCTTGTTTAGGACTTCCTCGCCGCGGGTGGCTTTCGCTTCGACGATGCGCCCTTCCTCGAAGCGCACCGCGATGCCATCGATCAGCGAGCCCTGGTAGGATAACGGCTTGGTGCTGACGACGTGCCCGTTGACGCGCCTTGCGTGCGGGGTGGTGAAGACCTCTTCCGACGGGATATTGGCGTTGCACGTGATCCCGTTTTTTGCCGTGGAGGCGCCGCCTTGCCATTCGTGGCCGTCGGCAAGCCCGATCGTCAGGTCGGTGCCGGGTCCGGAGTATTGCAACGCGCCGAACCTCTGACCGTTCAGCCATTCGGTCCGGCTGCGCAGCGTGGCATTGTGCTTCCGCCACGCCGCGATGGCGTCATCATTGTCTACCCGCGAGGCTGAGAAGATCGCGTCCGCAAGCCGTGCGACGGCTATATTCTCTTCGTCTTCGGGAAATACCAGTCTGGCCCATGACGGCGACGGATAGGCGATGATATTCCAGTTGATATCGAAATTGACGATTCGCTCGAGCGCCGGTTTGTAGGCGATGGAATTGGCCTTGCTGGCGCGCGCCACCTTGGCGGGATCCTCACCCGACAGCAGCATGGGATTGTCGCCGACAATGGCGAGCCGCGCGGTGTTGCCGGCGAAAGCCTTCGCCATCCCATCATAGAGCCAGCCGGCCGCGCGATCGAAGCCATCGTCTTGCCCGAACCGATAGCGCGATAACGTGACCGCCTCGTCAGAGAGAATCGGGGTAACGAGGCCCGCGCCTGCCTGGTAGGCGTGCTCGGCGATCCTGCGCACCAGGGGCAACGCCACGGTCGGCGCGGTCACCAGCAGATCCTGTCCCGGTTTTAACTGAAGTCCGACCTTGATGGCGACTTCCGCGAGCCGGTCGAGCTTTACGGGATCGATCGGGATCGAGTTATCACGTTCGCGTGCATTCATGGACGGTCGGCCTGTCGTCTGCTGGAGTCTCAACTGTACCTGTTTTCGCCAAGCAGCGGTCAAAATCAACGTCGTATGTCACAACAAATGGTGAGACACGTTGATCTTATCAACAGGCGCGTGAGCGCGATCCGCCGAGGAGTCGTTGGTGTCGTATTTGTAATCCAAGCTGATTTAAATAGTGGCGGCGAGTGGTCGATGGCGATCACCCGCCGCCCGTAACCCGGTCTTACTTCGCCGGATCCGTGGTCATCCAGAGCACCGATTTGGCGGTCTTCTCATAAGCCATTCCCTTGGGATAGCTGATCAACTCCATCTGCAAGCCCCACGGCGCCAGGAAGTACAGGATCGACTGTCCGGCGGCGGGACCCTCGTTGACCGGGATCGGCCCTTGCATCGTCGTGACGTTCTTGGACTTGAGATAGGCGGCAGCCTTTTCGATGTCGTCGACATAGAGCGCGATATGGTGTCCACCGATGTCGCTGTTCTTCGGCAGCGTCTTGGCCTGGTCTGGCGACTGATACTGAAACAGCTCGATATTGGAACCGTAGCCGCAGCGAACCATGCTGATCTCGTCGATGACCGCGCGCGGATTGACGTTGACGACGTCTTTCATGAAGGTGCCCTTGTCATCCGAAAACGGCCCGAATGACATCGCGTGGGAGCAGCCGAGCACATCGGTAAAGAAAGTCGTGGCCGCCTTCACGTCCGGCACGGTGATGCCGGTGTGGTCGTGGCCGCGCAGACCGGGAATGGAGTCGGCCGACGCCAGGCTCGGCAATAAGCCCACGGCAAGGGTGGCAAGCGCTGTCAGCAATAGTCGCGATGTCTTCATGATCTTCTCCTTTGCTCTGCGTTCAACCTGTCTTTTGAGTCCTGCGTTCGGCATCAGGCTCAGCCCGGCGACGCCAATTGGCGTTCAACCGCCTTCGGATCGTGGGCAAGACCCTGGGCGATGCCGCGCGCCATTTCACCGACATAGATATCTTCCTCGCCGGATTCGTATCCATCGAGGATCTCGGTTGCGGCCTCGGCCGGCGTCATTTTCGGGATCGAAAGCCCAGCGGTCATCCGCGTGTCGACCGCGCCGGGTAACGCGCCTGCGACGTGGACCCCCTGCGGCGCCAGTTCGCCGCGCAATCCCTGCGTCAAGCTCAGCGCCGCCGCCTTGGAGGCGCAATATGATCCCATGAACGGCAGGTTCACCCGCGCCAGGATCGTCAGCAAGTTGAGCACGGCGCCGTGATTTTTGATCAGCGCCGGCGCGAACGCCCGCGTCACGCGCAACGGCCCGAGATAATTGGCCTCGATTTCCTGGGCAGCCTTCGCGAGGTCAGGGGCGGTCATGAAACTGGTGTTGTGGTTGATGCCGGCATTGTTGATCAGCAGCGTGACGTCAGGGGCAGCAGCCGCCGCCTTCTTGACGTCATCGTCGCTGCTGACATCCATTTTGAGCGGCACCACCCGGTCGGAGGCGACAATCCCGGAAATATCGCGCGCCGCGGCGTAAATCTTGGCCGCGCCCCGCGCGGTCAGTGCGGCGATCAGCGCCTGAGCAATCGCGCCACTGGCTCCGGTGATGAGAACGATAGAACCCTTGATGGTTTTGGTCATGCGGCTGTTCCTTGCTGATGAGAAAAAAAAAGAGGACTGGAATCGTCCAGCCAGCCCGGCTCGACGTCAGGTAATGGAATCGCAGACAGCAGCTGCCGCGTATAGGCATGCTGCGGTGAGTTGAAGATCCGGGCCACCGGCCCGGATTCGACGACCTCGCCGTGCTGCAGGATTGCAACGTCGTCACACAGCACGCGGACGACGGACAGATCGTGGCTGATGAACACCATCGTCAGACCGAGCCTCGTGCGCAGTTCCCTGAGCAGCAGCAGGATATGCGCCTGCGTCGATACGTCGAGACCGGAAACGATCTCGTCGGCGACGATGAAGTCCGGTTCCAGTGCAAGCGCACGGGCGATCCCGGCGCGCTGGCGCTGGCCTCCCGAAAGCTCGTGCGGATAGCGGTCAATGAGGCCGGCCGGCAGCCCGACGAGATCGAGCAGCGCGGCGGCGCGATCGCGCTGGTCCTGCCGTCCCTCCAACCGCCCATGGATCTGCAGCGGACGGGTCAGCGTTACCCCCAGTCGCAGCCGCGGATTGAGCGATGTCTGCGGGTCCTGGAAAATCATCTGGATCCGCGCACGCAACGGCCGCAACTCGGCCTCGCCAAGGCGCCCGATTTCAACGCCGTCGAACTGGATACCGCCCGCCGTCGGCCGCAACAGCCGCACCAGGAGCCGGCCGAGCGTGGTCTTGCCCGAGCCGGACTCGCCGACGAGACCGAGCACGGAGCCGCGCGGCACCGCGAGATCAACCCGCTTCACCACATCCCGCAGCGTCGGCCGCCTGAACAGCGAAGCCGATCGCCGCGGATAGGCGAAACTCAAATGGCTGGTTCGGAGCAGGATGTCGCTCATGCCGGCCCCGCGACGGCAAGGGCGTCCAGGCGATGCGCTTCCGACCAAAGGTTTTCGATCAATGAAGGCGGTACCGGACGAAGCGCCTCGGCCGGCCGATCGGCGCGCGGCGTCGCCGCCAGCAACGCGCGGGTATAGGGATGGCGCGGCTTTGCCAGCACATCGGCGGTCTCGCCCTCCTCGAGCACGCGCCCGGCATGCAGCACCGTCATGGTCCGGCAGATTTTCGCGACCACGCCGAGGTCGTGCGTGATGAACAGGATCGCCGCGCCATGGCGCTGCCGGAGCCGTTCGACCAGTTGCAACACCTGGCGCTGCACCGTGACATCGAGCGCCGTGGTCGGCTCATCGGCAATGACGAGGCTCGGATCGCAGGCAAACGCCATCGCGATCAAGACGCGCTGCCGCATCCCGCCGGAGATTTCGTGCGGATAAAGCTCTAGAACCCGCCGCGGTTCACGGATTGCGACCTCAGCGAGAAGCTCGACCGCGCGCTCCAGCGCGGCACGTTTCGACAGCGCCAGGTGATGCCGCAGCATGACCGCAATTTGCGCCCCGACCCGCTTGACCGGATTGAGCGAGGTCATGGGATCCTGCGGAATCAGCGCGATGCGGCGGCCCAACAGACGGCGTCGCTCCCGCTCCGCCATCGCCAAGAGATCGCGGCCCTCGAATCGAATCGTGCCTCCGCCAATCACAGCGTTCGCCGGCAACAGGCCGAGCACGGCACGCCCGAGCATCGATTTGCCGGCGCCGGATTCGCCGACCAGTCCCCTCACCTCGCCCGCGCCAACCTCCAGGCTGGCGCCGCGCAGCACATTGGTAGCGCTGCCGCGCCGGCCGATCGCGACATGCAAATCATGGACGGCAAGAACCGCGGTCATCTTCGCTGCACCGGGTCGAGCGCGGCCCGCAGGCCATCGCCGAGAAGATTGAAGCCGATGACGCTGAGAATGACGCACAGAATCGGAAGCGCCATGATCCAGGGCGACTGGTAGACGATCTGGCGTCCCTCGACGATCATCCCGCCCCAGGTCGCAACGTCGCCGGCGACCGAGATGCCGACAAAGGACAAAATCACTTCGACAAGGATCGCAATTCCCATCTCGACCGCAAGCAAGGTGACGATCAGGGGCACGAGATTGGGCAGGATTTCGAGCCGCAGGGTCTGGCTGCGGCTCAATCCGAGGACACGGGCTGCCGCGGCATAGTCGCGCTGCAGCTGCACCATGGTTTCAGCGCGGACCACGCGCGCGAACCGGGTCCAGTCGACGACGACGATGGCGGCGATGACAGAGGTCAGGCCGGCACCGATCACCGCCGCCAGCACGATCGACAGCAGCACCGGGGGAAATGCCATCCAGACATCGATCAGGCGCGAGACGCCCAGATCGATCCAGCCGCCGAACACGCCGGCAATGAGGCCGAGCACGATGCCGATGATCGCCGCAAGCGAGGCTGCGATCAGCGCCACGGCCACGGCCGTCCTGGCCGCGAACATCAGGCGGGAGAGCACGCAGCGGCCGAGGCTGTCGGTACCGAGCGGGTAGGTCGCCTCGCCACCCTGCATCCAGGCCGGCGGCAATTGCGCAGATATCAGATCTTGTTCGATCGGATCGTGCGGGGCCAGCAGCGGGGCGAGCAACGCGACCAGGAAGAGGATGCCGACCAACGCACCGCCCCACCAGAGGCGCGGACCGCCGCGCGCAAGCGAGGTCAAAACCCGCGACGGACCTTCGATCGGGCCGCTGACGGTGAGATCAACCATGACGCAACCTCGGGTCCAGCAACCTCACCAGCAGATCGACCGCGAGGTTGAGCGCGATGAAGAGCACGGCGAAGGTCAGGATCAGCCCCTGGATCAGCGGAAAATCGCGGTTGATCACCGCGTCGATCGCCATGTTGCCGATGCCCTCATAAGAGAAGATGCGCTCCACCAGCACGGTGCCGCCGAGCAACAACGTGACTTGAACGCCGCCGAGCGCAACCGTCGGAATCAGCGCATTGGGAAACACCTCGCGCAACAGGATGGAGGAGCGCGAAAATCCGCGGGCGCGGGCGATCTGCGCGTAATCCTGGTCTTCGGCTTCCGCGAGCGACGCCTTCAGAAGGCGCGCCACCAGTGCCGCAAACGGCAACGCCAGCGCCACTGCGGGAAGGATCATGTGCTGCAACAGGGCTGCCGCGACATCGAGCCGGCCGGTGGCGAGGCTTTCGACCAGATAGAAATTGGTCGCAAAGGTGACGTCGAGTTGCGGATCGATGCGGCCGGAGATCGGCAACAGCGGGATCAGCACGCCGAACAGCAGCAGCAGGATCAGCGCCCAGAGGAAGTCGGGAATTGCCAGAAAGACGCCGATGCCGCCATCGATGGCCCATTCCGCGCGACGGCCACGAACATAGACGCCGGTCAGCGCAACCATCACGCCGAGCGCAACCGCGATCAGCGTCGCCATCAGCGACAATTCGAGCGTTGCCGGCAACCGCGCCCGCACCAGTTCGAAGACATTCTGGTGCAGGCTGATCGAGCGGCCGAAATTACCGGTCAACGACTGGCCGAACCAGGTGATGAACTGCTGCGGGATGGACTGATCAAGTCCATAGAACGCCCGCAACCGTTCGATGTCCGCGGGCGAGGCTCCTGGCGGGATCATCATGGCGATCGGGTCGCCGGGCACCACGCGCAGCAGGACGAAGACGATGATGCATACGCCAAACAGCGTGGGCGGGATGAGGACGAGCCGCCTGATGATCTCGCCCCATCTCATTGGCGTCTCGCCCTGCCCTTACGCCTTACGCAGATGTGATCAATTGCGGAAGAACCATGCCATTGGCCTGCGACACGACCTTCAATCCCTTCTTGTGGATGATCGGCTGCACGTACTGGAACAGCGGGATCACCTCGCCTTCCTCGGCGATATATTTATCGACGGCCTTATAGCCCGCGATCCGCTTGGCTTCGTCCTTCTCGCCCCACAACGGACCGATGCGCTCGATGGTATCCTTGCCCTTCCAGGCGCAATGCGGCGACGGGCCGAACATCGCAAAGCCGGTCGAGGTCGAGGGATCGCCGATCGCATTGCCCCAATTGTAGAACGCGGCCGGCGCCAGCGCGTGGCGCGCGCGCAGTTCGAAGTGCTGCGCGATCTCGTAGACCTCGATCGTGGCATCGATGCCGACCTTGCGCCACATCCCGACGATCGCCTGGATCATCTCATAGTCCTTCGGCTTGAAGCCGCGCGTGGTCTGGATGGTGAACTTGACCGGCTTGTCCGGCGAGAATCCGCTCTTGGCCAGCAAGCTCTTGGCCAGGTCGGGATCGTAGGACACCTTGATCGAGGGATCGAAGGCGGCGTAACCGGGCGCTTCCAGCGTTGAGATCGGAACGCCATAGCCCTTCAACAGCCGGTCGACGATCGCCTTCTTGTCGATCGCGTGGCTGGCCGCGAGACGCACATTGCGGTCCAGCATCGGTGCAATGTCGGTGATGAAGATCATCGCGATGTCGGACACCGGCTTGGTCTGGCCGGCGAGGCCTGACTTCGCCTTCAGGCGGTCGAACTCCTCATAGGGAATCTCGAACGTAACGTCCGATCCGCCGGACTCGATCTCGGCGACCCGGCTGGTGGGATCGGTCACGAATTTGAACACCACCGTGTCGAAGGCGGGCTTGGGGCCCCAGTAGCCGGGATGCGCCTTGAGCCGCAGGAAAGCATTGCGCTCGAAGGCATCGACCTTGTACGGACCGGAGCCGATCGGCGCCTTCTCGAATCCTTCGGCGCCGACCTTCTCAAAATAGGCCTTGGGCAGCACATAGCCGGTAAGGAAGGCCATCCACTTGAACAAGGTCGGTTCGAACTCCACGACATCGCCGGTAATCGTGTTGCCGTCGATCTTGTAATTGTTGACCTTTGACCAGACGAACTGGATCGGGTTGCCGCCCTTCGGATCGGCGGCGCGTGTTAGCGACCAGACGATGTCTTCGGGCGTAACCGGCGAACCGTCATGCCAGGTTGCTCCCTTGCGCACCTCCATCGTGACCTTGGTGCGGTCGGCGTTCCAGCCCCATTTCGTCAGCAGGCCGGGCTTGAACGACAGATCGGGCGCCTGACCGATATAGGGATCGAAGATCGACTGGTAGATCGACTGGATCGTCGGATTGACCGCGGACAACCCGACGGTCGGATCGAACGACGGCAAATTGACATTGTAGGCAATGGTCAAGGTTCCCGGCGCTGCGGCCTGCGCCGATCGAGTCAGAACTCCGGAGGAGAGAGGTAGCGCGGCTGCGCCGGCCAGCTGCAGGATGGTACGGCGAGAGAGCGTGGAAAAACCCATGATTAAAGACTCCACAGAACAAAACAGCGCCCGGGACGGGCGCCGTTGATTGAAGGCGATCTACTCGGCGGCCTGCGAGGCGCTTTCGGCCCAGCGCGCCATCAGCGTATTCGACGGCAGCGTTTCGTCGACCAGTTTCTTGGCCGTCGCCACGCCGGCCACGGGGAGACGAGCGGGATCGAGAAGCCCGATCTGCACCAGCACCGATGCCTGATCCCAATAGATGTGTTCGTTGTAAAGCTTGTCGCCGCGGAAGCGAACGATCGCGACCAGCGGGATTTCGACATACTTCCCCGTCGGAGGAATGCCGGGCAGCATCCAGTCGATCTCGATGTCGTGGGTGAAGCAGAACAGCATCTCGTCGACGATGCGATCGGCGCCAATGGTGCGCGAGATCGGGATCAGTTTGGTGTCCTTTGGCGTCTTCGGGATGAAATGATTCTTGTAGAAGCGCAACAGGTCGCGGTACCCGACCCCGCCGGTCATGGTCGGAATGTGGTTGACATAGGGCTCGGCGACCATTGTTCCCATGGTCTCTTCCGCCGAACGCACCGCGAACTCCAATTCGGTGTGACGGTCCCAGAGCGCGGAAAGATCGTAGTGCGGTCCCAGCACCTTGCGGAACAAGGCGATCGAGCGCGAATGCGCCATCAAGGTCGCAGGCTTGTTGAAACTGGTACGTTCGGCCGCCGCAAAAGCGTGGTCGCAGCCGGGATACAAATACATTTCCACGTCGGGGCGCTTGGCAAAGGCGGCCTTGATCTGCTCGCGGGCCTCTGCCGGCGCAAACCTGTCGAGTTCGGCGAAGTGAAACACCATCGGGCACTTGATCTTCGAGGCCTCGCCGAGGTCGGCTTCGATGCCGACGCCGTAATAGCTGACCGAGCAATCGACGTCGGTGCGCGCCGCGGTCAGATAGGCGAGCTTACCGCCAAGGCAGAAGCCGAGCGCACCGACCTTGCCGACGCATTCGCCGCGCGCACGCAGCATCTTCAGTGCATCGGCGGCGTCCTTGATCGACTGATTGGCGTCGAAGCGCTGGTAATAGCCAAACGCCTTGTTGAACTCGGCCTCGGAATAGCCGAGCTCGATGCCGGGCTCCAACCGCCAGAACAGGTCCGGCGCAAGCACGACGTAGCCCTCCTCGGCATAGTAATCGGCAACTTCACGCATTGAAGCGTTGACGCCGAAAATCTCCTGCAAGAGCAGGATCCCCGGACCTGATCCCGATGCCGGAATGGTGAGATATCCCTTGAACGTGCCGCCATCGGCGGCGGCGATATCAATCCATTGTCCTGCCATGATATGGCTCCCTGTCCGGAATGTATCCACCGGTGTTTGGCACTTGAAAGTTCATCGTGCTTTCTTAATTGTATTTTTAATGTAAGAATCGGGATTGTAAATAGCATTGATTGAGCAGGGTTGCCCACGGCTTGGGCGCGCCCGCCGTCGGGAGACCGTTTTGAAGAGGACCCTGAATACCGCGACGAAGAAAACCGGCAGCTTGGCGAAGCCGAAAGCCCAACCCGCCGTCGTTGAGCCCGGGACTTGGCATCTCGCGCGCACCGAAACCGAACGGCGGCTGTCGGAGTTTGAGTTCGGGTTGGAGCGGCTGGCCCAGGCCTACTATCGCTGGAAGGCGGCATGCCTTGCCGCCGTCTGCGACGTTCCGCTGACAGGCGACGATGTGGCGGTGCTCAATGTCGTTCGGATGGGCGATGAGCCCAAGCGGCTCTCCGAGATCGGACAATTGCTCAACCGTGTCGATGTCCCCAACCTGCAATACGCCACGCGCAAACTTGTTCGCGCAGGTCTGATCGAAACCGAGGGCAGTTCGTCGCGCAAGGAAACGCGTTACCGCGCCACCGCGATCGGGCGCTCCGTCACCGAAGCCTATGCCGCCTTGCGCGCGGCGACATTGCCGCCGATGCTCGAGGCGCTGGACAGCTGGACGGCGAAATCGGAAACGACACGCATCCAGCTTGAGTTGATATCGAGCCTTTATGCGCAGGCGGCGCAGGTCGCGATTACCCGGCGGCATCAACCGTGAGGTGCGTCGCTAGAGCGTTTTCGAGCGAAGTGGATACCGGTTCGCGTGAAGAAAACGCGTCAAAACAAGAAATTAGAGCGTCGGTTCTGATTCAATCAGAACCGATCTTGCTCTAGGCCACATCCATCGGGCAAGCCCGCCTGACATCAGCGGGCTATTTCCTCCAGACGCAGGTTG
>DASQOU010000111.1:0-17999 GCA_035644295.1 Bradyrhizobium sp.
GATGTACGAAAACAGGCCGCCCTGATCCGTAAACCTGCCGCGCATCATCGTCTCCGCCGATTCGAGATGATAAAGTGAATCATCAAGCCCCCGCCGTAGCCAGGGGGTTCTTCAGCAGACTGCTAGAGCGTTTTCGAGCGAGGCATGCCCTCGGACTTGATCCGGGGGTGGGTGCCGGTTCGCGTGAAGAAAACGCGTCAAAACAAAAGACTAGAGAAGGCGGAATTCCAGGCTCGCGAGGCTGTCGCGGACAACCTCCACCGGCCGCGGCCGAAAGCACAGGCGTTCCGACATCATTATCAAATAGGTTCGCAGCTCGACCTCACTTTGCCTGGTCCGGTTTCGAATCTCGCGGCGGTCGAACGTCGTGAGACTTGGGCCGGCAAGCTCCCGCCAAGCCTCTCTCTGCAGTTCTTTCAGCGCATCTATGTCGCGACTTAAGACATCAGGTTCAGTCATGTGATCCGACCGGTCTTGAGAGGAAGCCGCTTCGGTCTCTATCGCTGATTCCTTAAAAATGGTTAACGAAACGTCTTTGCCCCGCCATGACGGCGGGTATCGGCTGCCGCGCTTCATCTTTCTTCAAGGCCGGGTGCAGTATTTATCGGGCATGTCAGCATCCACACCAAATGATCCTGTTCCGCTGCTCCGGAGCGCCTGCCTGCTGTTGGCGGTCCTCAACGCGGCGATGCTCCCGGCGTTGTATTTCGCCCATGCATGGCTGGTCGATGCCGACGGCCGCTTCATCCACACCGACTTCCTCAATGTCTGGGCGGCGGGCAAGCTTGCGCTGGAAGGGCGGCCGGCGCTGGCGTGGGACTGGGGCATCCACAAACAGGTTCAGGTCGCGATGCTCGGCCAAAACTACGTTGGCGACTACGCCTGGCACTATCCGCCGCCGTTCCTGTTCGTCGCCATGGTCCTCGCGCAATTTCCCTATGCCACGGGACTGGTCGGCTGGGCCGCAGCCAGCTTCGTGCCCTACCTGGCAATGATGCGCGCCGTCGTTGGACAACGGTTCGGGCTTCTGGCGGGTGCGGCGTTTCCGGTGGTGCTGGCCAACACCATGGCCGGACAGAACGGCTTCCTCACCGCGGCGCTGCTTGGCGGAACCTTGGCTCTGATGCCGACCCGGCCCATACTGTCGGGTATTTGCCTTGGCCTTCTGTCCTACAAGCCGCAATACGGCTTGCTGTTTCCGCTGGCGCTGATCGCGGCGTCGCAATGGACGGTGTTCTTCGCCGCAGGGGCTACGACTACGGCGCTGGCTCTGGTGTCGTGGATCGCCTTCGGCACCGACAGCTGGCAGGCGTTTTTCCACTGGATGCCGATTTTCTCGCAGGCCTTCTTCACCGAAGGCCGCGCCACCTTTTATAAGCTGCAGAGCGTGTTCGGCCTGGCGCGCACCATAGGCGGCAGCGAGCAACTGGCGTGGACGTTGCAGTGGATGATGTCCGGGACCGTCGTCGTCAGCGTGGTCATGCTGTGGCGCAGCCGTGCCGATTACGCGCTGAAGGCCGCGGCCCTCGCAGCGGGCACGCTGCTGCTCACGCCTTATCTGTTTCTCTACGACATGATGGTGCTCGCGATCCCGGTCGGGTTTCTGCTGCGGAGCGGTTTTGCCGACGGTTTTCGGCGTGGCGAACTCGCCGCGCTCGCCTGCGCCATGGGACTGTTGATCGCATTTCCATTCTTCGAAATCCCGCTCGGCCTCGGCGCGACGCTGATCGTCGCCGCCCTGATTGTGC
Source organism: Bradyrhizobium sp. (assembly GCA_035644295.1). Taxonomy (GTDB): domain Bacteria; phylum Pseudomonadota; class Alphaproteobacteria; order Rhizobiales; family Xanthobacteraceae; genus Bradyrhizobium. Next base: position 1,749 of record DASQOU010000111.1, read on the forward strand.
GCCGCGTGGTCAGTCCATCGGCTGAGGCCCTGCCGCGCGAAATCGCAGCCCTCGGATAAGGGTGTGCGGCATCTAAAAATTTGACTGGCGGGCCTGTGTTTGCTCTTCACAGATAAGGTGATCTGGTAGGGAAACCATTTGCTGCTCTACTCGGATTCTGCCTATGGTAACTTGGAGTTATAAGGACGTCCTCTGGTGAATTTGAGGACGCCGAATAAAAACTGCAGGAGAGGAAACCATGGTCAACCGTCGTACCTTCACCGCACTCCTTGCCGGCACCCTCGCCGCCCCCAAAGCAGCATTCGCGCAGAATTCAATGACCAGGAATGTGTTCTATTCAGCGGTCGGATCGGAGCTGACCCTCTATAGCGTGGACGTCGACAATGCCGCTCTCGTCAGGCAAGGGACCGTGTCGACACCCACCGGCATTCAATATGCCTGGCCGCACCCCTCGAAGCGCTATCTCTACGTCGTCTCGAGCAATGGCGGCCCCGCCTCGTCGGGTGGGCCCGGCGACAAGCATGTCGCCAACGCCTTCAAGATCGACCCCGCGACCGGCGCGCTGACGCCGCATGGCGGGACGGTGACGCTACCCTCGCGTCCGATCCACACCAGCGTCGACAGATCGGGCCAATACCTCCTCACCGCCTATAACGATCCCTCCAGTCTTACCGTGCATCGCATCAACGCGGACGGCACGTTGGGCGAACGCGTCAATCAGCCCAATGCGCTCGACACCGGAAAATTTGCCCATCAAATCCTTGTCACGCCGGATAACACCCAGGTCATTCTGGTGACGCGCGGCAACAACGCACCAACCGACAACCCGGTCGATCCCGGCTCGATCAAGACCTTTAGTTTCAAGGACGGCGTGCTCACGAACCTGGCTGCGATCCAGCCCGGCGATGGCACGCAGTTCGGGCCGCGGCACCTCGATTTCCACCCGACAAAGCCATGGGTCTACGTCTCGATCGAAAGCCAGAACAAGCTTTACGTCTACAAGCGCGATGCCGCGACCGGCCTTTCGCGCGAACCGCTGTTCATCAAGGACACGCTCAGCGACCCCACATCAAAACTGCGGCAGGCGGCGGGTCCTATCCACGTCAGTCCTGATGGGCGCTTCGTCTATCTCACTAACCGCGCCTGGTGGCTGACCGATTTCGAGGGCAAGAAGGTGTTCGCGGGCGGTGAGAACTCGATGGCGGTCTTCGCCATCGATCAAGCGACCGGCGAGCCGACGTTGATCCAGAACGCCGACGGACACGCGAATTACCTGCGCACCTTCGGGATCGATCCGAGTGGACGGATTCTCGTCGCGGCTTCGGTCTGGCCGATTCCCATGCGGGAGGGGAAAGACATCACGATGCTGCCCGCCGCCATCGTCATGTACCGCATCGGCGGAGACGGCAAGCTTGCCTTCGCGCGCAAATACGATATCGACGCGACCGCGCAAAAGCAGCAGTTCTGGGCCGGGATGTTCACGCTGGCGTAGGACGTGGCGGGGCGCCGCGACGTGTTGTCGCAAAGCTCGTATTATTTCGGGATGCCCATGACGGGTTGCCGAGCGGCGGCCTTTGGGTGCAGGAAAAAGTCACGAACGAGATTTTGTGCAGGCGCCTCGAAATAGCGATAGGTGAGATACGACGCCAGCAGTGTCATTGCGAGATAGATCGCGAAAAACGTCACGTCATATAGCGGGATCGGCGCGCCTACGATCGCAAAGCCAAGGACGATCATCAGCTGAATCGGAAAATGCAGGAGATAGCTTGAATAGGTCATGTTTCCGGCCGCCTCGACGGCCTTCTGAACGGAGGCCGGCACGGAGATTTCGCGCGAGAGGCAAAACAGCAGAACCGGCGTGTACAGCAACAGGAACGGAAAATCGAAGCGATCGAACTGATCGCGCGCGAGGCTGAACACAGCGAGCGGAATGATTGCCGCGGCAAGCCAGGCGCAACCTTCGACCGTCCACCCGAAACTCATCGACGCAACCGCCCGCCGCGCCAGGGCCGCCAGGCCGCCGATATAGAAGAGCCCAAGACAATTGCTGAGCTGCCCACTGATGCCAAGGCTCGGGGCGCTCAGGCAGGCTGCAACGATGACGACGTTCAACAGCCAAGACCGGGAGCCGAGAAGCATCAGGAAGAACAGGAAGTAGACCATCACTTCGACCGAAATCGACCAGATCGGCCCATCAAAGCTGTAGCCGCGCACAATACCCCAGTCGCTCGCCATGAATAGTTGGGCGAGGAAATGCGGCAGGTCGTTCTCCTGATAAACAAAGAAGCCTTGGTGGAGGCCGAAATAAACCGGCTGCAACAGCGCGACGAGCAGAAGCGTGACCAAATGCAGCGGGTAGAGCCGCGAGAAGCGAAGCACGAAGAATTTCCGCCCCCCGACGGATCGATCGGCGATCGCGTCGCGGTACTTCCAGAAGAAGATGAAGCCGCTGATGCACCAGAAGATCCATACGCCATAGGCGCCAGAATCGTGGAGGGCATGCAGGAGGCCATAAAGCGGCAGGCGTTCCTCCACGAGACCGACCGGCTCGTCGGCGATAAAGCCAAAGTGGCGATAGTGGAAGACCAGAATCGCGAACGCAGTCAGGAAGCGCAGCGCCTCCAGTCCCAGCAATTTATTCGCCGCTTCGGAAGCCGGCTTCAACGCGGACTGCATATCGCCGATACTCCCTTCAAGATGGCTTCGTCCCAAGCCGCGTATCCGGCCGCGTTCAAGTGGACGCCGTCGATCGTGTGGGGCCTCATCATCGGCGGTAACGCAATGAAGGTCGCACCACTTTTCGCGGCCAAAGCAGGCAGCGCGGCATTGAGGTCGTTGATCCCTTTCATCGCCTCGGCCTGGATCTCAGCCGTCACCCGACCCTGAACGTCGATCGATGGAATGGTCAATACGGCCAGATGCGGCGTTACCTTCGAGAGCTGACTCAGCAAGGCCGTGTAACTCGTCTCGAATGCTTGCGTGCTCCGCGCCGTCAACGCATCATTCGTGCCGAGCGAGACGACGATCGAAGCCGTGCGTTTGCCGTCGAGCGCTTCGATCAGCCAGGTTCCAAGGTCGCTCGCAGTGGTTGCGCCGTTCAACCCGGCGTTGACGATCGGATGGCCGCAAAGTTCTCGCGGCAACGTGGAGGCCTCGACGATGCTGTCACCAACCAGGATGATGGGGCTGTCAACTCTGCCGAGGGTATAGCGCAGAACGAGTTGGCGGGCTTGCCGGTGTGAATCGGCAATCGTCTCCTTGCGGAAAAACGAGAAACCGGCCGCCAGGGCTCCTATCAGAAGGACCGCGAGTCCGATACGCGCCCCGTTCATGTCCACACCGAGATGCTGTGTTTGCCGTCCAGAATTAGCGTCGGAGCACAACTATCCAGCGTAGCCCCGCATCGTTGGCTTGAACGCGCGGAGCACCAGGGCACCGCCTTGCCAACCGGCCAAAAATACCAGCGGAGTATTAAGAGTTCATTCGCACCCAGGGCAAAATCTTCGGCAGTTCAGCTCCCACCACCTCACGGCCCGCGAAGCTTGACAGCAAATGACCCCTGGCCTTCACAATGATCCGGCCAGACAAGACCAAAAAATGAGAGGAAGCGCCATGGCGCGAACACTGATCGACATTTCCGTGCCACTGCAAAACGACGTGCCGGCCGATCCGCCGGGCATCAATCCGGTCATTCAGTACCACGATCACCAGCAGAGCCTGCCGCGCATGCTGGGTTTCTTCGAGGGCCTCAAGGCCGAGGACCTGCCGGATGGCCAGGCCTGGGCGATGGAGACGGTGCAGCTATCGACCCACAACGGCACCCATCTCGACGCACCCTATCATTACCATCCGACCATGAATCGCGGCCAGCCGGCATGGACCATCGACGAGGTGCCGCTGGAATGGTGTCTACAGCCCGGCGTCAAGCTCGACTTCCGTCATTTCCCCGACGGCTATGTCGCTACCGCCAAAGATGTCGAGACCGAACTCAAACGCATCGGCCACACGCTTTCGCCGCTGGAAATCGTCGTGGTCAACACCAGTGCCGGCGCCAAATATGGCCGGCCGGACTTCGTCAATTCCGGCTGCGGCATGGGCTACGAGGCGACGATGTACCTGCTGGAGCGCGGCGTTCGGCTGACCGGCATCGACGGCTGGAGCTGGGATGCGCCGTTCGTCTACACCGCGAAAAAATTCGCCGAGACCCGAGATGCCAGCCTGATCTGGGAGGGCCACAAGGCCGGGCGGCACATCGGCTACTGCCACATCGAAAAACTGCACAATTTGGAACTCTTGCCGTCGACCGGTTTCACCGTGTCCTGTTTTCCGGTCAAGATCGAGCGCGCCTCGGCGGGCTGGACGCGCGCGGTCGCGATCATCGAGGGCTAGATGCCACCCCCGAGGAAAGATTTCCCCCGGCAGCGTCCATAGACGCGCCGGGAAAGGCCGCCTAAACTCCGATCAATAACCGCCGACCAACGGCGGTGTGAACGGCACCAACAGGGGAGACGATCATGGATTATTTTTCGCGGATTCACCGCTCCGTCGCGCTGCTATCCGCAGTTGCCGCGGCGGCATTGGCCTTGGCGCCGCCAGCGCTCGCGCAGGAGAGTTTCAAACTCGGCATCGTGACATTCCTGTCCGGGCCGGGTGCAGACAGTTTCGGCATTCCCGCCCGCAATGGCGCCCAATACGTCATCGACCAGCTGAACAAGGGCTCTGCGCCGCAGCCTTACGAGAAGGCCGGGTTCGGCGGCATGAAGATCGAACCCGTCATCATCGACGAGAACGGCGGGGCGACCAAGCAGGTGCAGGAGCTGCGCAACCTCTATCAACGTGACAATGTCGACGTCGTGCTTGGCTATATCGGCTCCGGCGATTGTCTTGCGGTTTCGCCGATCGCCGAAGAACTGAAGAAGATGCTGGTGCTGATGGATTGCGGCACGCCACGCATTTTCGAGGAAGCAAAATACAACTATGTGTTCCGCACCGCAGCCCACGCCACGATGGATAATGTCGGCCTCATCCGTTACCTGAAGGCGAAGAATATCAAGATGGATACGCTTTCGGCGATCAACCAGGACTATGCCTGGGGCCAGGACAGCCGGGCCGACTTCGTCGCCGCAGCGGGTCAACTCTATCCCAACGCCAAGCTCGAGACCGACCTATTGCCGAAATTCGGTGCGGGCCAGTACGGCACCGAAATCTCCGCCCTGGTTGGTGCGGGCTCAGATGTGGTCTATTCGAGCCTGTGGGGAGGCGACCTGCAGGCCTTCGTTCTGCAGGCCTCACCACGCGGCCTGCAGAAGCGCAGCCAGCTCGTGTTCAGCGCCGCCGATCATGTGCTGCCGCCGCTCGGCGACAAGATGCCCGACGGTACCATCATCGGCGCACGCGGCGCCTACGGCCTGATGTCGCAGAAATCGCCTCTCAACGATTGGTTCTTCAAGGGATACGAAGCCACCAATGGTATCTATCCGGTTCAGGCCGCCTACCGCATGTCGCAGGCAATCCTCGGGCTGAAGAGCGCGGTCGAAAAGGCGATGGCCAAAAACGGCGGCAAGAAGCCCTCGACCGACGAACTGGTTGCGGCGATGACGGGCCTGGAATGGCAAACGCCCGGAGGCCTCATTCAGATGAAGCTTGCCGACGGCCATCAGGCGATCCAGCCGATCGCCTTCAGCCGTACCAAGTACAATCCGGACACAAAACGGGTAGATCTGGTCGACATCCAGTACTTCCCCGCCGAATGCGTCAATCCGCCTCCGGGCGTAAAATCGCTCGACTGGATAAAGGGCGGCATGCAAGGCGCCAAGTGCAACTGAACTGCGATTGCATCTGAACGAACATTCGAAGCGGCGCGAGCAATGCTCGCGCCGCCGCCTCATGCCCGCTTTGCGGCTAGCGCCGGGCGCTGTTGGACTTTCACCCAAGTGTTTTGAATGGTAAGCCCGCGCCCGCGATGATCAGGATGAAGACGGCGCCATGAACTTCTTTCTGACGATTGTTCTCGACGGGCTGATTCAGGCATCCTGGCTTTTCGTCGTCGCCCTGGGACTGACGCTGGTGTTCGGCGTGCTGAAGATCCTCAACATCGCCCATGGCAGCTTCTACGCGCTCGGCGCCTATGTCGCGGCGTCCGCTGTAACCCTGGCTGCGGCTCACAGCCTTCCGCCCGCCGCAGGCTTTGTCGCGATGCTGCTCTCGGTCGCCTTGATCGCGGCTGCGGTCGGAATTCTGCTCGAGCGCGGTCTGCTCAAGATGTTCTATGGCCGCGATGAGGTGGTGTTGCTGCTGGTGACCTATGCGGTGTTTCTCATTCTGGAGGACGTTACCAAGTTGATCTGGGGCGTGAACCCGATCTATGCCACGCAACCCTATGAGTTGTTCGGCAAACTCGAATTCGCCGGTCTTTATTACGTGGGCTACGATCTGGTGTTGATTCCGATTTCCGCTGCGATCGGCTTTTTGGTCTGGTTCGGCCTCAATCGCACCATCACAGGCAAGATCGTACTCGCCGTCATCCATAATGAAGAAATGAGCGTCAGCATGGGCGTCAGGGTAAACCGGGTCTACGCGGCCGCTTTTGCTTTCGGCGTGCTGCTGGCGGCCCTCGGCGGTGCGCTCACCGCACCCAAGATCTCGATGCAGCCGGGCCTCAGCTCGGACGTCATTATCTTGAGTTTCGCCATCGTCGTGATCGGCGGATTGGGCAGCGTCGAGGGGGCTGCGGTCGGCGCGATCCTGGTCGGGCTCGCGCGCGCGGCCTCCGTGCACCTGATGCCGCAGGCCGAGCTGTTTGTGATCTATCTGATCATGGCGGCGGTCTTGATGTTTCGCCCCGAGGGCCTGTTCAAGCGCGAAACCGCGAGACGGATCTGATGAAGCCGGGCCTCCACCCTCTTGTCATGCTCGCATTGGTGGCAGCCGTGACGCTGTTTGGCCGCGTGCTTCCCACGTGGACGCTGTCGCTTGCGACCATCGCCGCGTCCAATGCCCTGATCGCACTCGGCATCGTGGTGTTGGCGCGCACCGGCAATGTGTCGTTCGGCCAGGGCTTGTTCTTCGCAGGCGGCGGCTATGGCGTCGCCCTGGTTGCCAACGCCTGGGGTATCACCGACGCGGTGGCGCAGGTGATCATCGGGGCTGTCTGCGGCGGTCTGCTCGGCCTTGTCATCGGCCCCCTGATCGCCCGCTATAGCGGCATCTTCTTCGGCATGTTGACGCTCGCGTTGTCGATGGTGCTGTACGGTGCACTGGTCAAATCGAGCGCGCTCGGCGGTTCCGACGGTTTCAATGTCGGGCGGCCAAGCCTGTTCGGCATGATCTTCAACGACACCCGCGAGGCGGATTTCATGCTGTATGCGGTTTCGGTGATCACCACCGGGCTTGCCGGCATCGCCGCCACCATCCTGTTCCGCTCCGAACTCGGCCTTGTCAGCCTTGCGGTTCGCGAAAACAATTTGCGCACCGAGTATCTCGGGCTCTCCGCTACCCGGATCATCACCATCAATTTCGTGATCGCGGCGATCTTTGCCGGCGCCAGCGGTGCGTTTGCCTTAATGGCGCAACGCCACGTCGATCCGCAATTCGCCTACTGGACCACATCAGGCGAATTCGTCTTCGTGGCGGTGCTCGCCGGATATCAAAGCGTCGCCGCCGTGTTCGTCGCTTCGCTAGCGCTCGAACTGGTTCGTTCTTTCTCGAACCTGTACCTTCCCAACACTTGGCAGCTCGTGCTTGGCGCCTTCCTGCTCGGCGTCATCCTGTTCCTGCCGCGCGGCATCGGCTCGCTGTGGGTCAGGGACAGACACAAACGGATCAAGCCTGCGGCAGCGTTGCCCGTCGCGGCTCAAAAGGAGGCGGCCCAGTGAAGCCGGTCCTCTCCGTGCACGGCCTCGATAAGCGCTTTGGCGCGGTGGTGGCCGCCGATGCCCTGTCGATCGACATCGCCGCCGGTCAGAGGGTCAGCCTGATCGGAGCCAATGGCGCCGGCAAGACCACTTTCGTCAACATGGTCACGGGGTATCTCAAGCCCGACTCCGGTTCGATCCTGCTCGACGGCATGGATATCGGAAGACGCTCACCACGGAACGTCGCCCGGCTTGGCATCTCCCGGTCGTTCCAGATCCCACAATTGTTCGTTGATCTCACCGCGGTCGAGAACCTGGCGGTCGCGTTTTCCGGCATGCATGCGCAAGCCCTTTCGTTTCATTCGCCAGCGCAAGCCCAGGGGCGCCGCGACAAGGCGATCGAATTGTTGGCGAGGTTCGGCCTTGCGGAAGTAGCCGACCGCCCGATCTTCGAGCTCGCGGGCGGGGTGCGCAAACTGATCGACATCGCGATGGCACTGGTCCGCCGGCCGAAATTGCTGTTGCTGGACGAACCGACGTCGGGCGTTTCGGCGGAGGAGAAATTCGCCACAATGGATCGCGTGATTCATGCGGTGGCCCCCGATGCGGCCACCATCGTCTTCGTCGAACACGACATGGAGATCGTCAACCGCTACGCCGATCGGGTGGTGGCGTTTTACCAGGGGCGCATTCTCGCCGACGGCGATCCGCGTGACGTTCTGAGGGAGCCGGAAGTCCGACGCTACGTTACCGGCGGCGCAGCGTGAACGCCGCAGCACCCTTGCTCGAGATCGACCATCTGGTGGTCGAAATCCAGTCGATGCCCGCGCTACGCGGCTTTTCGATGCGTGTGGCACGGGGCGCGATGGTGAGCCTTGTCGGCCGCAACGGCGCCGGCAAGACCACGCTGATGCGCTCCATCATGGGCCATCTCAAGCCGGCACAGGGTACGGTCCGATTTGAAGGGGCCGATCTGTCGGCACGCCCGCGCCATGCCCGCGCGGCGCTCGGGATCGGCTACATGCCGGAAGATCGCTGTCTGGTGCCTCAGCTGACGGTGGAGGAAAACATCCTGCTGCCGCTGTGGGTCGCACAACACCTTGACCGCAAGTCGCGGCTCGACTTTGTGTATGAGGTGATCGGCGAACTCGCCGAGATGCGCGATCGCAAGGCGTTATTGTTGAGCGGAGGCCAGCAAAAACTGGTCGCGCTTGGCCGCGCGCTTGGCATCGGCACCAAATGTCTGCTGCTCGATGAACCCTTCGAGGGAATTGCGCCGGCGCTTTCCGAGCGGCTGTCTGAGGTGCTTGCATCGTTGAAGGGCAAGGATCTCACGCTTCTGATGTCGCAATCCGACATGAATCATTCGCGCGGGCTAATCGATGTCGAGTTCACGATCGAACGCGGCGCCAACCTGGCGTCCGGGTAGTCGGTCCATTGTCAGCCAATCCGGCTTACGTCAATTGGCCCTGACGGTGCGGATTTGCATGCCCGGTTGCGCGAGCTGCGCAGGAGCTTGACCGGGCACCACGCTGTTGCCGGTAAATTCCGCCTGCACGCTTTCCGCTATCCAGTTGGAGGTTGCCGGCTGCACGATCGCCAGTCCCAGCAACGCTATCGCAAGAAGCACGGGCAAGACCAGAAATCCGATGCCCCATCTCCGGTAGATGCTGTTGTCGTTTCCACCCGACTCGTCGAACGAACCATGCATGGATGCCTCCACTTAAAGCGGATGTGCTCCAAGCCTGCTTAGCGCACCTCGCGCCGAATGGATGTGAGCTGCTTCACACTGTCGCCGGCTCAAATCCGCGTTTAATTATCGGTTAATGATCTTCGCTCCCCGCCCCCGCGAGCGCCTGAAGCGGCTCGGCATCCAGCACCACGATGGCGCCGTGTTCGAGGCGAACCCAGTTACGTGCCGCCCAGGCCCGCAATTGCTTGTTGATGCTTTCGCGGGTCATGCCGACCATCTCGCTGATTTCCTGCTGGGTGACGGCGATGCTGCGGCCGCCCTGCGCAGCCTTGTGCCGTTCCGTGAGTCGGATCAGCGCGCTGGCGAGCCGGCCTGGCAGATCCTGAAGAATGATCTGTTCGACCTGGTCGCTGGTCCATCGCAGCCGCGCGCAAAGCAGCTCGATGAACTTCATCGCCAACGCTGGCTGGCTTCGCACAAAAGGAATGAATTCGCGACGGTCGATGATAAAGACTTCACAATTGGTGTTCGCGGTCGCGTCAGCGGTCCGCTCTCCCCCGTCGAGCAAGGCGATTTCCCCGAATATCTCGCCAGGTCCGATCAGATTCAAGATCGCGCTGCGGCCATCGGGTGAAGAGATACTCATTTTCGCAGTACCCGATATAACCACGTACAGGCTGTTGCCGGGATCTCCTTTGGAATAGATCGTGGCGCCCCGTTTTAGCGAGATGGGCTTGGCGTAGCGGCAGAGCTGGTCGAGTGCCTCCGGCTCAAGATCGCAGAAAATCGGATGCTTGCGCAGCACCGCCAACTTGTTGCTCAGGAATGGCCGAGCTTCACGCTTCTTGTCTTGAGGCACGCCGATCAAATCTCCAGAAGCGGAGCAGGCCAGATGCGGCTCCGGAACATGATTATCGTACCATCATATTATGGCAGAGCATGTAAAGGCTGGATGTCGACAGGGGCTTTATGCTTGTCCCAGACTAGCGAAAGATCGCGGCAGGACAAGGCTTGGGAGCCCCCATCGATCCCCGGCAGGCACCGGCTAGACCGAACCAGGCAGGCTCGGTGAGGTTTCCCGGATTGTAAAATTTTATTTAATCAATCCTAAGATATCGCTGAGGCAAGCGCCTTTGCCCGGGCGGTTCGGATCAACCCGTTCCATGCGGATAGGCTTTCGCAGCGGTTCGGTCCGGATCAGAGACCGCGGAGATCGATGTTCTTTAGCGCGGCACGACCGCGGTTGCCTCGATCTCGACCTTTGCGGCCTTTTCAACCAGGCGCACGACCTGGACCAGAGCCATCGCCGGATAATGCGTACCGAAGATTTCGCGATAAATCTGGCCAAGCGTCTTCAGGTTGGCCAGATATTCATCCATATCGACGACGTACCAGGTCAGACGGACGAGGTGTTCGGGCCGTGCGCCGCCCTCGGCGAGAATGGCGGAAATGTTGCTCAGCGTTTGGCGGACCTGCGCGACAAAATCTGCCGGCAAGTGGCCATGATGATCCCAGCCGATCACCCCGCCCGTCACCACCAGGCGGCCGTCGGCCGTCATGCCATTGGCGTATCCCTTGGGTGCCGGCCAGCCGCTCGGTTGCAGAATCCGAGGGGCCCCGGGCGAAGTCTCGTCCTGCGTCATCGGCAGGACAGCAAGGGTGGGCCCCTTCGGCATGCTCACTGGCAGTTCTCCTTCATACTTCATTCGGCGGCGATGCCCGACGACGCGGCACCCGCTTGCGCCATTTGCCGCAGCGTAAATCGCTTCAGCTTGCCGGTTTCCGTCTTGGGCAATTGGGTGACGAATTCGATGGCGCGGGGATATTTGTAAGGCGCGATCTCGCGCTTGACGTGCTCCTGCAGGTCGGTCGCTAGTGCGGCGTCGGCGGTGACGCCGGAAGCTGGAACCACATAGGCCTTGACGATCATGCCACGCGCCTCGTCCGGCGCGCCGACGACGCCGCATTCGGCGACCGCCGGGTGCGTCAGCAACGCCGCCTCGATCTCAGGACCCGCAATGTTGTAGCCGGAAGAGACGATCATGTCGTCCGACCGCGCGACGAACGAAAAGCGGCCCTTCTCGTCGCGGACGAACGTATCGCCCGTCAAATTCCAGCCGTCGCGCACATAATTCGACTGCCGCGAATCCGCGAGATAACGGCAGCCGGTCGGCCCGCGAACCGCGAGCTTGCCTACCGAGCCCGGCGGCAATTCGTTCATGTCATCGTCGACGATCTTTGCCTCGTAACCGGAGACCGGACGGCCCGTCGTTCCGGCGGCGGCGTTGCCTTGGCGATTGGTGATGAAGATATGCAGCAACTCCGTGCTGCCGATCCCGTCCAGGATCGTTTTGCCGGTCTTGCGGATCCAGCTTTCGAAAACCGGCGCCGGCAAGGTTTCGCCTGCCGAAACCGCAAGACGCAGCGACGACAGGTTGGCGCCCTGGTCCATCGCATTCATCATCGCGCGGTATGCGGTCGGCGAGGTAAAGCAAACCGTGGCCTTGTAGGTTTCGATGATCTTGACCATCTCGCTGGGCGCCGCGTTCTCCAAAAGCGTCGCGGTGGCGCCGAACCGCAACGGAAAGATCGCAAGACCGCCCAATCCGAATGTAAAGGCAAGCGGTGGCGAACCGACGAAGACATCATCGGGAGTGACGTTGAGGATTTCCCTGGCATAGCCATCGGCGATGATCAGGAGATCGCGATGGAAATGCATCGTCGCTTTTGGTTCGCCCGTGGTGCCGGAGGTAAATCCCAGCAAGGCAACATCATCCCGGCCGGTTTTGACCGCGTCGAACCGCACCGGCTTGCTCAGCGCCACCCGATCGAGCTCGGCACCATGGTTTGACGTTCCGTCGAAATTCACCACCTGCTTGAGGAACCGGCTGGTCTTCGCGCACGCGACCAGTTCGTCGGCGATGCGACTGTCGCTCAGCGCGAGGCCGATTTCGGCCTTGTCGACGATCTTGGACAGTTCTCCGGCCCGAAGCAACGGCATGGTATTGACGACGACGGCGCCTGCTTTAGTCGCCGCCAGCCATGCCGCGACCAGGGCCGGGTTGTTGCCCGAGCGTATCAGAACGCGGTTGCCGGGCTTTACGCCGTAGTTCTCCACCAATGCATGCGCAAGGCGGTTCGACCAATCCGAGAGCTCTTTATAAGTGCGCTGGCGGCCGTTGCCGATCAGCGCCACGCGATCACCGAGCCCCTTCTCGACGATCCGGTCGGTCAGCTCGACCGCGGCGTTGAGATAGTCGGGGTATTTGAACTCCGGCCGGTCGAGAAGCAAATCCGGCCATCGATCGAACGGCGGGAGATTGCGCCGCGCAAAATCGTCAACATGACCCGATGGGCCAAGCGATGGGCCAGCTGATGGGTCACGGCTTGCAATTGCACCTGACATTTCCATCGTCCCTCGTCTTCGGGATCAAAGGCGTAAGACGCTATCCAGGCGGTCCGGCAGCGCCTGATTTTCAAAACATTTTATACTTAAAGTAATTCGGCGCAATAGCCCAAATTCACCCGATCCAGCACTTTTTTATAGTCTAGCGCGCCACCAACGCTTTCAGGCGCAACACCATCGGCGAATCCGGTTCAGCAAGCGGGGCAATCGCTGTGAAATGGTTGGCGCCGGGAACCGTGCCGAACCGCGTCGCGACGCCAGCCTTTCCCCAGAGATCGACGATGGTTCGGCTCTGCCGGTAAAATTCCGCGCTTTCATTTTCGCCCACGACCGCGTCGAGGCTCAAGCGCGTCGGCGCCTGCCAAAATAGTGGGCTGGCGGCGCGGGCAGCTTCCCGATCGAGACCCATCGCCTTGTTGATGGAGGTGCCAATCAGCGGCCCGAGGTCGAACAAACCCGAAATCGCGTAAGCGGCAATCACCGGGTTCGCAGGAACCGAGGCATCGAATGTCCGCCAATCGGTCGCCAGCATGCAGGCCGCCAAGTGCCCCCCGGCGGAGTGGCCGCTGATCACCAGAGGCTGTCCAAGCCGCGCCAGCTCGCGCGATGCCGCCCGCATCTGCCCGATGATCTCCTCGACGGTGACATCAGGACAAAGATCGTAGCTCGGAATGGCAACACCGATGCCATGGGCATTCAGTCCGCGAGCGAGGTGGCTGAAGGAGGAGCCGTCCAGCGCCTGCCAGTAGCCGCCATGGATGAAGACGACAATCGGCCCTTTGCCGTCGCCGGCAAAAAGATCAATGACCTGTCGCACTCCGGGACCGTAGGAGATGGCACGCGGAGTATGCCCCGCGCGATAGGCGGCGGCATCCTTCGCCCAACCCGCGATCAGCGCGGGGTTCTCCGGAACCCGCGCCCGGTTGTTATATTCGGCCTCATAGTCGATGCCGGCCACGCGCGGTTACGCCCTCTTTTGCGCGGATTTCTGCGCGGAGGCCTTGGTTTTGGCCAACAGCCGCATCAACTCGCGGACATCCTTTGGCGAAAGATCGGAAAATATGTCGGCGATCCATGTCTCGTGCTCGGCGGCCATCTTGCGAAACTCGGCGCGGCCGGCCTTGGTCAGCCGTATCACCTGGACGCGCCGGTCGGTGTCCGATGTTCGCCGATCGAGATGGCCGGACTCGACGAGACGCTCGACCAAACCGGTGACATTGCCGTTACTGACCATCATCCGCTTCGAGACATCGGACAGCGTCATTCCATCGGGCGCCTTGTCGAGTTGCGCCATCAGATCGAAACGCGGCAGCGTGACATCGAACCGCTCGCGCAGCCTGCTCCGCACCTCGCCCTCGATCAGGGTTGTGCAGGTCAACAGGCGAAGCCACAACCGAAGCTCGTTGCCGTGATCCTCGGGGAGTTCGACGGCCTTGGTCTCGGAATCAAGGATCATGATGCCATCACACCTGCCTGGCGGCCTCAGCGACCGCGGCATTGCCAATGTCACGCCGGGCACGCCCTTCGGTCGGTTATTTTGACCTTCAAATAATTCGGAGTTCGCCGCAAGTCAAAACGGCGGCCGGGGTCGCCTTCGTTTCTCCTGGTCGTGTTTCTTTAGGGTTCAAACAATTGGCGCGCCCCTTGCATGTTGCTACATTGCTTCACGTGTCGTGCTTTCGCGATGGCTTCGGGCTTGCAGCTGCTTTGCTTGCCGCAAGCACCATCATCAGAATAAGCTGCGGGAGCGAAGACTGACGTCGTGTCGGGGTTGGATTTCGGCCGCAATGCAGCCGATCAGGAGGATGTCATGAAACAGCGGTTGAAGTTGGCTGGCCTGGCGGCCCTGTTTGGGTTCGTTGCCAATGCGGCGGTCGCGCAGGAAAAGCTCAAGATCGGCTTGATCGTGACATTATCGGGTCCGGCGGCGGCGCTCGGCCAGCAGGTCCGCGACGGCTTCACACTCGCGATCAAGGACCTCGGCGGCAAGATGGCCGGCCGGGAGGTGGAGGTCGTGGCGGCCGATGACGAGCTGAAGCCGGACGGTGCCGTCACGAAAGTCAAAGGCCTGCTCGAACGCGACAAGGTCGACTTTGTCGTGGGACCAATCTTTTCCAATATCCTCCAGGCGATCCACAAGCCGGTGACGGATACCAAGACCTTCCTGATCAGTCCGAATGCCGGCCCGTCGAGCTACGCCGGCAAGAACTGCAGCCCGTTCTTCTATGTGACCTCCTACCAGAACGACCAGGTCCACGAGATCCTTGGCAAGGTGGCGCAGGACCGCGGCTACAAGCGCGTCTACGTCATGGTCCCGAATTACCAGGCCGGCAAGGATTCCGCCGCCGGTTTCAAGCTCGATTACAAGGGAGAAATCGTCGAGGAGAGCTACGTGCCGCTGGGCACGCTGGATTTCCAGGTCGAGCTTTCCAAGATCGCCTCGCTGAAGCCCGACGCGGTGTTCACCTTCATGCCGGGCGGCATGGGCGTCAGCCTGGTGAAGCAATTCAGGCAGGCGGGATTAGCCGATCAGATTCCGGTGCTTTCGGCGTTCACCGTCGATGAATCGACGCTGCCGGCACAGCAGGATGCGGCGGTCGGCATGTTTGGCGGCGCGGATTGGGCGCCCAATCTCGACAATTCGCAAAGCAAGAAATTCGTCAGCGCCTATGAAGCTGCCTACAACAGCGTGCCCGGCACCTATGCCATGCAGGGCTACGACGCGGCGTTGCTGATCGATAGCGCGGTGAAGTCGGTCAAAGGCAACCTCGGCAACAAGGAAGCGGTGACAGCTGCATTGAAGAAGGCTGATTTCACCTCGCTGCGCGGCGGTTTCAAATTCAACGTCAATGGCTATCCGATCCAGGACTTCTATTTGACCAAGGTGGCCAAACGCGCCGACGGCAAATTCCAGACCGAGATCGTTCAAAAGGTCTTTGAGAATTATGGCGACCGTTACGCCAAGGATTGCACGCCCGGCAACTGAACACACCAAAGCGGATTCGAGCGAGGCGGATATCGTTTCGCGGGACGAAAACGCGTCCAAATAACGAAAAGGGAGAAAACAGGCAATGAAGAGCGAGATCACCGGCATCACCCGCTCCAATGAGGGCATGCAGGGAATTTCCTGGAATATCCTCGGCCAGACCTATGTGCCGAAGAACTGCACCGACCATTGCTTTTCGTGGCATGCGACGCTGCCGCCCGGCACCTTCGTGCCGCCGCATATCCATCCCGATCAGGACGAATATCTCTACATGCTGGAAGGCAAGCTCGACTTCATGCTGGCGGGCGCCGAC
>DASQOU010000112.1:0-31102 GCA_035644295.1 Bradyrhizobium sp.
GATGTACGAAAACAGGCCGCCCTGATCCGTAAACCTGCCGCGCATCATCGTCTCCGCCGATTCGAGATGATAAAGTGAATCATCAAGCCCCCGCCGTAGCCAGGGGGTTCTTCAGCAGACTGCTAGAGCGTTTTCGAGCGAAGTGGATACCGGTCCGCGTGAAGAAACCGCGTCAAAACAAGAAATTAGAGCGTCGGTTCTGATTCAATCAGAACCGATCTTGCTCTGGACGGACCAAGCTGGCCGGCCCGCGGTTTGTTTGTTACAACGCGGGCCGTCCTTAATTCAACAAGATCGAACCGTTCGCAGGTTCGGCACTGCAGGGAGAAAACGCATGGCGTTACGCCGCATCGCGATGGGTCTGGTTGCACTGGGCTTGTGCGCCTTCACCTCACCGATTGGTGACGCCCTGGCGCTGGATTATCCCACGCGGCCGATCCGCTTCATTGTTGGATATCCGGCCGGCGGCTCGACCGATATCATCGCCCGCCTGATCGGCCAGCGGCTGTCGGAGCGGCTGGGCCAGCAATTCGTGATCGAGAACAAGCCTGGCGCCGGCAACAACATCGGTACCGAGACCGTGGTCAAGGCCGACCCCGATGGCTACACGGTGCTATTGGTCAATCCCGCCAATTTCATCAACGCCACGCTTTACACCAACCTCAATTTCAATTTCATCCGCGACATCGCGCCGGTCGCCTCCTTCCTTCGCGTGCCGAATGTGATGACGGTCAGCCGGGAAGTTCCGGCCAAGACGGTCGCCGAATTCATCGCCTATGTGAAAGCCAATCCCGGCAAGGTAAACCTCGCGTCATCGGGCAACGGCACGTCGGTGCATCTGTCAGGCGAAATGTTCATGGCGATGTCGGGCGCGAAGATGCTGCACGTTCCCTACCGGGGTGCGGCGCCTGCGATCACCGACATGCTCGGCAACCGCGTCCAGCTGATATTCGACAACATGCCCTCCATCATCGGACATATCCGCGGCGGCGCGTTGCGAGCGCTGGCCGTGACGACGGCGGAACGGTCGCCGCAATTGCCTGATGTACCGACCATCGCCGAGACTATTCCAGGCTATGAGGCGAGCGCGCTGTTCGGCATGGGCGCACCGGTCAAGACGCCACCGGAGATCGTCGAGAAGCTCAACCGCGAGATCAATGCGGTGCTCGCCGAACCCGATGTTAAGGCGCGCCTGATCGAACTCGGTGGCGAGCCGCTGGTCAGTTCGCCGCAAGGCTTCGGCGCCATGATCGCTGCCGAGACCGAAAAATGGGCGAAGGTCGTTAAATTCGCCGATATAAAGGTGGAATGAGCCGGCTTCATCAGCGCCTGTGGATCAGGCGCTGACGAAATGATGTCAGGTTCCGCCGGAAGTCGCCGCATCGGCCGTTTGCGGCGGCGAGTTCGATGTGCTGGCCACCGGAGTGGCGGCTGAGGGCTCCGGGTCGAATCCGAAGAGGTCAACAAGGTATTTGTAGTATTTGGGCAGCTTCTCTTTCAGTTGCGCCCGCGTGTGAGGTTCCTGGATAGATTTCATTCCTGACAGGAATATGCTCGCGGTCACGGCAAAGAATTCCCTGTGGTTCTTCATGACGTAGTCTTCTTTGCCGAAGACTTGCTTGCTCATGGCATCGGCGTGGTAAGCCCTGACGCCCAGATTATCGAACCCCTGCGGCATCAGCTTTCCGTGGTAGGCGTGGAGGAACTCGTGAAGCAGGACAGGCTCTTCGGCATATTTCAGCATGGTCGGACGCAGGATGATGACGCCGGGCCCTGCATCGGCGGCGAGGTCAACGAAATTCGGATTACTCCAGCGCAGCTTTTCTTCATCCCAGGTCGTGAAGGTGCTGGCCATGCGCCGACCTCTCTCGGGCGCGAGGGGGCCATAACAAGCGACCGCGGCTCCCTCCTCCAGGCAGGTCATCTCGCTTGCGATAATCGGCACCCTGTGAAAAAACTGCAGCACCTTGGGGCTCAGGCCAACGCTCTCGACGACGTCGAGCTGACGTCGGAGCAAGTCGGATATGGCCTCGCCATCCTTGCGGTCTGAGTTCTCGGACAGATCGAAAACATAGCCGCGATAGGTTTGGAAGCCGGGCGGCGCCACCGCCGGCGCTTCGACCTCAACCGAAACAGGACCTGCGCCTGCAAGGTTGGGAGCCAGCGATAAAATGAAAACCACTGAAGTCAGCAGCAGCCTGCGCATGATTATCCCCCTGTTGCGTGTCTTTGCTGTCGGCGATTGAAGAATAGGACTTGGATGCCGGTTGTTGGGCCGCACTCTAACCATACGAAGTTGCAGCGCAGTTTAAGTTTTCCTGCTAACTTTGCCCGCGGCGTTCCGACGTCGTTAACTAAGGAAGGATGCTTGATAAACTGGCCGCCTGAAACGCAGAGAAACCACGGGAGCCCACCATGCAGCCGCACAAGATCGTCTCGCGCGAGGAATGGATCGAAACCCGCAAAGCCCTGATGGCGCGCGAAAAGGAATTGACACGGGCCCGCGACCGGCTCAGCGAGGAGCGCCGGGCGCTGCCCTGGGTCAAGGTCGACAAGACCTATGTCTTCGAGGGGCCGGACGGAAGCAAGACGCTGGCCGATTTGTTCGGAGGACGCAGCCAACTCGTGGTGCAGCACTTCATGTTCGCGCCCGACTGGAACGAAGGCTGCAAGAGCTGCTCGTTCTGGGCCGATCAATTCGACCACATGGTGCCGCATCTGGCCGCGCGCGACACCACGCTGGTCGCGATTTCGCGCGCGCCGTTGGAAAAGCTCGAGGCGTTCAAGGCAAGGATGGGCTGGAGCTTCGACTGGTTCTCTTCGGCGGACACCGATTTCAACCGCGATTATTCGGTCTCGTTCCGGCCGGACGAGATCAAGTCGGGCGCCAAGATCTATAATTTCGGCACATCAGGCTTCGGCGTCGAGGAGGCACCGGGCATCAGCGTGTTTTATCGCGACGAGGCGGGAGAGATCTTTCACACCTATTCGTGCTTCGCGCGCGGCCTCGACATGATGAACGCCGCCTACCACTATCTGGACCTGACGCCGCTCGGCCGCCACGAAGAAGGCTTGTCTTATCCGATGGCCTGGCTGCGGCTGCGCGACCAGTATGAGCCCGCGGCCGGGACGGCGGCGTGCTGTCACAACTGATCCAGCTGCACTGCTTCGATCTTTTTGTAATGGCGAAGCGGGCTAGGCCGCCGCCGCGGCCATCTGTTGCTCGCCCGCGATGGCGCGATCGATGGCGTCGATCAGCCCCTGGGTCTCGATGAATTTGGTACGTGCCCGCTCGGCCTTGTCACGGTCGAAGGGGGCGGCAAGGGTTTTGGCAAAAGCGTCGCGGTCCTCGGTCATGCGCTCGCGCGCCTTTTTCAGCGTCTCAAGTCTCTCGCTCATCTGGGTTTCGCCTTCGTTGGTCGGGTGCGCTCGTTAGCGCAATAGCCGGGCGGTCGCTTGTCTTCGAGATTTGGCGGCAGCAAAGCACCGGCGACGCAGCGTCGGCCCAAAAGCCTTAAAAATGGATGGATTTCTGGCGCACCCGACACGATTCGAACGTGTGACCTTTGCCTTCGGAGGGCAACGCTCTATCCAGCTGAGCTACGGGTGCGTCACCGGTTCATTTAGCCGATTGGCCTGGTGTCGGCAACGGCCCTGCGAGAGCCAAACTGGAAAGATCACAGACCGCATTTCCCGGCTAAACGTTGGCAGCACCACAAAATATGACGTCGCTAGGCTACCCCTGCAGCAGGCGCACCGCGTGGGTCCAACAGTATCCTCACGTCCGGACCCGGCTTGGCCGCGCTGAACAAATAGCCCTGCATCTCGGTGCAGCCCAGTGCGCGCAGCCGCTCCTTTTGCTGTTGCGTCTCGACGCCTTCGGCCGTGGTCGTCATATTGCGCGAGGCGGCGATATTCACCACCGCCTGCACGATCGCCGACGAGCCGTCGATCTCCGCGATATCGCTGACGAAGCTGCGGTCGATCTTGATCTTGTCGAATGGGAAACGTTTCAGATAGCTGAGCGAGGAATAGCCGGTGCCGAAATCGTCCAGCGCGATACGAACCCCGATGGTGCGTAGCTGATGCAGTATGGCCAGCGCTGCCTCGTCGTCGCGGATCAGGACAGCCTCGGTGATTTCAAGTTCCAGGCGGCTTGCCGGAAGGTCTGAGGCCGCAAGCGCGCTTGCAATCTTCAGCCCCAGGGTCGGGCATTTCAACTGAACAGGCGAGACATTGACGGCAAGGCGGACATGATCCGGCCAGCTTGCCGCCTCGGCGCAGGCCGTTCTCAGCACCCATTCGCCGAGCTCGACGATCAAGCCGGTATCTTCCGCTACCGGGATGAATTCCGCAGGCGAGATCATGCCGCGTTCGGGATGACGCCAGCGCAGCAGCGCTTCGCAGCCGGTCACCACGTCGTTGCCAAGATCAACAACCGGCTGATAGTGAATTTCGAAGCCGCCGTCGACCAGCGCCTGACGCAAATCCTGTTGCATGGTAAGCTGGGCTTTGGCGCGGGCATCCATGGCCGGCTCGAAGAAGCGATGGGTTCGGCGTCCGTCAGCCTTGGCGCCGTACATCGCCAGATCGGCATTCTTGATGAGCTGATCCAGATCGGTCCCGTCGCGTGGGGCCAATGCGATGCCTATGCTGGCATCGGTCGAGAGTTGATGGCCGAGGCATTGATAGGGTTGCCTGATCGCCTCGTGAATTCGTGTCACGAATTCCACGACGTCGGCGACGTTGCCGGCATTTGTCTGAATCACCGCAAATTCGTCGCCACCAAGCCGCGCGACAAGATCGCTCTCCCTGATACAGCTCCTGAGCCGGGTAGCCACCACCTTCAGCAGTTCATCGCCGACATGATGTCCGAGCGAATCATTGATGCCCTTGAATTCGTCGATGTCGATATAAAGCAGTGCGAACTGCTCGTCCCGTTTGGTTCGCTTCAGCTCACGTTCGACCTGTTCGCGGAACAGCACCCGGTTTGGCAGGTCGGTCAGCGCGTCGTAATGCGCAAGGTGCGCAATCTTCTCGTCGGCGCGCCTGCGGTCGGTGACGTCTTCCACAACGTTGATGATGTAGCGGGGCTCGCCGGCCTGATCGCGGATGACGATGCGCTTTGAGGTGATGAAGAGGTTGCCGGAAGCCTTGCTTTCCCAACGGTGCTCGTCCAGCAACAGACCGTCGGCGGATTGCAGCGACTCGTCGTCATCCCTTTCGATTCGCTCTGCAAGGACCGTCGGGAATAGATCGCAGGCAGTCCTACCGACGATGGCGTCGTTGGACAAGCCGAACTGAATCTCGGCCACCCGATTGACCAGCACATAACGGCGGTCGCGCACATCCTTCACGGTGATCTGTGAGGGGATGTGGTCAATGATCTGCCGCAGGAATGCGTAATTCCGGTCACGTTCCTGTTCGAGGAGGCGGTGCTCGGTGATGTCCTCCATCGTCGCCACCCAGCCGCCCTGTGGCAGCGGCCGATTGACGATCCGAACCGCACGTCCGTCTGCGGATTCGAGGATGCTTTTGGTGACTTTTCCCTGGGCGACGTTGCCTAGTACGGTTGAACAGAATTCATCGACGCTGCCTTTGAAGGATCCGGTCTCCTTGCGACGCCGCACTATGTCGTAAAAATAGGTGCCCGGCTTTACGATATCCGTCGATAGCCCATACATATCGATATAGCGCTGGTTGCAGACGACGACACGCGCCGAAGCGTCATACAGCACGAGGCCTTGAGTCATGTTGTTCAGGGCAGTGTCGAGCCGATGCTTTTCCTGCTCCAGCCGATGCTGCGATTCCTGATGTTGCCGGGTCATTCGCTGGACGATCAGGAAGAGCAGGCCGGCGATCACCAAGACCGAAAGGCCGGCGGCGGCGACCATGAATCTGGTTTGCGCACGCCAATCGGCCAAAGCTGCCGCGACCGTCCGGGTCGCGATAATCACGATCGGGGCGTGGCTCAATTCGCCGGCTGAACCGAGCCGCTCCTGACCATCGATCGGACTTTGCAGGCGCCGCGTCTGATGACCGCCCCCGTTCAGAACCTTTTTCAGCAGCGGCCCCGATTTGAAGTTCTGTCCGATCATCGATTCGACATGAGGGTGGCGCGCCAGCATCGTTCCATCGCGATGGAGCATGGAAATTGCCGCGTCTTTTCCAAGGACGACGGATGCGAAGAATTTTTCGAAATTGGCGGGATCGACCCGCCTGCTCAACACGCCCAGAAAAACCCCGTCCGGTCCGCTCAGCCTGCGGGCGAACACGGTGGTCCAGCCGCCGGTGAAGAGAGCGCGAGCCGGTTCGACCGAAAACCCCGTCAAGGCCGGATTCGATTTGAAGGCCTTGAAGTAGGCCCGATCGGCAATGCTGCCCGCCGGCAGCGGCCCACCGCCTGAGGAATTGATGAGTTTTCCGTCCGAATCGAAGATATTGACATCGCCGATATAGGATGAGGCGCTGGTCTTGGACTTCAGCATCAGGTGCGCGTCGGGGCTGGACATCTGGCTCTTGAATGCTTCGGGCGAAGCGATCTCGGAAAACCGCATCTTCGAGATCAAGTCGTTTGTAGTGATGTCGGAGTCCTCGAACTGCTGTTCGAAATGGCGGGTAAGCAGCAGCACGGTATTTTCGAGTTCGCGCTCGCTGTTGCTGAGCGCCTGCTCACGGAATTCGCCGATCGCGAGCACGGTGCCGATCATGATCGCCGCGATCAGGAACCCGCCGCAGAGGATGAGCCACAGGACCGGCCCCCGCCGAATCGACGTCGCCGCGCGATACGATTCGACCGCCGTGGTCTGGAGATTTCTAATCCCATCCCAAATGCTGGACGTTAATTTTTGCATTCCCCGCCAACTCCCCGGGGGACACGCATACAATGCATTGATGGCATACCCGTTAGGGAAACCGGTTACCGAAGGCTTAACTTATGGTTGCGTGGCAAAAAGTCATTCCGGTACGCGTCGCAATCACCTTCGGGTGACGGCGGCAATCGGCTGCTCTTCGACAACTGGGGCTCGCCCGAGTCCGGATAGGCGATCGGGTCTCCAACAATATCCTTGTCATGGTTTGATCACGGCCCGCCTTCCCTGAGATGCGCAAGGAGCGTAAATCAATTAAACATTTGGAATTGCCGCGCGAAGCTTTAGGCAAAAAGGGCTGCCCAAACGGGCGCCATCAGGAGGAGGCAGCGGGCGATGATGGATACTTCCGGCTCTGCGAATGCGGCCGGCGTGAGCAAAGCGTGGCCAGTGTTTCGCTCGCTGGGCGGGTATCGCCTTCAATTCCTCAGCCGCGACCTGTTTGCCGGCCTGACGCTGGCCGCCATCGCCATTCCTGAGCAGATGGCGACAGCGCGGCTCGGCGGGTTCACGCCGCAGATCGGCTTTTTCGCCTTTCTGGCGGGCTCGCTGGCCTTCGCTGCGTTCGGCAGCAACCGCTTTTTGTCGTGTGGCGCCGATTCGACCATCACGCCGATTTTTGCCGGAGGCCTTGCGGCCCTGGCTGTGGCCGGCTCGCCGGACTACATGATGCTCGCCGCGGCACTGGCGCTGATGGTTGGACTTTTGCTCTTCGCCGCCGGAATTTTCCGTCTTGGCTGGATCGCCGACCTGCTCTCGATACCCGTGACAACAGGCTTTCTCGCCGGCATTTCGATCCACATCCTGATCTCACAATTGCCGGCGATACTCGGGCTGCCCGCGCCCGAAGGCCCCATGTTGCAGCGCGTCGCAACGCTTGCCGCACAACTGAACCAAGCAAACCTTTTCACACTTGTCATCGGTCTTGGAGTTTTGGCGATCATCACCATCTCCGAGCAGATCAATGCGCGAATTCCCGGCGCGTTGATCGGCCTCGCGCTGGCGAGCGGCGCCGTGGTGCTGCTCGGCCTTGAGAGCCGGGGCGTCAGTGTTCTCGGCGCAGTCTCGGCTAACACGCCGGCGGTCGCTATTCCGGTCGTCTCGGGGGGAAACCTCGCGAGCCTGGTGTCGCTCAGTCTCATCATTTCGATTGTCATCATGGTGCAGACGGCGGCGACCACACGATCCTTTCCTTCCGATCCCAACGACGCGCCGGATGTCGACCGCGACTTCGTTGGCGTCGGTGTCGGCAGCGTGCTTGCGGGTTTGCTCGGCGCGTTTCCTGTCAATGCCAGCCCGCCGCGCACGGCGGTGGTATCCGAAACCGGCGGACGATCTCAGGTCGCCAGCCTCGCCGCTGTGGCGATCGTGGTCGGGCTGCTGGCCTTCGGTGCTTCGCTGTTGCAGCAGATCCCCAACGCCGCGCTCGGCGGCGTCCTGCTGTTCGTCGCACTCAGGATCATTCGCGTCCGCCAGATCGTGGCGATCTACCGACAATCGCGGGCCGAATTCCTGCTGATCCTGGTGACCGCCGCGGCAATCATCGTTCTGCCGATCGAACAAGGGGTGGGCATCGGCATCGCGCTGTCGCTGCTGCACGGCATATGGAGCACGACGCGCGCCCGCGTGCTGGTCTTCGAACGTGTGCCTGGCACCTCGATCTGGTGGCCGTCGAGTTCGAACCTTCCCGGCGAACGGGAGCCCGGCATTATCGTCGCGGGATTTCAGGCGCCGCTGACCTTTCTCAACGCCTATCACTTCCGGCGCGACATCCTGGCGGCCCTGAAGTCCTCACCGCAAAGGCCGCGACTGCTCGTGCTGGAAGCGACCGGCATTGTCGAAATCGATTTTACCGCGGCGCAGGTCTTGTCCGACCTTATTCGCCGGTGTCATGCCGATGGCGTCGATTTTGCCATCGCCCGGCTTGAATCTATCCGTGCGGAGCAGGCCATGGCGCGGTTCGGAATCAATGCGCTGCTCGGCCCAGATCGCCAGTTTCGCAGCGTGGAGGAAGCGGTCCGGGCACGGGGCAAGAAGGCTTCGGTCGGCTAGCGCGTAGCCGGCTTCCGGATGCGGTGCAGGATCGTCCGACTCTAAGCTTGCACAATCACCTTGCCGATCGGCCACAATGCGATGCCGGCGAGCTTCACATGAGCCCAGGCGAAGGGGATGCCGATAATGGTCACCGCAAGAACCACCGCGGTGGCGATGTGCGCCAGCGCCAGCCACCACCCCGCCAGCAGCAGCCAGATCAGGTTGCCGATCAGGCCGAGCGGCCCGGTACCGATATCGGACTGGCCGGTCAGAGCATCGCGGCGCACGGCTCTCTGACCGAACGGCAGTAACGTATAGGCGGCGATATTGAACGCAGCCCTTGCCCAGGGCAGTCCTATGATGGTGATGGCCATAATAGCGGCGGCGACCACCCAGCCGAACGCCATCCAAAGGCCGCCCAGAACGAGCCAGACGATGTTGAGAAAAATCGAAACCGGAGGCATGTGATTTCTTGTCAAAGGTCGATGCGCCTGGGCGCCGGGCACTCTCCAATCGTTATAGGCCTTGGGGTGCGGTGGCGATAGTAAGCAAGATGGGAAATCAGGCAGGAACAACGCTCAATTCGCTTTCGACAGTGAAAGCGCACTGCGTCGTAGCGGCTTGCAGCTCGAGCGTGGTGCGGCTTTGCATGGCCCCTAGGTTCTCAAAGTCTCTTGTAGTTCTGGTTAAGTGCGGCCCTGGCGTGCAGGCGGGTGCGTTTTGGGCCGGCGCCGCCTCGATCGTCGTTAACAGAACGTCAACGGATGACCAGGCAGCTCAACTCGAAGGTATCTGACATTGCATCGTGCAATGGACGCCGGTCTTCAGATAAGTGATCTCGGTCTTGCCATCGAAAGGCTTCAGCGCCGATTTCAGCAATTTGCTGCCAAAGCCTGCTTCGCCGATCGGTCCCACCGAGGGCCCCTCGGTCTCGTCCCAGGCGATATTGAGGCGATTGTCGGTCACGGACCACGACACCTGCAATAGCCCGCGCGCGGCGGAAAACGCCCCGTATTTCCCGGCATTGGTGGCAAGTTCGTGAAATATCAGTGCCAGGCTCACCGCCAGTTGGGCCGGCAGAAACAGCCGATCACCGTTGAGGGTGAAGCGGACATGTCCGTAAGGTCCGAGTTCGGCGAGCAAGAGATCCTTGATGTCGCAACCATGGCCGTCCAGCTTGGCGATCAGATCGTCGGTCGCCGACAGTGCCCGCATCCGCCGGTCGATACCGGCCCAGATTTGCGGTTGATCCTGCAGGATCTGGTGAAGCACGGCGTGAATGGTCGATAATTTGTTTTTCAGCCGGTGTTGAAGTTCGTCGACGATGAGCTTGCGATAGGCCTCCTCCCGGATCAGGCGCTTCGCAATTTCTCGCTGCTTTGCCGCGACCGATCGATAGTGCTCGACGCCCCAAATCGTGAGGCCGCACACGATCATATAGATGACCAACAGCACGACCCTGGCAAAATCGGTCGGGGCGTCGCCGAAATTCAGAACGACGCCGGACACTCCGCCCAGGATAGCCGTCACAATCCCGATCCGGTACCCGCCGAACGCGGTGGCAAAGAAGACCGCCGGAAAATACGGGGTGAAGAAGACGTCCGGCCGGAGCAGGGAAAGACACCACCGTGCCGCCGTCGACACCGCAAGGCAGGATACCGCAAAACCCATGCCAAACAGAGGAGAGGTCCGAGACGTTCCTTGCCAGCCCTGCCGAAACTCGTCGATCAATTTCACCATGGGTCACATCAACCGATCAGCGAATCCAAAACAAGGCCAAGCATAGCGAAAATTTGCGTGAGCTTCGGCTGCAAAAAACGCAGCACGGTTCAACAACTGGAAAATTTGAATACAACCAGCGACATGGAAACTCGTTTCTCCCGGACAAACGCCTCGTTTGTCCGGCCATCGTGCTTTGGAAGGCACCGCGGCACAATGCCTGGCTTGCGTTGTTTCGGCAGGCCGGAGATATTTGAAGCAGACAGTGTCAAAAGGAGAACAACATGGGACGGCTTGACGGCAAGGTCGCGGTGATCACCGGCGCGACAAGCGGCATTGGTCTGCGCACCGCCGAAATTTTTGTCGCGGAGGGGGCGAAAATCGTGGTCGCCGGCCGCCGCGTGGTGGAAGGCGAGGCATTGGCCAAAAAGCTCGGCCCTGCATGCCTATTCCGCCGGACCGACGTCACGGTCGAAGAGGAGATGGCCGCGCTGATCGGCGAGGCGGTCGAGAAATTCGGCCGCATCGATTGTCTGTTCAATAATGCAGGCGGTCCAGCGCAAACCGGCGGAATTGAAGGGCTCGACGTAGCACGTTTCGACGCCGCGATGGCGACACTGGTGCGCAGTGTCATGCTCGGCATGAAACACGCCGCACCCCACATGCGCCGCCAGGGCTCGGGCAGCATCATCAACAATGGCAGCATTGCCGGCAGGCTTGCGGGCTTTTCGTCCTCGATCGTCTATGGCGCCGCCAAGGCCGCCGTGATCCACCTCACCAAATGTGTGGCGATGGAACTCGGTGAAGCCGGCATCCGCGTCAACAGCATTTCGCCCGGTGCGATCGCCACCGGCATTTTCGGCAAGGCGCTCGGTCTGTCGGTCGAGGCGGCGGAGAAAACCCCCGATGTCATGCGCGAAGTCTACAAGACCGCCCAGCCTATTCCACGCGCCGGACTGCCCGAAGACATCGCTCACGCCGCGGTATTTCTCGCCAGCGACGAATCCACCTTCGTCAATGGCCACGATCTGGTGGTCGATGGCGCCATCACCGGCGGCCGCAACTGGACCGCGCAGCAGCAGGGCCTTGCTGCTCTGCGCAAGACATTCGAGCAGGGCAAGGGGTGAGCGCTCATGCGGCGGGCCGAACAAGCGGGACAGCATCGCTGAAAACCGGCTGCTGCCCTCCGCAATCGAGATCGTCGAGTTCATAAGGGCTGCCGACCGGGTCCGTGTATAGTCGGAGCCGGCGGCAACCCGGACAGGACGGCATGAACGCAAGGCTCAAGGGAAAGCTGCAAATGCTTGCCGTCGTCATCGCGGCCGGCATGCTTTCGGGAGTCGCGTTCAACATTGCGCAGGGCCGTACCTTGCCTTCCGCCATGGCGGTGGGAATGGCCTATGGGCTATTGATGACCACCGCGCTGGGGAGCATCCAGCTATTCGTCCTGGATGGCCCGCTGCGGGTGTGGCTGAGCGGTCTTTCGTTTACAATCAGCCTGATTGTACGCAGTGTGATCTACGCGGCGATTATCATCGTCATCCAGTGGCTCCAGCTGGGTGAGTTCATCGCCGGGGTGCCGCAGGAAATGTCCAGCAAGACTTTCTGGCTTGGCTTTATCTATTCCGCGGTACTTTCGGTGGTAATTAATCTGGCTCTCGTAATTTCCAACATCGTCGGACACCGCGCGTTCCTGAATTTCGTCACCGGGCGGTACCACACGCCGGTCGAGGAAAGCCGCTTCGTGCTTTTCGTCGACATCGCGGGGTCGACGGGCCTGGCTGAACGGCTCGGCGGCGTCGCCATTCACCGTCTTCTCGATCGCACGTTTCGTCTGCTCACGCTTGCGGTGGTAGATTATCGGGGCGAGGTACTGAATTACGTCGGCGATGAGGTGATCGTGACCTGGCCGGAGAAGAGTGGGGCGATTGATTGCCGCCCGTTGCGCTGTTTTGGGGCGATGCGGGAGGAATTGTCGCGTGCATCGAGCCAATTTGAACAGGAGTTCGGGACTGTGCCGCGGATTCGCGGCAGCCTGCATTTCGGACCCGTGATCGTCGGTGAGATCGGCGACATCAAACGCGCCATCGTCTTCAATGGTGATGTCATGAACACGGCAGCACGGCTCGAAGAACTCAGCCGCAACGTGGATGGCGGCTTCCTCGCATCCCGCGCGGCGATGCAACGGTTCGATTCAGCGCCGCCGTTTGCGGTTCGCGACCTGGGGCGGTTGGCGATTCGCGGGCGCGCCGACGGCATCGACGTGGTCGGCATCGAAGCCCCGGCGTTGGCCTGATCTACTCACCTCACCGGCGACACGATCACCCGCAATCCGTCTTTCGGCTTCGGAATCGGCCACATCTGCCAATCCGGCCTGCTGCCGGGTTGCAGCGAAACGTTGAGATTCTGCAGGAAATGCCGCGCAAAGCATTTCGCCTGCATGTAGGCGAAATGCAGCCCAAGGCACATATGCGCGCCACCGCCGAATGGCACCCAGGCGAAGCGGTGACGAGCGCGCTGCGCCTCGTCGGTAAAGCGCATCGGATCAAAGTTGTCGGGATCGGGCCATATTTCCGGCATGTGATGGGTGAACAGCGGATTGATCGCGACCAAGGTACCCACCGGCATCGCATAGCCGCCAAAACTGAAATCGCGCGTCGCCCGTCGCGGGATGGAAGGCACCGGCGGCTTCAACCGCATCGCCTCCTTGAACGCCATCTCGGTGAGCGGCATGGCTTCGAGATTGTCGAATGTCGTGGGCGCGTCGACCGCGACGCCGAGCGCCGTGACTTCGTCGCGCAATTTGTCCTGCCATTGTGGATTGGCGGCAAGGGCTGCTACAAAGGACGTCAGTGACGAGGTCAGCGTGTCGTGCGCGGCCATCACCAGAAAACTCATGTGGTCGACGATATCCTGGGTCGAGAGCAGCGCGCCGTCGTCGTGGGTGGCGTGACACAGCTGCGAGAACAGGTCCTCCCCGCCCTTGGCACGGCGGATCGGAATCTGCTCCGAAAAATAAGCCACGATGCGAGCGCGGCCTTTGACGCCGCGCGCCATTTGCGTGCCCGGCCAGGGTTGGCGGATCGGGGCGACCGATGCGGCGACCATATCGATGAACGCCCGTGTGATCTCATCGACGTCAGGCCCGATGCCGGTTCCGAGAAACGAAGTAGCTGCAAGATCGAGCGTGAGCTGCTTCATGGCCGGATAGAACAACATCGGACCGGGCCGTTGCCGCCATTGCGCCACGCGTGCCCCAATGCCGGCATCGAGCGCCGCAAGATAGGATTTCATCGGGCCGGACTTGAACGCAACCGACAGCGCGCGCCGGTGCAGGCGATGCTCGTCGAAATCAAGTAGCATCAGGCCGCGCGGAAACAGCCGGCCGAGGATGGTTCCCCAGCCATGGGTCGAGGAGAAAAGCCTAGTTTGATCGAACAGCACGAATTCGTTGGCTTCGGGACCGAGCACGGAAATGCTGGTTTCGCCGAGCACGCGGCTGCGATAGACGTGGCCGTATTTCGCAGCCATTCTTTCGACTTCGCCCTTGGGGTCTGCAAGGATCGCCAGCGTCCGGCCGATGACCGGCCAGCCCTCGTCACCGGGAATATGCGCCAGCGAGTTGCGGTTGGGCGGCGTCAGCGTGATCGCAGGGGAAGCCACACTTTGCATGGACATGGCAATTGCTCCGTTGGGCCACGATCCGGCTAAAATAGCTCTTTGTGTCTTCAGAGCAAAGCGGATCGGCTTCGTTAGAAGAGATTAATATGATCCAGGCTGCAGCGAACATTCTTTGCGCATGCTAGGCTGGCCTGCAGCATTCCTTGAAATAGCTTTCGGCTCTCGGTGTTTATCTGAGTAAATCCGGGAATTAATTGAATGAAACGCCGTGAATTCATTGCAGGGCTTGGCGCGGTAACGAGTTCCTCGTTTCTTTTGCCGATCGCCTCGCCTGCTCAGCCATCGGCAACGCCGGTCGTTGGATATCTGAGTAGCCGGTCGCCGGGCGAATCCGCGGCCGTCGTCGCCGCTTTTCGTCAAGGCCTCGGCGAGGCCGGCTTTGTCGTCGGCCAGAATGTAGCGATCGAATATCGTTGGGCGGAGGGTCGATACGATCAACTACCCACACTCGCCGCAGAACTTGTCAGCCTGCGGGTATCGGCGATCCTCGCGGCAGGCGGACCGCCGTCCGCGTTGGCCGCGAAAAAGGCAACCTCCAAAATCCCGATTATTTTTTCGGCGGCCGACGATCCGGTGGGACTCGGGCTAGTCGAGAGCCTGAGTCGGCCTGGTGGCAATATTACGGGCATGAGCGTGTTCAACTCCACTCTCATCGCAAAGCGTCTCCATCTCCTGCATGAGCTAGTTCCATCGGCCAGGACCGTTGCCTATCTGGCAAACCCGGCCAATCCGAGTGCACGGCTCGAAGTTCGAGCCGCGCAGGAAGCGGCCGAGACGCTCGGTATAAATCTGCAAGTCTTGAACGCCTCGAACGATCAGGAAGTTGAGGCTTCTTTTGCGCGGTTGGCGGAGTTGAAAGCTGGAGCCATCATTGTCGCCGCAGAGCCCTACTTCGATAGCCGGCGTACTGCGATTGTCGAACTCGCCGCAAGACACGCCGTCCCCGCGAGCTACGGTTGGCGCGAAAATGTCGCGATGGGTGGCCTTTTGAGTTACGGAACCATCCTAAAGGATTCCTATCGCAACTCGGGTATCTATTGCGGACGCATTCTAAAGGGCGAGAAGCCAGCCGATTTGCCTGTCATGCAGCCGACGAAATTCGAACTCACCATCAATCTCAAAACCGCCAAGGCGCTCGGCCTCACCGTTCCTCCAGCGCTCCTCACTGGTGCGGACGAAGTGATCGAATGATCCGGCGCGGTTGACGGCGCGCCGCGCCACGCGTCACGCCTTGTTGTGTTTCGCGGCTTCCTTCTGCAGATCCGGGGCGTTGATGGTCGGGATCGCGACACGGCCGGGACCGGTCAGCGAAAGTGCCGCGGCAGCCTTGTCGTTCTCCATGATTTTCGCCATCACGGCCTGCCCTGCGCGCTCGAATACCGCGCGGTTCTCGATCAGGAATTTTTGCGACTCGCGCAGTTTGGTGACGTAGCCGTTGATTTCCGGAACCACATAGCGCGCCACCATATCCCAGCTGCGTCTCGTGTTCTCCGGGTTGGCCCAGTCGTGGACAAAGCCGATGATGCTGCCGACGCCGCCCGAAACCTCCATCAGCTTCTTGATGGTTTTGACCAGATCGTCGGGGGTGCCGATGGTGGAGGCGGCGGCCTCGCCGCCGGCGGTCTTTTCCACGGCGTCCTCCGGCGAAGTAAACGGTTCCAAGCCGGGCCGCTGCAGCGTGGCGACATTATATTCGTTGTGCCAGCGCATCAGTCCGGCGCCGGCCTCGCGCCGAGCCTGTTCACGGCTTTCGGCAATGTGCCAGGAGAGCAGCACCCGCCAGTCGGATCGGTTAACGGTGGTGTCGTGCTTCTTTGCGGCGTCTTCGGCAAAACCCCATTGCGTCGGCAGCGCCATCAAGCCCTGTGTCGACATCGAACCGAGTGAGATGATGCCGATGCCGTATTTTCCTGCCAGCGTCATCCCCGACGGCGAGATCTGCGAGGCCACCACGAACGGCATCTCTTCCTGCAAAGGGAGGATCTGTAATGCGGCGTCGTTCATCGTGAACCAGTCGCTCTTCGCCGTCACGCGCTCGCCTTTGAACAACCGGCGGATGACCGCGATCGCCTCGTCCTGACGATCACGCTGCGTCATCGGGTCGATGCCGAGCGTATGCGCGTCGGAGGCGAGCGCGCCGGGGCCGGAGCCGAAAATGGCGCGGCCCCCGGTCATGTGGTCGAGCTGCACCATGCGCTGGGCGACGTTGAAGGGATGGTGATAGGGCAGCGAGATCACGCCGGTGCCGAGCCTGATACGCTTGGTGCGCTCGCCGGCGGCTGCCAGAAACATCTCGGGCGAGGCGATCATCTCCCAGCCTGAGGAATGATGCTCGCCGCACCAGAATTCATCGTAGCCGAGTGCATCGAGCTGCTCGACGAAATCGAGGTCGCGGCGGAATTGCAGCATCGGATGCTCGCCGATCGGGTGATGCGGGGCGAGGAAGGCTCCGAATTTGAGGCGGGCCATGGGGCTTCTCTCCGGACATTGTTCTTGGTTGATCGGCGCCAAACTATGGCCTGGGAAGGGCCAAGGGAAGAGTTAAAGGAAAAGTAATGGGGCCGCTGCCCGAATTTACACCCCGGGGCCGTTCCGCTAAGAAAACCTTTTGTTTTTCCGCGCCGAGGGGGAGATGTATTTGAAGCAATCCGACACAACTGCTTCACTGCGGCTTTCTAGTCAGCGCAAGCGCGACCTGCTCGATCACTTCGAGGCCAAGGGCGAGGAACTCGATCGCTGGCGCAAGTTCAATGCCGCCTATCACGAAGACGACCGCAAATTCATGCAGTTCTTGATTCCACCGGGCAAGCGGGTGCTGGAATTAGGCTGCGGCCGCGGAGATTTGCTCGCCGCGCTAAAGCCTTCATACGGTGTCGGCGTCGATTTCGGCGCCAAGACGATCGCCAAGGCCAATGAGCTGCATCCCGATCTCGATTTCGTCCTCGGGGACGTGGAGGACCCGGCAACGCTGGCTTCGATCGAGGGACCCTTCGACTATATCGTGATTGCCGACACCATCGGCATCTTCGAGGATATCGACGGCACGTTGAGACTCGTGCATCATTTGTGCGCGCCGTCCACGCGGATCATCATTTCCTATTACTCGCATTTGTGGGAGCCGGTGCTCAAGCTTGCGGAGGCGCTGGGTCTGCGGGCCACGCAACCGAAAATCAATTACATCGCTACCGTCGACTTCCTCAACCTGATGGATTTGGCGGATTTCGAAATGATCAGTCAGGAGCAGCGGCAGCTTCTGCCGCAGCGCTGGCTCGGGCTCGGTCCGTTCATCAACCGGTTCATCGCGCCGCTGCCGGGGATCCGCAAACTGTGCCTGCGAACCTATCTGGTCGGACGCCCGGTCCGGCAGTTTCCCGACCGGAAATTTTCCGCCAGCATTCTGATCCCCTGCCGGAACGAGAAGGGCAATATCGAGAACGCTATCCTGCGCATGCCGAGGTTCGGCAGCTCGCAGGAGATCCTGTTTGTCGAGGGAAATTCCAGCGACGGCACGTTCGAGGAATGCGAGCGCGTCCGCGATGCCTACAAGGACCAATGGAATATCAAGGTGCTGAAGCAGGACGGCAAGGGCAAGGGCGACGCGGTGCGCAAAGGATTCGCCGCCGCGACCGCCGACGTCCTGATGATCCTGGACGCGGACCTGACGATGCCGCCGGAAGCGCTGCCGAAATACCACGCGGTGATCGAGACCGGTAAGGCCGAATTCGTCAACGGCACCCGCCTGGTCTATCCCATGGAAAACGAGGCGATGCGCCCGCTCAATCTGATCGCCAACCGCTGCTTTGCCTATTTGTTCAGCTATCTCGTCAACACCCGCCTGACCGACACGCTGTGCGGCACCAAGGTGCTGATGCGCAAGGATTACGAGATATTGGCGCGGGAGCGCGGCTATTTCGGCGACTTCGATCCGTTCGGCGATTTCGATCTGATCTTCGGCGCGGCGAAGCAGAACCTCAAAATTATCGAGACGCCGATCCACTACAAGGCGCGCACGTTCGGCGAGACACAGATCTCGCGCTTTCGGGACGGATGGCTGCTCTTGAAAATGGTTTGGTTCGCCTACCGCAAATTGAAGGCGATCTGAATTCTCATTGCGCGGTCCGTCTCCTGCATCCTGCCCCGGCGATCTTGCAAGCGCAGCGCGCTTCGCGCGGGCGGTGCAATTTGTTTCATTTCGCCGTTCGCGCTGTCGATCGCGGCGTCGCCGCATTTCGGTCCTGGATGCGGCAGGCTGTTACCCCTTAAGCACGATCGCGAAATTTCTGGGGACTGACAGCACACGGTCTTTTTATTTTGCAGTGCAGCAACTATCTGTTTCTGGTGGCGTTACCCAATCTCTCGCCAAGGAGCTGCCCGTGTCCCTCGCTGCAAATATCGAATTCCTGAAGCACCTGCCCAAGCTTCATGGGTTCAATGCGTTGGAAGGCTTGGGACGCGGCGCGCGGCGAGGTCTTCGTAGCCCGCTGGTCGAAACCAGGGGGTTTGGAGCCAATCCGGGCGATCTCAGGATGTTCTCCTACGTGCCGGGTAACCCGCAACCGGCCCCCGGCTTGGTTGTCGTTCTGCACGGCTGCGGTCAGACCGCCGCAGGCTATGATTTGGGCGCCGGCTGGTCCACGCTCGCAAAACGCTATGGTTTTGCGTTGCTGATGCCCGAGCAGCAGCCCGCGAACAACGCTCAAGGATGCTTCAACTGGTTCAATCCGGAAGACACTGCGCGCGGGCACGGCGAAGCCTGTTCGATCAGGCAGATGATCGCGCGGATGGTGGGTGATCATCAGATCGACCCGCATCGTATTTTCGTCACCGGCCTCTCCGCGGGCGGCGCCATGACCTCGGTCATGCTTGCCACCTATCCCGAGGTGTTCGCGGCCGGCGCGATCATCGCGGGATTGCCGTTCGGCGTTGCGACCAATGTACGCGAAGCCTTGAACGGAATGTTTCAGTCGCGTCCCCATCCGGCCGGCGAATTGGGCGACCTCGTGCGCAGCGCTTCAAAGCATCGGGGTCCCTGGCCGAAAGTTTCGGTATGGCACGGCAGCGCGGATCGCACAGTCAATCCCGCAAACGCCGATGAGATCGTCAAGCAGTGGCTCGATGTGCATCAATTGCCTTCGGCACCGATGTCGGCGGGCACCGTCGACGGTTATCCGCGCCAAATCTGGTGGAATGCGGAGGGCGAAACGACCGTCGAATCCTACACCATCACCGATATGGCCCATGGAACACCGCTTGGAACGGCGGACAACGACGAGCGCTACGGCACCCAGGGCGCGTTTCTGATCGAGGCGGGTATCTCGTCCTCGTATCACATTGCCAATTTCTTCGGCCTGACCGAATGGATTCGCCAGCCCAAGGAATCCGCAAAGGAATCTGCCAAGGAACCTGCAAAGACCTCTTCGACCGTTGCTTCGAAGAGGCCGGTGAAGAAAGTTCCGGTGATGTCTCCGGTACCCCTGGCGACACCAGATATCACCGCGGTACTGTGGCCACTGGCGAGCTTCAATCGGCGCACCGAACCGCCGCGTCAAGCGCGTCGCGGTATCGACGTCGGTGGCGTGATCACGCGCGCGCTCACGGCGGCGGGTCTTATGAAATAGGGCGCGCCCTCGAACTTGCCGCGAAAGTGTCATTCGGGGATCAGTTCGACCGGCGGGACCGCCATCCAGCGGTCATTGAGCGCGCAAATCGAAAATCTCATGTTCGCGGGAATCGCTCACATCGCGCCGTTGAGAAATGGATTGGTCAACCGCTCCTGGCCAATGCTTGAGCCGGGGCCGTGACCACAGATGAAGCCGACATCGTCGCCGAGCGGCAGCAGCTTGTCCTTGATCGACTTGATCAGCGTCGCATGATTGCCACCGGGAATATCGCTGCGTCCGACCGATCCGTTGAACAGCACGTCGCCGACATGCGCAAAGCGCATTTCCTTGTTGAAAAACACCACGCTGCCGGGCGAATGACCCGGGCAATGCAGGATATCGAACGTCAGTTCGCCAATGTTGACCTGATTGCCCTCTTCGAGCCAGCGATCCGGCGCGAAGTCGCGCACGCCGGTCATGCCGAAACGCGCCCCGCTCGCCACGACATTGTCGAGCAGGAATTTATCGGCAAAATGCGGGCCATCGATCGGCACCTTGAGCGCATCGCGCAGCTCGGCCGCACCGCCGACGTGGTCGATGTGGCCGTGCGTCAGCCATATCTTCTCGACCGTGACATTGGCTTGCTTGATGCCGGCCTGAACTTTAGGAACATCCCCGCCAGGATCGATCACCACGGCCTTCTTGGTGGCCGTGCACCATAACAGGGTGCAGTTCTGCTCAAACAGCGTCACCGGAACGATGATCGCGCCGGCTTTCGCCTGGGTTTCGGATTCGTGCGCCATGTCAGAACAATGCCGATTTTTTGCTTGCCGCCAAGGAAAAGATTCGCGCATTGCTGCGGAACATGGCCGCTATGATTTGGCGTTGCGACCCCTGGATTTTCCGCGGCGACCCCCGGCTGCGAGCCTTTCAAGCGCGACCACCTCGCGCAGCCATTGCCGCTTCGGTTTGGCCGGAAAGCCGCCCCACACGGCGCCCGCCGGTACGTCCTCGTACACGGTGGACCTTGAGGCCAGCATCGCGCCCTTGCCGACGGTGACGTGCGGGATGATGCCCGTGCGTGGTCCGAGCACGACGAAATCCTCGATCGTCACGCTGCCGCTGAGGCCGGATTGAGCGACAATGATGCAATGGCGGCCGATGACGCAGTTGTGTCCGATCTGGCAGAGATTATCGATCTTGGTTCCTTCGCCGATCACGGTATCGCGCATTCCGCCACGGTCGATCCGGGTGCCGGAACCAATCTCGACGGCGTTATGAATGACAACGCGGCCGATCTGCGGGATTTTGATATGGCCTTCGGCGGAGGAGACATACCCGAAGCCATCCTGGCCGATATGGCAGCCGGGATGGATCACCACATTGTCGCCGAGATGCGCATGGGTGAGCGTGCAGCTGGCGCCAATGGCGCAATTGCTTCCGATCCGGACATGCTCGCCGATCACCGCGTGCGCGCCGATCAATGTGCCGGATCCGATCGTAACCCGCGGCCCAACGACCGCGAACGGATCCACTGTAACGTCGCGCTCGAGCCGAGCGGTGGGATGCACGGCCGCATGGGGCGAGACACCGTCATTGCCGAAGACCGACGTCGGACGAAGCGCGCTGCTGTAAATCTTGCGCGCGACCATGACGAAGGCGTGGTAAGGCTTGCGGGTTCGCAATACCGCGACGCCGTCAGGAACGTGGCGTGCGAAACGCTCGCTGGTCAACACGGCGCCGGCCTTGGTCGATTCCAGTGCGGTGACGAATTTGGCATCGGCGACAAAGGTCAGGTCGCCGGCCTCTGCCTGGTCCACCGGCGCTATCCCCGTCAGGCGGCGGGACAAGTCTGCCCCGTCGCGCGGATCGGCGCCGGTCAGCGAAGCGATATCCGCCACGCTCAGCCTTGCTGAGCCGGAAAAAAAGCTGAACTCGGTGGTCACGCCTTATGTCCCTCTGCGTCCACGATAGCAGATCAGGCGGCATTCCCAAGCCGAATCCAAAGCCAGGCAGCGCCGTTCGCGGGCACCGGGCCGCCGGACCTCGGATTTTCCGCCTCCCGTCACATCGCCGTCGCCGTTGCCAATGCTTTTTGGATTCTCCGGGCTGAACCCGTCCGTGGTTTAAGGCGTTGCTCCGCACAACGATTGCAGACCGATTTGAAAGAATGATCGCCAAGATGCCTCAAAGCGACGAATATTGGTGGCGGCACGGCATTTTCTACCAAATCTATCCGCGTTCGTTTCAGGATTCCAATGCCGATGGGGTCGGCGATATCGCCGGCATCATCAGGCGGTTGCCCTATCTGCTGGACCTTGGTGTAGACGCGGTCTGGCTATCGCCGATTTTCCCCTCGCCGATGGCCGATTTCGGTTACGACATCTGCGATTACACCGGCGTCGATCCGTTGTTCGGCACCATGGAGGACTTCGACGCCCTGATCGACGCTGCGCGTGGGCGCGGCCTCAAGGTGATCCTCGATCTGGTGCCGAACCATACCTCGGACCGGCATCCCTGGTTCGTCGAAAGCCGCAGCTCACGCGATAATCCGAAGCGCGACTGGTACATCTGGCGGGA
This sequence comes from Bradyrhizobium sp., assembly GCA_035644295.1. GTDB lineage: Bacteria > Pseudomonadota > Alphaproteobacteria > Rhizobiales > Xanthobacteraceae > Bradyrhizobium. The sequence continues at coordinate 22,484 of DASQOU010000112.1, forward strand.
CCCGCGACCCGACGGCAGCGCGCCGAACAACTGGTTGTCGGAATTCGGCGGCAGCGGCTGGGAATATGACGCCGCGACGGAGCAATATTACTATCACGCGTTTCTCGCCCAGCAGCCGGATTTAAACTGGCGCAACCCCGCGGTACGCGAAGCGATCTACGACGTCATGCGTTTCTGGCTGCGCAAGGGCGTCGATGGCTTCCGCGTCGACGTGATCTGGCACCTAATCAAGGATGCGGAGTTTCGCGACAATCCGCCCAACCCACACTTTCACGACGCCCGGCCGCCGCATGAGAAGATACTGACGCAATATTCCACCGATCAACCCGAGGTCCACGACGTGATCGCGCAGATGCGGCGCGTGACCGACGAATTCGGATCGCGCGTATTGATCGGAGAGGTCTATCTTCCGCTGCACCGCCTTGTCGCCTACTACGGTAACGACCTCGCCGGCGCGCAGATGCCCTTCAACTTCGCGCTGTTGTCGACGCTGTGGAGCGCGCGCTCGGTCGAGAAGATCATTGCCGATTACGAGCGCGCATTGCCGGCGGGAGCTTGGCCGAACTGGGTTCTGGGCAATCACGATCGCCCGCGGGTGGCGAGCCGGGTGGGTCGGGAGCAGGCCCGGGTCGCCGCAATGTTGCTGTTGACGCTGCGAGGAACGCCGACGCTTTATTACGGCGACGAGATCGGTATGCACCAGCGCGCCATTGCGCCCGAAGACGTGCGCGATCCCTTCGAGAAGAACGTGCCGGGGATCGGCGTCGGCCGGGACGGCTGTCGGACGCCGATGCAGTGGGATGCCACTCCCTTTGCCGGCTTCTCGACAAGGGCGCCGTGGCTGCCGTTACCGGGCGATTTTCTTCAGGAAAACGTGGTCAATCTCGCGGCGGATGGACGATCGATCCTCCATCTCTACAAGGCGCTGATCGCTTTGCGACGAAAGCTGCCCGCGCTTCAGTCGGGCGATTATGTGCCGATCGCGGCTGAGGGAGATCTGCTGCTTTACCGCAGACAGAGCGAGGCAGTGGTAGTCGTCATCGCGCTGAACCTCGGGGCAGCGCCGATTTCAATCGCGTCCGAGGCCGTCGGCCTTGGCGGCGAGATTCTGCTTTCAACGATGCTGGACCGGCGGGGCGAAAAAATCGCGGGCGAACTCGACCTGCGTGGCGACGAGGGCGTCATCATCGGCCCGTCAGAGAGCGTTTTCGCTCAGGCCGGATGACTGGCCTTGCCGGCGGCGTCGGTGTCGATGTCGCTGCGTTTGAGCAGATAATCGAGGCCCCCCACGCGATACCAGCGATATCCGTAGGCTTCGAGAAGCAGCGCGTGCTTGCCGCGCTCGTTGGCCTGGCTGTGGTCCTCCGCCAGCAGATTGACCAGAAGCTTGCCGGCATCCCCGGGCAGGCCGACCGAAAATGAAATCTCGCGCGGCTTGTCACCGAGATTATGCACGAATAGCACCGAATTATTACGCCAGTCATAGCGAATGACCAGCACGGCCGGGTCGCGCGTCGCGATGACCCGAAAATCACCCCAGCCGACCTCCGGGACTTCCTTGCGCATCCGGATGATGCGCTCCGTCCAATTCAGCATCGAGTTGGGATCGCGACGCTGCTTGGCGACATTGACGTGCTCGAATCCGTACGGGCCCTTGTCAATGACGGGCGAGCACGGCCTGTCGCTTTCCGTGAAACCGGCATGCGGCTCGGTCGACCACTGCATCGGCGTGCGGGCGCAATTGCGCTCGGGCAGATCGAGATTGTCGCCCATCCCGATTTCGTCGCCATAGCGGATCACCGGCGTGCCCGGCAGCGTGCACATCAGGCTATAGGCGAGTTCGAGCCGGCGCCGGTCGCCGCTTAGCATCGGGGCCAGGCGGCGGCGAATGCCGCGGTCGTAGAGCTGCATGTTCTTGTCGGGACCGAACTTCCTGAACACCAGGTCTCGTTGTGCCTTGGTCAGCCGGCCGAGATCGAGTTCGTCGTGATTGCGCAGGAACAGCCCCCATTGCGCGGTAGCGGGGCGGGGTTTCGTCGCCACCAGCGCCTTGGCCAAGGGCCGCGAATCGGCGGACGCCATGGCATAGAACAGATGCTGGTTGACCTGGAAATTGAACATCATTTGTATGCGGTCGCCGTCCTGGCCGAAATATTCAAGATCGGTTTCGGGCAGCACGTTGGCTTCGCCGAGAATGATGGCATTGCCCTGCCGCCATTGCAGAAATTCGCGGAACGCGCGTAGCATGTCGTATTGCTCGACGGCCTTGCGGACCTTTGCACCCTTGGTGGCGATGACGAACGGAACCGCATCCATGCGAAAACCGGAGACGCCGAGTTGAATCCAGAAACCCATGATCTTGAGGATTTCGGCCTGCACGCGCGGATTCGAGGTGTTGAGGTCGGGCTGGAAGTCGTAGAAGCGGTGAAAATACCAAGCCTTGGCTTCCTTATCATGCGTCCAGGTGGATTTTTGCACGCCGGGAAACACCATTCCCTTGTCGGCATTGGCCGGCTTCCTGTCGGACCAGACATACCAGTCGCGATATTCTGAATCCGGCGAAGTTCGAGCTTTTCGAAACCAGGGATGCGCATCCGAGGTGTGGTTGACGACGAGGTCGATGATGACGCGGATGCCGCGTTGCCGGCAGCCATGGGTGAATTCGACGAAGTCGCCCAGCGTGCCGTATCGCGGGTTCACGCCATAGTAGTCGGAGATATCGTAGCCATCGTCCTTGCCGGGCGACGGCTGGAACGGCATCAGCCAGATCGTGGTGATGCCGAGGCCCTGCAGATAGTCCAACCGGCGCAACAATCCCTTGAAATCGCCGATTCCGTCACCATTGGCGTCCATATAGGTGCCGACGGACAGGCAATAAAACACGCCGTTCTTGTACCAGAGGTCGTCGATCATGGTGCAGGCAGCCCTGTTCGGTCCGCCTCGGGTCCTGGCGGCAAACGCCCGGGAATAAGCGGTCGGATTGGGCCGGGTTCCCGTCGCGACGGGTTCGGGCGTAAAACGCGTTTCCCCTTTGTTCGGACGGGCCCTATGATGCCGGCCATGGAATCGCCCGCCCGCCAGGTCAATCTCGTGCCAACACCGGACCGCCGTCAGTCGGAGACGGCGCTCGCGATCGCGCGCGGCACCGCACGGCTATTACGGTCGCTCGGATTTGCCTGCATCAGCGAATTGCCGCTGCCCTCGGGAAGGCGCGCCGATCTGGTGGCGATCAATGAGCGCGGCGAGATCTGGATCGTCGAAATCAAATCATCGCTGGAGGATTTGCGGGTCGACCAGAAATGGCCGGAATACCGCGCCCATTGCGACCGGCTGTTCTTCGCCTTCACCCAGGATTTGCCGTGCGAAATCTTCCCGGCCGACACCGGCCTGATCGTCGCCGACGCCTATGGCGCGCATATGCATTGCGCAGCGCCCGAGCACCGGCTGCCGGCGCCGACCCGAAAATTGATGACGGTGCGGTTTGCGATCGCCGCCGCGCAGCGGATCAATCGCCTGGTCGACCCGCAAGGGCATGCGGAGTTTTAAAAAACGCCTCGCGCGTCAGCCATCAAATACGGACAGCGCACCGATTCCGCTCAAAGTCAACGCGCCTAGAGCCTTCTCCGTTCCGATTGAATCGGAACGGAGGCTCCAGCTTATTGTTTTGACGCGTTTTCTTTACGCGAACCGGGGACCACTTCGCTGGAAAACGCTTTATCGGCCATGACGGAGAGACGCCACTTCAAGGACGTTCATATTTTCTGCGAAACGCCGACATAGAAGCCGCGCCGAGGCCCGAATTGCGGCGCGAATACGCCGATGCCCGTCCCGTCCCGAATTTCGTAAATTTTATCAAACAGATTTACGACATCAAAGCGCACTGTCGTTGGCTTGCTCAGATCACCTCGCAGGTAGAGGTCGCGAGAGATGCCCGTATTGACCTGTGTGTACGATGGCACGTGATCGATATTTGCGAAACCCGCCCGCAGGCCGCTGCCGAAAATCATCGAGGCGCTGAACCGGGTGCCATCCCAGAGATAGGAGAGGCCCCCTGACGCGGTATAAAGCTGAGTGTGGTCGGTGAAAGTGTCGTGGCTGGCAGTGAAAGCGAAAGTGTCGGGGTCGAACAGGAACTGGTTCGATACGACCCCGGTGGCGAGCTGTCGCGCCCAAGCAAAGTTAGCATAGGCACGGAAATTACCGTTGGTGTAGGACGATTTGAGTTCGATGCCGACATTCTTTCCCCGATCGAAGTTGAAGGCGGTTAGCACGTAGGCCGCGCCGAACTGCCCATCGTCGATCATGTTGCGTGCGGCTTTGTAGTAAGCATCGGCGCCAACTTCGAGACCGGGTACGCCGAGTATCTTCTGCACAACGCCGACATCGAACACGTTGGAGCGCTCCGGCAGCACCGGATCATTTTGCGATACCAAAGGCTGTTGCGATGTGCCCTGCACAAGCGCGAGATTGGTCGGTGCGGCCAGCACCTGCGGCGGCGGCGTAAAGTTTCGCGCGTAGCCGGCGTGGAAGGTGGTGCCTTCGAACGGCTTCCAGGTCAGGCTGACGCGTGGGCTGAACTGGTTGGCGTCGACGTATTGAAACATCTGGTCGAAGCGCAAGCCCGCATTCAAGGTCAATTGGTTGGTGATCTTCCATTCGTCCTGAACATAGGTTCCCAGCAGCCAGCCGGTCTTGGGGCTGGAATCAAATACGGTTCTTGGCGTATCGGTCGTACCGGCGGTAGGGTCGGTGGGATCGGCGAGGCCCAATACCGTGGATATGTTGGTGACCAATGAGCGTTCCGCGCTCATGGAAAATCCAAAGCGCAGCGTATGGGCGTAGCCGATGCGCCAGGCGCTATCTTCCTGAATGCCGTTGACGTAGCTCTGACGGTAGATGTCGGAAGCCACGCCGTTGATGACGAGGTCGCCGATCAGATCGGGCCTGAAGTGCAACTGGCTGTAGCGGTTGAAATAGGAAAGCTGGTAGTCGATATCCCCCATCGATTTCTGGTAAGCAAGGACGTTGAACTGGCTGGACTCATACTGGCGCTCATTGAGTGTTGAGGTGTCAAAATTCGACACTCCGAAGGCGGTAAAGCTACTCGGCTGTCCCGGATTGTTCGGAATCTGATAAGCCGTATTCGATACGCCGCTCATGAAGGTCAGGCGGCTGGTAGGATCGAGTACGGTCGAGAGATAGAGAAACCCTTTTTCCTGCGAGGCGTGGTCGTGGATCGCCTCCCTGGCGGGCGTCGGATTTTCGATCCCCAGATTATTCTGCAAATAGCGCCCGGACACGAAATACTGGGTTTGTCCGACCGTGCCGCCATATTCGAAACTCGGGGTGATCGTGCCGTGGCTGCCGCCATAGAGGCTGACACTGCCTGAGTTGTTGAAGGCATCCGCCCTGGTCTGGATCTCCAGCACACCCGACACGCGCAAGCCATACTGTGCCGGCAGCGCGCCGGTGATCAGGCTGAGGCTACCGACGATGCCGGTATCGAGGATCTGGCCGAAGGCGCCGACGCCGTCGGGAAGCTGAACACCGTTGATGCGTAACTGCGGATTGGCGTGTTCGTTACGTATGTGCAATTTGTCCCGCTCAGCGGTATCTTGCGTCACGCCCGGAGCTTGCAACAATACCTTGTCCAGGGTGTTGTTCGTGCCCTGCGGCAGCGCTTCAATCGCCTGGTGACTGAATTCGTATTGGCCTGCACCAACCGGAGCGAAGATATAGCGTCGCGCCTCATCCAGCGTCGCCGCTTTTGATGCAAGTGCCTGCGCTTCAGTCGGCGGTGAGACGGCCGGCTGCCGCCGGCGCGCCTGGGTTATCACGGGCGCCCTGGGCCGCCGCGGAGGCTGGGCGAGAGGCGGCGCCGGGACCTCGATCGCAGGGAGCGCAGTGGTGCCGCCGCCCGGTGGAGCGATGGTTTGCGATGACGCCGTTCCTTCAAATCCACACAGCAGCAGGGAAGAACTGAAGATGAGGCAATTACGCTTTAGAGAAGCTCCCATTGTCCCCGAACTCTTTGCACCGCAACATTCGCTCGTCCTCAAGGATCAGGTCAGCGACGCTGTGTCCTCGCATTTTTCCCCACCATGACGGTGAAGCCGCCCCATCTTACGTTTCCACATACCGAACTCGTTATCAACGGGCCTATACTGCGCCAGACAACCGAGCCGCCGGAGCTTGCCGGCTCAGATATTACAGACGCCGTAGCTCGCTCTGATGCTAACCCCAAACTCCTGGCACAAAATAGGAGACTGGAATGGCATGGCGATGTCCGACTCGTATAGGGTTGGGCAAAGCAGTCCGCAGTTGACGATCGGCCGCGTGCCGATCCTTCCCAGGGAGGGGGCATGTGCCAAGTCTGCAGGCGTAGTTTCATGCGTGGCGCGGCCGCGCTCGGTGCAGCCGGAATGTTTTCGTCGCCCCTGCTGGCGCAAGCACGGCGCGGCAACACCGGCGCATCGAAGCTTCCCCCACGCGGCGAGTTCACCATCGCCAATGCCCATGTGATGACGATGGACAGCGTGCTGGGCGATATCGCGGGTGGTTCGGTGCATGTCAGGAACGGCGAGATCGTTGCGGTCGGCAAGGATGTGAAGGGCAGCGGGCAGAGGATCGACGGCACCAGCATGATCGTCATGCCCGGGTTGGTCGAAACCCATTGGCATATGTGGAACACGCTGTTCCGCAGCTTCGCCGGCGACAAGCCGGAAGACGGCTATTTCCCGACTGTCGCGCGCTTCGGCCAGCAGATGAGCCCGGACGACATCTTTGCGAGCACGCGGCTCTCCGCGGCAGAGGCGATCAATTCAGGCATGACTTTCGTTCACTCCTGGTGCCACAACGCGCGCAGCACAGCCCATGCCGAGGCCGATGTCCGCGCGCTCGCCGAGGCCGGCATCCGCGCCCGCCATTCCTGCGGCTGGCCGCAGGGTTTGCCCGACACTCAGTCGGCCGATCAGGCGCCGATCGAGAGCCTTGCCAGGAACTGGAACAGCTGGTCCAACGAGGGCCTGATTACGCTCGGCATGGCGTGGCGCGGCCAGTTCCGTGCCGGCCCGATCAAGCCAGAGGTCTATCAGCCGGAATTCGACAATGCCCGCAAGCTCGGGCTACCGATTACGCTGCATGTTGCGAGCGCCCGCAAGGCGGTGAACCAGATCGAGCCGCTCTACAAGGCAAAGCTCATGGGCAGGGACGTCCAGCTCATTCACACGCTGTCGGCAAGCCCCGCGGAATTGGACATGATCAAGGAGGCGGGCTCTGCGGTCTCGGTGTCGCCCGGCTCCGAACTGCGCATCGGCTACGGCTATCCGCAGATCAGCGAGATACTGACCAAGGGCATTCCGCTCGGCATCTCCATCGACTCCTCGGCGCTGACCGGAAGTTCAAATATGTTCGGCGTGCTCAAGCTGGCGCGTGACTCCGAGAACGCCAGGATGGAAAGCGAGTTCAAGATGACGGCGCGCAAGGCGCTCGAACTTGGCACTATCGAGGGTGCGCGCTCGATGGGGATCGACGACAAGATCGGATCACTCAAGCCGGGTAAGCGCGCGGATCTGATCGCGATCAGCCCCAATGCGCTCAACATGGCGATAGTGACCGACCCGGCGCATCTCGTGCTCGAAGCTACTGGCCCGGAGAACGTCGACACCGTCGTCGTCGACGGCCGTATCCTCAAGCGCGGTGGCAAGCTCGCGGGGCTCGATACACGAAAGGTCATTGCCGAGGCGCGCGCTGCGCTTGCCGGCGTGCGCGAGCGCACGAAGTGGCGGTGAGCATTTCCCGACCAAACGGCGGCGCGCTCAAAACCTATCGCGGCGCGCGCTTGGCCAGAATTCGCTGCAGCGTGCGGCGATGCATGTTCAGCCGCCGCGCGGTTTCCGAAACGTTACGGTTGCACATCTCGTAGATGCGCTGGATGTGTTCCCAGCGCACGCGATCGGCCGACATCGGGTTGCTCGGCGGCTCGGACTTCTCATTGCCGCTGGCGAGCAGGGCCGCAACCACATCGTCGGCGTCGGCAGGCTTCGAAAGATAATCTATGGCACCCATCTTTACCGCGGTAACGGCGGTGGCGATGTTGCCATACCCGGTCAGCACGATGGCACGCGCGTCGGGGCGTTTGCGCTTCAACGCGGACACCACGTCAAGACCATTGCCGTCGCCCAGGCGTAAATCCACCACCGCAAAGGCCGGCGCCGCCCGGCCGATCTGCGCCAGGCCCTCGGAGACGCTGTCGCAGGCGGTCACGTTGAAGCCGCGACTTTCCATGGCGCGCGCGAGACGTTCCAGAAATGGCTTGTCGTCCTCGACGATCAGCAGCGAGCGATCGGCGTGCCCAGTCAGTTCAGCGATAGCGCTCACGGTTCGGGTATCCTTTGTCGGACGTAGCAACATATGGCGTGGCAACTGGCGCTGCCAAGGCCGCCTAAAGTCGATCCGCCAGTTGTCCCGTCAGCCCTCGAGATCATCTCTTTGTTTGAGCATGATCTCCGCGCAAGCGCTACGCGCTTGTCGCGAGGGAAAACCGGTTCCCACTTTTCCGGACCATGCGCTAAGCCAGCTCCGCGGTGGGCTCGCGCGCCTCGAAGCGGCTTCGCGGCC
>DASQOU010000113.1:0-5329 GCA_035644295.1 Bradyrhizobium sp.
TTGAAATCGAAAATGTGGGAATTGAAAAGCGAGGTGAAGAAGTTCTGCACCACGACCATCAGCCCGATCCAGGCGATCAGGCTCTCACCGCGAAACAGCAAGAGGTGCGAGAGCCACATCGCATACAGCACGATCACGCCGAGCACGCCCCACTGAATCGCGACGTTCAAGGTCTGGTTATGCGGGTTTGCAACGACATCGGCGCCGGCGCCGGCCCGGCCGATCGCGGCCTGCTCGAAAAGTCCCCGGGTCGATCCCGTACCGTGCCCCAGCAGCGGAGCCTCGGCAAAGAACCGCAGCGACTTCTGCCAATACTCCAGCCGCAAGCCCATCGAGGTTGGAAGGTTTCGCTCCTTGTAAAGATTGTAATCGGTCAAGAACGACCCGATCCTCCCGCGCAACGGTGGCGAGGCTACCCAGGCCAGCCCCGCCAGCATGATCGCCACGCACAATATGATGACGCTGGTTCGCCATTTCAGATGAAGCAGCGCGAATACCGCGAGCATGACCGGCATGGTCACCAGCACGGTACGCGAAACAATGACGAAGGCCATATTGACCACGAAGCTCAGTGCGAGCGCGCCCAGCGCCAGCGCAGAAATTGTTCTTCCCGCGCGCAATAACATGATGATGGGATAGGCGAGCGCCACGGCGCACAAGGCGAATTCCTGGCTCTGGTCGATATAGTTTTTGACCGGCACGCCGTATTCGGCGCCGGATTTCAGCGCCAGCCGTGGATCGAACGCCACAAGCCAGGACATCGCCATCAACGCGACGCACGACACCAAAAAGGCCGTGAATACCTGCAGGCCACGGCTGGAGCGTTCGAAGTGATAGAGCAGTACCGGCAGCATCAAGAGTTTCGCGGCCGGACCGATCGCATATAGTCGTGCGCCCCATGGCGCGTCCGACCAAAGCGTTCCGATGACCGCGAGCGCAAACAAGGCGACCGGCAGGATGGAAACCGGGCGCTTTAGAATTTCCAGGAAAGCCTTCGCATCGAAGAAAGGGACCATCGTAACGAGCGCTGCGACCACGAAGATCGCGACCAGCGACGTCGACCAGGGCAGAGCGAGCGCGGTCAGGATGATGCAAATATCGGAGGTCGTGATCCAGGCGGCCGGATCCCGCCATAGCCGCCACAACGGCGCGCCCGCAGGCTCTCGCGCCAGCGCGTTCACGCCTTGCCTCCCCGCGCGCGATCGACCAACGAGGTCGTGCTGAAGCCTGGCAGCACGTCGACGAGCAGCACTTCGCCGCCGTGGGCTTCAACGATCTCACGGCCGACGACCTGCTCGCGGGTGTAGTCGCCCCCTTTCACCAATACGCTCGGCCTGATCGCGGTGATCAGCCCGATCGGCGTGTCTTGGTCGAAGATTGCGACGAGATCGACCGCCTCCAGCGCTGCCAGCACTTCGGCCCGCGCGCGCTCATCCTGGACCGGGCGGCCCTCGCCTTTGAGCCGCTTCACCGATCCATCGCTGTTCAAGCCTACGATCAGGCGATCGCAGGCGGCGCGCGCGGCGGTCAAGACCTTGACGTGGCCGGGATGCAGGATGTCGAAACAGCCGTTGGTGAAGCCGATCCTCAAACCCTGTTTGCGCCACTCCAGAAGCTGCGCGTCCAGATCGCCGCGATCGGCGACAATTTTTTCTTCCGCCGCCAGAAACGCATGCGGCAGGATTCTTCGGCGCAATTCGGCCGACGTCACGATGGCCGTGCCCTTCTTGCTGACCGAAACCGCCGCCGCCGCGTTCGCCATCCGCAAAGCGGTTTCCCACCCGGCGCCTGTCGCAAGCACGACGGCAAGCGCCGCGGCAACGGTGTCGCCGGCTCCGGAGACGTCACGGACCTTCACCGGATGGGCCGGTATATGGATGATCTCGCCCTCGCGCGGCACCAGCGTCATGCCGTGTTCGCCTTGCGTCACCAGGATCGCCTCGCAGTCCGCAAGCTGCATCGCGTCCCGCGCGGCATTGGCGATGCTCTTGTCCGAATCCGCCCGACTTCGGGTCGCTTCTGCGAACTCCTTGCGGTTGGGCGTGAGCAGCGTCGCGCCGCGATAGATCGCGAAATTGGCGCTCTTGGGATCGACGATCACGGTTTTGCCGAGCTTGCGTGCGGCATCGATGACATTGCGGATCACGCGGGCCGTCAGCACGCCCTTGGCATAGTCCGACAGCAGCACAATGTCGGCACGCGGCAACAGCGGCAGAACGGCGTCGATCAGTCTTTGTTCAATATCGGTAGCGGCCGGCTGGGCCAGCTCCCAGTCCGCGCGCAGCATGTGAGTGGAGAAATGCTCGGAGACGAAACGCACCTTTCGCGTGGTCGGCCGCGCGGAGTCACAAACCAAAACGCTTTCGATCAGACCTTCTTTCGCCAGCTCGGTCTTGAGTTGCGATCCCGCGTCGTCGTCGCCGATCAGCCCCACAAAAATGCAGCGCGCGCCCAGGGAGGTGATATTGCGCGCGACGTTGCCGGCGCCGCCGACATTGGTCTCGCTGCGCTGTACGGCAATCACAGGTGCCGGTGCTTCCGGTGAAATCCGTGACACCTCGCCATAGACGAATTCGTCGAGCATGAGATCGCCGACGCAGAGCACGGTCTGGCGGGCCATCGCATGGGTCAGGGCTTCAAAATCGAACATCTGTTTGCGTTATCCCCGAGATCATGATCCGATTGGATTGAATCGGATCATGATCTCATCCCTTCGTTTGAGCATGATCTTTTCGAAAAACCGGTTCCCACTTTTTTCGGATCATGCTCGAGCGCCGTCAGCGGAAGCGATCGGCGCGATCGAGGTAGCCCTTGACGTAGAGGCCGACCGCCTCCTCCAGCGCCGTGAAGCCGCCGTTATAACCCGCCCGCGTGAGCCGATCGACATCGCTTTGGGTAAAATACTGGTAGCTGTCGCGGATCGACTGGGGCATGTCGACATAACGAATATTCGGAACTGTGCCGAGCGCGGCATAGGCCGAAAGCATCAGATCCTTGAAGCTGCGGGCCTTGCCGGTGCCGACGTTGAAGATGCCCGAGACCGACGGCGTCGCCAGCAGCCACATCATCACCCGCACCGCATCGTCGACATAAATAAAATCGCGCCGCTGATCGCCGTCGGCAATGCCATCGTGGTGCGACTTGAACAATTCCACGACCCGGCCGGCCCTGATGTCGTCGAAGCGCCGCGCCAGCACGCTCATCATCGGGCCCTTGTGATATTCGTTGGGGCCGAACACGTTGAAAAATTTCAGGCCGGCCCATTGCGGCGGCAGCTTGTCGCCGCGGCTGGCGCGCTCGGCTACCGCCATGTCGAAAAGGTGCTTGCTCCAGCCATAGAGGTTCATCGGCCGCAGCGCTTTGAGCGCGGGTACCGACTGGTCGTCACGAAACCCGTGCGCGCCATCGCCATAGGTCGATGCCGAGGACGCATAGATGAACGGCGTCGCCTGCGCCGTGCACCAGTCGAGCAGCCGCATCGACAGCCGAAAATTGGTTTCGATGACGAGATCGCCGTCGGTTGCCGTGGTCTCGGAAATAGCGCCGAGATGGATGACCGCGTCGAGCCGCCGGCCGTCCAGCCAATTCGGCAGCTCTGCCGGCGGCACGATGTCGGCGAGCTGGCGCTTGGCGAGATTGCGCCATTTGCCGTCGTGGCCGAGCACGTCGCTGACGACTACGTCGGCGCGGCCCGCCTCATTGAGCGCGGCCACGACATTCGATCCGATAAAACCGGCGCCCCCGGTCACCAGCAACATGACGTACCCTGCCCAGATTGTGCGTCGCCAGCTTTGCCCCACTCCCGCCTCACAGGCAACTCGGGTTATCCGGCGCGGTGAGGACGACCGATGCCTTTACCTGCTGCAGAGGAGCAGTTACCGAAAGAGGCAAATATCTGGGGCCGCCAAGCCGTTAAAAAATGAATGTTAATTCAAAATATGTTGGGATTGAGGACGCGACCGACACGCGTCCGATCCTGATCGTGCCCTATATGTGGATCGGCGACTTCGTGCGCGGCCATAGCGTGGTGCGGGTACTGAACCAGCGCTGGCCCAACCGGCCCGTCGATCTGCTGACCACCACCCTGTGCGCGCCACTGGTCGATTATATGCCCGGTGTCCGTTCCGGCATCGTCTGGGACCTGCCGCGCGGCCGGCTGGCCGTGGCCAAGCAATGGGGGCTCGCCGCCCAGCTCCGCGCGCGAAACTACGCTACTGCGCTCGTCCTGCCTCGTACATGGAAGTCGGCCATTGCGCCTGCGCTCGCGGCTATTCCGGAGCGGATCGGCTTCGTCGGCGAGGCGAGATTTGGCCTGATCAACCACTGGCGCTGGGGCGAGAAGGCCCTGCCCCGCTTCATCGACAAGAATGCGGCGCTGGCGCTGCCCGATGGCGCCCCCCTGCCGGCGGAATGGCCGGTGCCGCAGCTCCGAGTACCGGCCGAACAGGTCAGCCGCTTTCGGCAGGCCCGGGGACTCGGCCAAGGCACAGCCGTGGCGCTGGCGCCAGGCTCGGTCGGGGCGTCCAAGCGCTGGACCTATTACCCGGAGGCCGCGCGTCTTCTGGCCCAACTAGGCCTCGACGTCTGGGTGGTCGGAGGGCCCGGCGAGACGGCGCTTGCCGCGGAAATCGTGGCCGCAGGCGGACCGCGCGTGCGCGACCTCACCGGGACTGATCTGCGCAACGGGATTTTGGCTGTCGCGGCGGCCAAAGTCGCGATTTCAAACGATTCCGGCCTGATGCATATCGCCGCCGCTCTGGGGACGCCGACCATGGGCATTTTCGGTCCCACCAGCCCCTACCACTGGGCGCCCCTCAACGGCCTGGCCGCGACGGCTCAAACCAAGACCCTCGTTTCCTGCCAACCCTGCCACCGCCCGGTCTGCACCATGAATGAGCATCGCTGCATGCGGGACATCCCCGCATCCGATGTGGTTGATATCGCCCGGCGTGTACTGGCCGAGGCCGGGACCGATGCTGCGCCCTGAGCTTGCGCGCTTGCGCAGCCTCAAGGCGGTCATTACCAAAGATCAAACCGCAACCTCTCACGGTGTCGCTTGAGCCAGAATTCCAAAGACCCGATCGGGACTCACTTGGCGCATTCGCTCAAAGCCCTTGAGCACGCGATACAGGACGCGGACCTGCTCGCCACCGCGCGAAAAATCGCCGAGGTCATCATTGGCTCGCTGCGCGCAGGCAACAAACTTCTGGTCATCGGCAACGGCGGCAGCGCCGCCGATGCCCAGCATATCGCCGCCGAAATCGTCGGCCGCTACAAACAGGACCGGCCGGCTTACGCGGCACTGGCGCTGACCACCGACACCTCGGCG
>DASQOU010000114.1:0-2662 GCA_035644295.1 Bradyrhizobium sp.
GGCATCAGCTATTCGCCGGACAAGATGCTGCAGGGGCGCCTCTTCTCCTATGGAGATGCGCAGCGCTACCGCCTGGGGGTCAATCACCACCACATCCCGGTCAACGCACCGAAATGTCCGTTCCACAGCTATCACCGCGACGGCGCAATGCGCACTGACGGCAACCTCGGCGGAACTCCTACCTACTTCCCCAATAGCCGGGGCGAGTGGACCGACCAGCCGCTGCTTAACGAGCCGGCGTTGGAGATCGAAGGTGCGGCCGCGCATTGGGACCATCGTGTCGACGACGATCACTACCAGCAGCCGGGCGACCTTTTTCGCAAGATGACTCCTGCCCAGCGGCAAGCGCTGTTCGACAACACGGCTCGCCAGGTCGGCGGCGCGGCCAAGCACATTCAGGAGCGTCATATCGCCAACTGCACCAAGGCCGACCCGGCCTACGGCGCTGGCGTCGCGAAGGCGCTGGGCATCAATTTCAAACCCAACATGATCGCCGCGGAGTAGGCCTGCTCGCTTCGCCAGCCGGCGGTGCTCGCGCGCGCCATCGGCCCCCCCGAACCAACATTGTCCTTGGCGCAAACCTGATCGCGCCAGCGGCTATTCTCATCTCTGGAGAGAAGCATGTCTAACCGAATTGCACCCAAGCTCCTTGCCGAGTTCATCGGCACCTTCGCGTTAATATTCATCGGCGCCGGCGCCGGGGCCGTGGTCGGCGACGGTGTTGGCCTGCCTGGTCTCATGGCGATCGCCTTCGCCCACGGTTTGACCGTTATGGCCTTCGCCTTCGCTTACGGCTCCGTATCGGGCGGGCATTTTAACCCCTCCGTCACTGTGGGCGTGCTCGCCGCCGGCGCAATGAGTGCCGGCGAGGCGATTGGCTACATCGTCAGCCAGTTCGTTGGCGGTGTCGCCGGCGCGCTATTGCTGAAGACCGTTCTGGGTGGTGCCGCCACGGGCCTCGGCATGCCTGCACTGGCGCACAACCTCGCTCTAGGCGCCACGACCCTTACAGTCACCCCTTGGACCGGCTTCGTGATCGAGGCCGTGCTCGCCTTTTTCCTGGTGACGGTCGTACTCAGCACCGCGGTTGCGGGCCGCGCCGGCAATCTCGCGCCGCTGGCGATCGGGATGACATTGACCCTCAACATCATCATGGGTGGAGCCCTGACGGGCGCCGCCTTCAACCCGGCGCGGGCGCTGGGCCCGATGGTGGCGACCGGCAATTTCAGCGATGCCTGGCTGTACCTGTCAGCGCCGATCGTTGGCGCCATCGTCGCTGCCATTCTGCACACCAGCCTCGTCCGGCTCGCGCACGAGGGGATGGTGGCGGCTGCCGCCCAAACGCCCGCCGAATGAACCCCATTCGAGGCATATGCTTCAAGGTCGGAGTGAATGGCGCCGCTGCCCATCGGCAGCAACACGGTGGGCGGTTGAAATCGGCGAAGGCAGCATCACGCAGTCGGCCTGCCCGCCGATCCATCCACCGATGTCTCTATACTCGGCATACTCGGCGCCGCCACGGAAGCGATTGCGGTGACGCCGGTGCCGGCTTGCACGGCTGACCGGACGGCCTCGTTCGAGAGCAATTCCAGCGGCACGCGCAGACTGTTCGGCGCGCCACCAAAGCCGATCATTGCCTCACTGCTGCTTTTCCCAGAATGACAGCAGGCCCTGCGACGCCGAGCCTCCGATCACGCAGGGGATGCCGACCGCGACCTGGCCAAGTGCCGCCGCCGAGACGCAGCCCAGCGCGACCGCGCCGACGCCGACTTGGCCCCAAAAGTCGAGGTTGCGGCGGGCATCCGAGCCTTTGGCTTTGAGTTCTTCCACGGCGGCGAGCGCATCCTTGCGGACCGCACCGAGTTGCACCGTATCGGCCGCTTCGATCACTTCGCCGAGCGGCGCCTTGATCGGCGCCGGCTGTTGCGCCAGTTCGCTGCGCAGATATTCGCGCAATCCTGCATCGCGGACCGCGTAGCTTGCCAGCGTGTAGCGCGCCATGCTTCCAACCGTCAGCTTGTCGACGGTGTCACGGCTCTTGCTCCAGGGCAGCATCGACATGATGCGCTGGATCGGAAGGTGGGAGCCGGTCGCAAAGTAATATCCCCATAGCGTATCCAGCAGGTCCTGATTGCTGGCGAAGGTGAGCGTCATCTGCAGCTTCTTGTCGTCCTTGGCAAAAGGATTTTTGGTGAATACGCCGCGTAGCTTGTCGAGCATGCCGGGCTTGGCGTCTTCCAGCGGGATGTCGGTCAAGGTCGACAGCGAGCCTGCGAGGTAGCTGTCGATCATCACCCTGCGTCCTGGCATTCGCGGCGCGACCTTGCGCAGCAAGTTCCGCCAGTCCGGCAGCCCTGAATAAGCGATAGCGCGAACGATCACCCATTCGTCCTCCGGGGGCACCGGAAACAAGCTGGTGACCAGCTGCTCGGCTTTGGCGGGGTTCGACCCGATCGCGCCGGCGATGAAGCCTAGATAGATGCCCGAATTCTCCGGCTCCTTGAAGCTTTGTGCGTGGAACAGCACACGCACGGCCGCGGGGACATGCGCGTAATCAGGCTTGGCCCGGTAATTGTAAATCCATTGCTGGACGACGCTGAGTGAAGCGCGCGGATCGATCTCCGGCGCGGTCGATGCATCCGCGGGCTGGACCAGACAGAAC
>DASQOU010000115.1:0-31500 GCA_035644295.1 Bradyrhizobium sp.
CCGGCCACATCACTCGTCAGTTGATGTCGCCTTCGTCCATTGCATCCCGCATCCAACGTTCGTGACGATCGCGAAGCGCCCCTCTTATCGGGCACGGGACGGCGTCAATGTGAGATGTGTCGGAGGTGTGTCGCAAGCCACCTGCCGTGCGACAGATTAACACGACGGGCAGTTTGCGCATGGCGGACCTGCGCGATTTGCCCGACACGGGCAAATCAATAACAGCGTGACGCCGCGATCGCGTGCAGGCGGTTGTCGCCGAGCACATGCGCCATCAAGCCCGGCGTCTGGAATATTTTTGCAAACGCCGCGTCGCGGATGCTCAAGCCCCCGGTATAGGCGCCGAACGCCGGCATGACGGCGCGCTCACCGTCGCTGACAAAACAGCGCCGCTCTATCCATCGCGCCCGCGTGGCCACGCACGCCTTGGGATGAAGGTGTCCGGCGATTTCGCCGGCGGCACCGGTCGGCTCGTGGCGAAACGCGATCGCGCCAATGGCGACTTCGCTCGCGACGATGCCGCCGAGATCGGACGGCAATGCAGGATCGTGATTGCCCGAAATCCAGATCCAGTCGCGCCGCACCTGCAATGCCGCGATGGTGTCACGGTCCGGCACGGACAACCGGTCGGGGGCGCTGCGGTCGTGAAAGCTGTCGCCGAGCGCGATCACGATTCCCGGATCGTGGCGCGCGATGACCGCAGTGAGCCGGCCAAGGGTTGCGGCCGTATCATAGGGCGGCAGCAACACGCCCCGTGTCGCAAAACTGGAACCCTTTTCCAGATGCAGGTCCGAGACCACGAGCAGGCGCTGTTCTTCCCAGAACAAGGCGCCGAAGAGATCGGCGACGAAGCTGACGCCAGAGATTTCCAGATCGCCGTAAGCGGCGACAGCGCGAACCACATTCTCCGTCATGGCCGGGCACAGCCGTCTGAAGGACGGCGTCGCTTCTGCTCGCCTCTGCCCGGCCATCCACGTCTTTTCATCAGAAAGAAAGACGTGGATGCCCGGCACGAGGCCGGGCATGACACTGTAGTTTGAGCGGAGCGTAGCAAATTCATTTTCTTACGACATCGCCTCTTTCACCAGTTCGTCGGCGGCTTCCGCCAGCAATTCGTCCGATGCTTCGCCATAGACCGCTTCGCGGCCGATTTCCAGCATCACCGGCACCGCCAGCGGCGACACCCGGTCAAGTTCCCTGTGGATAATTCGCCCCTTGATTCGCGTGAGCATATCACTCAATCGGCTGATATCGAGCAGGCCGGCCGCGGCATCGGCGCGCGCCGCGCGCAGCAGCACGTGATCGGCCTGATGCTTGCGCAGCACGTCGTAAATCAGGTCGGTCGAAAACAGCACCTGGCGCCGGCTCTTTTCTTCGCCGGTGAACCGCCGCGCAATCAATCCGGAGATAATCGCGCAGGTGCGGAAAGTGCGTTTCATCAGCGCGGACTCCGCGAGCCACGCCTCCAGATCGTCGCCGAGCATGTCCGGGTCGAACAGCGCGTTGAGATCAAGGCGGCCTTGCCGGATCATGAACGACATGTCGCCCAGTCCCCATACCGCCAGCGCATATTCATTAGCGACAAAGCCGAGCGGCCGCACCCGCGCGCGCTCCATCCGCCGCGTCAGCAACATGCCGAGCGTCTGATGCGCCAACCGGCCTTCGAAGGGATAGCAGACGAGGTACTGTTTGTTGCCGCGCGGAAAGGTTTCGACCAATAGCTCCCGCACGCCGGGGACGCGCGAAAAATCCGCCTGCAACGCGAGCCAGTCGCGCACCTGATCCGGCAGCGCATTCCAGGCGCGCTTGTCGGCCAGGAGCTTTCGAACCCGGTCCGCCAGATAAGTCGAGAGCGGAAACTTGCCGCCCATGTAGGACGGCACTTTTGCGTCCTTGTCGTTGGCGCGGGAGACGTAGACCTGGTCCTCCGCAAGCGCTTCGTAACGCACCACCTCGCCGCCAAAGACGAAGGTGTCGCCGACCACCAGCCCCTCGATGAAATATTCCTCGATCTCTCCCAACATGCGGCCGCCGCGCCCCAGCGCACCGGTCGATCCTGAGCCACCGCCGCGCGCGCGCACCAGCCGCACCTTCAGCATCGCCTCTTCAACGATGGTACCGACATTGAGGCGATAGCTTTGCCGCACCCGCGGATTGGTGACGCGCCAGCGGCCGTTCTTGTCCTGCTTGATGCGCGCGAAGCGCTCGTAGGTTTTCAGCGCGTAGCCACCGGTGGCGACGAAATCGACCACGTCGTCGAAATCGGTGCGGGTCAGGGCTGAATAAGGTGCGGCGGTCAGCACCTCGCGATAGAGCTGATCTGAGATAAAGGGTTCACCGCAGGCACAGCCGAGCACGTGCTGCGCCAGAACGTCGAGCGCGCCGGTACGCAGCGGCGGGGTGTCCTGCGCGCCTTCATTGACCGCATCGATCGCGACGCGGCATTCCAGCACCTCGAAGCGATTGGCCGGCACCAATACCGCGCGCGAGGCTTCATCGATGCGGTGGTTGGCGCGGCCGATTCGCTGCATCAGCCGTGAGGCGCCCTTGGGCGCGCCGATATTGATGACGAGATCGACGTCGCCCCAATCGACACCGAGATCGAGCGAGGAAGTGCAGACCACGCCGCGCAATTTTCCCTTGGCCATGGCGTCCTCGACTTTGCGGCGCTGCGCCACGTCAAGCGAGCCGTGATGCAGCGCGATCGCAAGGCCATCGTCGTTCATCCGCCACAGGTCCTGAAACAGCATCTCGGCCTGGCTGCGGGTGTTGACGAAAACAAGTGTGGTGTTGTTGCGCTTGATCAGGTCGTAGACCTCATTGAGCGCATGGCGCGCGGTGTGTCCGGCCCAGGGCAACCGCTCCCTGGTATCGAGCATTTCGACGATCGGTGCCGCAGCACCCCCGGCGGTCACGATATCGGCGGCTTCGCGCTCGCCGCCAATTTGCGGCACCAGGAACCGTGCCAACGATTCCGGCTCCGCCACCGTCGCCGACAGCCCGATCGCCCGCATCTGCGGCGCCAGCCGCCACAACCGCGCCAGCCCAAGCGACAACAGATCGCCCCGCTTGGAGGTGACCAGCGCGTGCAACTCGTCGAGCACGACGCGCTTGAGCGAGGAGAACAGAAACGGGGCGTCGTCGGACGACAGCAGCAGCGCCAGTTGCTCCGGCGTGGTGAGCAGGATGTCCGGCGGATACCGCCGCTGGCGCTGCCGCCGCGACACCGGCGTGTCGCCGGTGCGGGTCTCGACCTTGATCGGCAGACCCATCTCGGCGATCGGCGTTTCCAGATTGCGCGCGATATCGACGGCAAGTGCCTTCAGCGGCGAGATATAGAGGGTGTGAAGGCCGCCGGTTCGTTTTATGCCGCGGCCGGTGGAGGTGACGTCGGGGCGCGAAGGTGAGGCCGTAAGTGCCGCCTCCGCTCCCCTCCCCCCGCGAAGCGGCGGGAGGGGGGAAGAGCGGGCCCGCGCGGAGATCGCGCTCAACTCCACCAGCGTCGGCAGGAACCCTGCCAGCGTCTTGCCGGCGCCGGTGGGGGCAATCAACAGCGCGGAACGATCGTCGCGCGCCTTTTCGAGCAAGGCCAGCTGATGCTCGCGCGGCGACCAGCCGCGGGCCGCGAACCATCGACGAAAAAGGTCCGGCAGCAGTTCGGCCGAATGGTCCGCAGCAGCGGGAAGGATGCGGGGCGTCACGGCTCAAGACCTAAGCCGTTGTGGCGGTTTCGTCGAGGGCGGCCCTCACGCCTCCCCGCTCTTTCGCTGGGAGACGCCCCTCACCCTGCCCTCTCCCCGCGAAGGACGGGGTGAGGGAACTCACCAACGTTGCGGCCGTCTCTAACCTCTCCCCGCTCTTTTGCGGGGAGAGGCCGAAATTCGCGGCAGCGAATTTCGGGTGAGGGGCATGGCACGATGGCCGTCGTGAATTCATCATTCGCGGAGAGAGGCCCCTCACCATAGCCGACGCTTCGCGTCGGCGTTCTTTCTATAGAAGTACGGCGGCCGTAGGCCGCCTACGCCCTCTCCCCGCGAAGAGCGGGGCGAGGGAACCCACCGATTACTCCGTGACCGGCCTGTCGGAAATATCCCAGTCCTTGCCGTTGAAGATCGAGATGTAGAGCGTCTTCATCGGCGTATAGTCATCGGGCGTATAGCTGTAGATGATGCCATCGAGGAAAAATGGCGAGTGAAAGCCGGCGAGCGTCGTTGCCTGCTTTAGGACATTGGCGCGCGTCAGATCGTCGCCGCAGCGGCGCAGGATTTCACCCATCGTGACCGCCTGACCAAAGCCGGCATAGGCGATGGTGTTGTCGGGATCGACGGTCGGCAGATATTTCTTGCGCAACTCCTCGAACGCCATCGCATCCGGATCCTTTTCCCAACGCCCTGGTCCGGCCTCCTTGGAATAACGTATGGCAACGATACCGGCCGCATTCTCAAAGCCCGCGGCATTGAGGATCGAACGGCCGGTGGAACCGGCCGAAAGCAATTGCAGCGGCTTCCAGCCGAGTTCGGCCACTTTGCGGATCGATTGCGACGCCGCCTTGCCGGTAGAGATATTGTAGAAAACGTCCGCTCCCGACTTCGAGAGATTGATGAGCTGGGAATCGACCGTGGGCTCGGTCAGATCGTAGGTCTGCTCCATGATCACCTTGGCGGCGCCGCCGGCATCCGCCAGCACCTGCTTGAAGGGCCCCAGGAAATCGCGGCCGAAATCGTCGTTCTGGTAGAGGATCCCGATCTTCGCATTCGGCTTCACGCTCACGACATGCTTGGCGAGGATTCGTGCTTCGGTCGGATACAGCGGCAGACCCGCCATGGTCCATTTGTTGTTCTTCGGATCGTTCCATTTCGATGCGCCGGTGTTGAGGAGCAACTGCGGCACGCCCTTCGAATTGAGATATTTGTGAACGGCGGTCTGCGGCGCAGTGCCGAGCGAGCCGAACAGGGCCAGCACTTCATCCTGCTCGACCAGCCGCCGCGTCGCTTCAACGCACTTCGGCGCGCTATAGGCGTCGTCCAGGGTGAGGAATTTTATCTTGCGCCCGTTGATGCCGCCCTTGTCGTTCAGCATCTGGAAATAGGCTTCGCCGACCCGACCGATCACGCCGTAAAGCGAACCCGGGCCGCTGTGCGGCACGGTCTGGCCGAGTTTGATTTCGGTGTCGCTCGCGCCGGGATCATATTTTTTCTCGGCTGCCTTGACCGATGACGTCGAAGCGGACGCAAGGATGGTGGCGATCGCGGTGGCGCAGAAGTCGCGCCTCGACTGATTATTGTTCATTTTTGTTTCTCCCTGAGACGCCCGTATTGATCTACATTCCGACGTGCTCGGCAATAGCGAAAGTCGCGGCTTTGCGATGCAATCCCGCTTCGCCGGTCAGCGCGTCATTTCCGCGGGGTGGAAATCACATCTTCGCCGCGACCACGACGAGACCCGGCACGGGGGTATTGTCCTCGTTGCGGGCCGACAGCACCTCAAGCTGCGACAATTTAAGACCAGCCGCTTCGATCGAGGCGCGGACGCAAGGAGTTCCATGCGCGTAGCGCAACCCCTCGCCGATCATGACGCCGTCACCGTCATACATTTCCACGGTGAAGGCGAACAGGCCGCCGGAAACCAGCACGCGCCGCGCCTCCTTCAGCGCGCCGACGAGATCGGCGACATAGACCATCGCATCGGCGGCAAGGATGAGGTCGGCGCTGGCATCGCGCCTGCCGCGCAAGCCCTCGAGCATATCCGTCACCTCAAGCTCGGCATAAAGCCCGGTCAAGCGCGCCTTCTCGATCATGCGGGGCGATAGATCAAAGCCGATGAAGTGATCGACCTCTTTGGCGAAAGCCGACGCCGCCAGACCGGTGCCACAGCCAAGATCGATGGCGCGTTTGAAGAAGGCCGGCTTGCGGACCGCGTGGCGCGCGGCCAACACCGCCTTGAACAACAGCGCCGGCCCGCGATAGCCGAGATCGCCGACCAGCGCGCTCTCGAATTTCGGCGCATATTGATCAAACAACGCGCGGACATAGGCCGGCGGCATCGCCGATAATTTCTCGGCGCCCAACAGCATCAGCCGCAGGCTGGCGCCGTGCCGGTCGTCCGGATCGGCATCGCGGGCTCTGCGGAAGGCCGCAATCGCCGCGCCGCGCTCGCCAAGCTGTTCGCGGATTTCTCCAAGCGTGAACCACGCCGACGCAAAGCCGGGCGCGAGTTCGGTTGCCTGCTGAAGGAGATCGGCGGCGGCGACCAGGTCGCCCTTGAGCTGCAGATCGCGCGCAAAATCAAACCGGCGGTCGGCAACCAGATCGCCGGAGGACAGGAACAATCGCGCTGGCATGAGTTCCACACTCGTCATCGCCGAGCATGCCGTCCGAAGGACGGCGTCGCTTCCGCTCACCTATGCCCGGCAATCCATCGATCGAAGGATTCCCGTGGCCTTCATCCTTCGAGACGCGCGCAAGAGCGCGCCCCTCAGGATGAGGTCTGCCCTCGTGGTGAGGAGCGCGACACCGTCGCGCGTCTCGAACCATGCGGCCTCGACGCCCGATAAATTGCGAAAGATAGATGCGCGGGTCAAGCCCGCGCATGACGGCTAAAAAAGCACCGTGGCAGGCCCTATATGACCGACATGCGCCCGCAAGACATTTTGATGCCCGTTGCTGCCGGCCTGTGCTGCAAGCCCGGCGGCTTTCATATCGATCCGATTCGGCCGGTCGAGCGTGCCGTCATCACCCACGGCCATTCCGACCATGCGCGGCCGGGGCATGGCGCGGTGCTGGCGACGCAAGAGACGCTCGACATGATGCGGCTGCGCTACGGCGACAATTTTGCCGGCCGCACGCAGGCGATTCGCTATGGCGAAAAGCTGAAACTCGGCGATGTCACCATCCAATTCCATCCCGCCGGCCATGTGCTGGGTTCGGCCCAGATTGCGGTTGCCTGCGAAGGCACCTGCATCGTCGCCTCCGGCGACTACAAGGATGCACCCGACCCCACCTGCACGCCGTTCGAGGTGGTGCCCTGCGACGTCTTCATCACAGAGGCCACTTTTGGTCTGCCGGTGTTTCGCCATGGCGATGCGGCGGATGAGGTGAAAAAGCTGCTGGCGTCGGTCGCGCTGTTTCCGGAGCGGGCGCATCTGGTCGGCGCTTATTCGCTCGGCAAGGCGCAGCGCGTAATCGCGCTGTTGCGCGCGGCCGGCTACGACGCACCGGTCTACCTCCACGGCGCGATGGAAAAGATCACGCACTATTACCAAAGCCGCGGCGTGGCGCTGGGCGACCTGCGCCCGGTCAAGGGCATGAAGAAAGCCGATCTCGCCGGCACCATCACGCTGGCGCCGCCCTCGGCCACCTCCGACATCTGGACCAGACGATTCCCCGACCCGGTGACGGCGTTCGCTTCGGGCTGGATGCGGGTGCGCGCCCGCGCCCGCCAACGCGGCATCGAACTGCCGCTGGTGATTTCGGACCACGCGGATTGGGACGGCCTGACCGCGACCATCGACGCCACTGGGACGGGCGAAATCTGGGTCACCCATGGCCAGGAGGACGCGCTGGTACATTGGTGCGCGGCAAAGGGCCTCACCGCGCGGCCGCTCGATCTGGTGGGCTATGGCGATGAGGATGAAGGCGATGCGGTGCCGGCGGAGGATGCCGAGGCATGAACCGTTTTGCTCAATTGCTCGATCGTCTCGCCTACGAGCCCGGCCGCAACAACAAATTGCGATTATTGACCGCCTATTTTCGCCAGGTCGAAGACCCCGATCGCGGCTACGCGCTCGCCGCGCTCACCGGCGCGCTGTCCTTCAAACACGCCAAGCCGGGGTTGATCCGTGACCTGATCACCGAGCGCACCGACCCGGTACTGTTCGCGCTGTCGTATGATTACGTCGGCGATCTCTCGGAAACGGTAGCGCTGATGTGGCCGTCGCCGTTCCACGCACGGTCTGCTCCCCTTCCCCCGCGAAGCGGCGGGGTCCGAGGCGAGCAAAGCTCGCTCTCGAGGTTGGGGGTGGGGGGTGGTACCGCAAACACTACAGCCAACCTTCGCGTGGATAGACCCCCCACCCCCGACCCCTCCCCGCCACGCGCAACGCGCGTGGAGGGAGGGGAGCGCATCGTGCCTCAGCATGACAACCCGGCATCTGGCGACAACAACCTTCGACTCCTCCACAACAATCCGCCTCCGCCAACGCTTACCGAAGTCGTCACCACCCTTCGCACGCTCGGCAAGGCTGAGATGCCAAAGCAACTCTCGCGCTGGCTCGACGAGTTGGACGAGACCGGCCGCTGGGCGTTGTTGAAGCTTGTGACCGGCGCGATGCGGATCGGCATCTCGGCGCGGCTCGCCAAGACCGCCGCGGCCGAACTCGGCGACAAGGACCCTCATGATATCGAGCTGATGTGGCCGGGGCTCACGCCGCCCTATTTCGATCTGTTCGCGTGGCTGGAGGGCCACGGCGAGAAGCCGGTCAATCTCGATCCCGCTCCGTTCCGGCCGGTGATGCTGGCGCATGCGATCGAAGATACCGACTTCGGCAATCTCGATGCGGCCGACTACATCGCCGAATGGAAATGGGACGGCATTCGGGTGCAGGCCGTCAGCGGCCTTGACGCGCTTGGCCATATTATGTCGCGACTCTATTCGCGCAGCGGCGAGGACATCACCAAAAGCTTTCCCGATTTATTGCCCTCGCTTCACATACCTGGCGCGGTCGATGGCGAATTGCTGGTGGTGCGTGACGGGAGGGTACAGAGTTTCAACGTGCTGCAGCAGCGCCTTAACCGCAAGGTGGTCTCACCGAAGCTGACCAAGGATTATCCGATCCACCTGCGCGCCTACGATCTCCTCGGCGAAGGCGATGCCGATCTGCGCACGCTGCCGTTTGCCGAGCGCCGCGCCCGGCTGGAGGCCTTCGTTGCAAAACTTGCCGATCCCAGAATCGATCTCTCGCCAACGATTCCCTTCGAGAGCTGGGAGGCGCTGACCGCGGCGCGGCGCGATCCGGCCAGCGCCGGTGCCGGCGAAGACGCGGACGCCGTCGAAGGCGTGATGCTGAAGCGCCGCGACGCGCCATATCTTCCGGGCCGTCCCAAAGGCCAATGGTGGAAGTGGAAACGCGATCCGCACATCATCGATGCCGTGCTGATGTATGCGCAGCGCGGCCATGGCAAGCGCTCATCCTATTATTCGGATTACACGTTCGGGGTCTGGACCAGGGCTGAGGACGGCGAGCAGCTTGTGCCGGTCGGCAAGGCCTATTTCGGCTTCACCGACGAAGAGCTGCTGCAGATCGATCGTTTTGTCAGACGCAATACCACCGAAAAATTCGGCCCGGTGCGGCACGTCGTGCACGAGCCGGACCAAGGATTGGTGCTGGAAGTCGCGTTCGAGGGCTTGCAGCGCTCGTCGCGGCATAAGTCCGGCGTGGCGATGCGGTTTCCGCGCATCAACCGGCTGCGCTGGGACAAGCCGCCCCGCGAGGCCGACCGGCTGGAAACGCTGGAACGGATGCTGAAAGGCGACGCGCTTGCAGGCGCAGCCGACGCCGCCGGTTCGCGGTAAGATTGCGTATCAAAAGGTACAGCGACAGGTGGTGCACTTGCCATTGACGCCAATGCGCGGGTTCCCCATCTGCCCTGCTCTGTACTAGAATGAGCGGGCGTATCCGCGCGGGAGACCAGCGATGCCAAACGATACAAGGGAATTGCCGGCGGCCAATGACGGTCTGTACCGCTTTCTCGGCGGTACGCCGCTGGCGGTGGCCTTTCGGCTGGTTTTGTTATCGATCCTGGTCGGCGTGGTGCTTGCGGCGATCGGTTTCGATCCCTGGAATATCCTTCACAGCATCCGGCTGTTGTTTCAGCGGCTCTGGGATCTTGGCTTTGACGCGATCAACTGGCTGTGGCGCTACTTCTTGCTGGGTGCCGTGATCGTGATCCCGGTCTGGCTGTTGTCGCGGATGTTCGCCGCGCCGCGCGGGCGATAGATCCACTTCGCTCGAAAACGCTAACTGACCGGCCAATCCTCGGCGGTAATCGTCGCGGCATCGGCGCCGACGATCTCGGAGAGCTTGTCGCGCCCGGTGCGCAGCAGGGTGGACGCAAGGTCGTTCTTGATGTCCTCCACCAGACCAAGACCTTTGTAGATCAGTGCGGAATAAAGCTGGATCAGGCTGGCGCCCGCGCGGATCTTGGTCAGCGCCGCGCCGCCGGAATCGATGCCGCCGACGCCGATCAATGGAAACGCGCCTTCGGCGCGCACATAGGTTTCGGCCACCATCCGGGTCGACAGCCGAAACAGCGGCCTGCCCGACAATCCACCGGCTTCCCTCGCGCGCGCCTGCTCACGCAAGATCGAGGGCCGCGCCAGGGTGGTATTGCTCACGATCATGCCGTCGACGCGGCGCGCACGCGCGATCTGAACCACATCGTCGAGTTCGGCAAGGCTCAAATCCGGCGCGATCTTCAAGAGCACCGGGGAGTCGCCGGCGTTTTGGCGCACGCGTTCGCGCGTATCGATCACTCTGGCCAGGAGATCGTCGAGCGCCTGGGCCTGCTGCAGGTTGCGCAGGCCGGGCGTATTTGGCGACGACACATTGACGGTGAAATAACTCGCCACCGGCGCAAAGGTCTCGATCAGTTTCACATAGTCGGCGGTGCGATCGACGGAGTCCTTGTTGGCGCCGATATTGACGCCGACGATGCCTCCGAGATGCGCGCGCCCGGCCAGCCGCCGCAACACCGTCGCCGCGCCGTCACTGTTGAAGCCGAGCCGATTGACGACGGCTTCGTCGCGCTCCAGCCGGAAAATCCGCGGCCGCGGGTTGCCGGCTTGCGGCTTCGGCGTCACGGTCCCGACTTCGACGAACCCGAAACCCAGCCGCAGCAACGCATCCGAAACCTCTCCATTCTTGTCGAAGCCGGCGGCCATACCGATCGGATTGGGAAAATTCAGGCCGAAGGCCCGCACCGCCAGCTTTTCATCGTCCGGCCGCGACCGCGCCGGTGGCAACAGCCGCAGGCCCTGGATCGCCAGACGATGGGCGTCCTCCGGATCGAACCAGCGCAACAAAGGCAACGAAAAAGCATCGAATGCGCGGATCACGGCTCTAGCTCCGGAATGTCGTGATATCCATCGGAGCGGGCGCGCATGCTGAGAACGCCGGTCACCGCGCCGAGATCGAGTTCGCCATAGAGATGGGGAAACAATTCGTCGTTGCGCGAGCGCTCCCACCGTAGCGCGTCGCCCAGCGCATCGGCATCGACCGCGACCAAAAACAGGCCGGTCTGGCCGAAGAAGTGTTTCCTGGCGGTCTCCGCGACCTGCACCGCCGTGGAGAAATGAATGAAGCCATCGCGGATATCGTCGGCGCTGCCCCGGAACACACCTTGCCGCTCCGCCTCGCGCCAGGCCGAAGCCGGGCAGATTTTGTAGATCAATCTCACGCGCTGAGCGTCCTGATTGTCGCCTGAATAGCTTGGGATTTTCCGGCAGTTCTTGAATTTTGTTGAATCATGCGGACCGACCGTATCGGCGCGGCTAGCGCACTTCAAGCCTCGCCTGCCAGCTCTTGCCCGCCGATACGAAAACCGGTTTGATTGAGGGAATAATTCCTAGCTTGGACAAAGTCGCCGCATGGCCAGAACTCCAAAAGCGCAGGGAATACTGACCCACGAGCAGATCTGGAGCGCGATGGATCGGCTTGCCGAGCGCGCCGGACTTTCGGCTTCGGGGCTAGCGAAAAAATCCGGCCTCGATCCCACCACTTTCAACAAATCCAAGCGCGTCACCGCCGACGGGCGCGAGCGGTGGCCGTCGACCGAATCGCTCGCCAAGGCGCTCGCCGCCACCAACAGCTCGATCGACAGCTTTGTGCAGTTGATCGGCGGTACGGCACAGACCGTGCAGACGGTGCCGCTGCTGGGTTTTGACCAAGCCGGAGCGAGCAGGCATTTCGACGATGGCGGTTTCCCGGCCGGCAAGGGTTGGGACGAGTTGGCGCTGCCTTCCGTCGATGACGAGCATGCTTTCGCGCTGGAGATTTCCGGCGACCAGATGCGACCCGCATACCGCGACGGCGACGTCATCGTGGTATCGCCGGCAACCCCGATCCGGCGCGGTGACCGTGTGGTGGTGAAAACCACGGGTGGCGAGGTGATGGTCGGGGAATTGAAGCGCCGGACCGCGAAAGCACTGGAGTTGCAAGCGCTCAACCCGAGCCAGGCCGATCGCACGCTGGCGGCCGCCGACATCGCGTGGATCGCGCGCATCGTGTGGGCGAGCCAGTAGTCGGATGAGCCAACAGAAAGCTGTCATTGCCGGGCTTGACCCGGCAATGCATCAAAAAGAATTTTGCGAAGTGTGATGGATGCGCGGGTCAAGCCCGCGCATGACGACGTGAGCAAAAGTCCTACGTCGCGTAATCCGGCTCTTTGCGGTCGAGGATGCGCTTCAAGGCATCGAAGTGCCGCTGTGCCGGCGTTGGTCCCTTGTACAAATTGGTCCCGCCGATATCCCGCTTGGTCTTCTCGACCACGGCGTCAGGGAGCTTTTTCAGCGGCTGCCCCGTCCACATTGCATAGATCTGAACCTGGGCGGCGCGCTCGATGTAATACAGCCGGTCGTAGGCGTCGGCGATGGTTTCGCCGACCGTTGAGATGCCGTGATTGGCCATGAACAACACGCTCTTGTCGCCGATCACGCGCGCAAGCCGCGCGCCTTCGGCCGGATCGAGCGCCGGGCCGGTATATTCGTCGTCATACGCAATCTCGCCGGACATTCCGACTTCGGTCTGGCCGATCTCCTTGATGCGCGGGTCTTCGAGACGCGTCAGCGCGCTCGCATGGGGCATGTGCGTATGAAACACGGCCTTGGCCTGCGGCAACGCCTTGTGGATCGGCGCATGGATGCAATAGCAGGAGCGTTCGACTTCGCCCTCGCCGCGCTTGACCTCGCCGTCATCGATGCCGACCTCCATGAACGAGGACGCCGTCACCTCCGACCAATGCATCCCGAACGGAATCTGGTAGTAGCGGTCGCTGCGGCCCGGCACCACCAAGGTCAAATGGTTGAAGATGCCTTCGCTGAAGCCGTGCATGAACGCCAGCCGGTGCGCGGCGGCAAGATCAATCCGCGCCTGCCATTCCTCGGCGCTGCTGTCGCCAAGCGCTTGCGGCGAAACCCTGAACTGCATGAGTGTTCTCCTTGAAAGCCTTTGATGAAATTTTGAACTTGCTCTGGAGCCATAATATCTCAATTCGCACGGCCAGTCATGCCGGGACCTGCGCATGGCGGCATTGCTCATCCGCGCCACGACACGCTTATTCCCCTCTCCCACAAGGGGAGAAGGGAAGTAGCCGCCCCTACGCCGACCTTGCCAGCGCGCCATCGATCATCGCCACCGCGTTCGGCAGGCCGTACACCGCAACAAACGAGCCGAAGCGTGGGCCTTTTTCCTGGCCGAGCAGCACCTGGTAGAGCATGTTGAACCAGTCGAGCGAGACGCCGGGCCGGCCGTCCTTGCCCTTCTTTATCGCGTCGAGGAATGGCTCGCGCCGGCCGATCTCGTAGACGACGTTCTGGATCTCTTCGGCCGATGATAGCGGCGGCAGGTTCGAAAGCGCATCGCGCAAATCCTGCAGCGCGGCGCGTTCGGTCTCCGTCGGCTCGCGGAATTTCTTCGTCGGCGCGACAAAATCGCGATAAAAGTTGATGGCGTAGCCGACCATGGCGTCGAGCTTGGGGTGGGTCTGCGGCGTGACGCCGGGGCGGTAGCGTCCGATGAAGCCCCACAAGGTCGCGGTATTTTCCGCGTTCGACGACGACACCAGTGTCAGCAGCAACTGAAAGGTGACGGGCATATCGGCCTTCGGTGGATGCCCGGCATGGATATGCCAGACCGGATTGGCCAGCTGCTGCCGCCCGTCCTGCCGCGGAAAGCCCTCGAGGAATTGCTGGTAATCGTCGACATTGCGCGGGATGACGTCGAAATAGAGCCGCTTGGCCGCCTTCGGCTCGCGGTACATGAACAGCGACAGCGATTCCGGCGACGCGTAGCGCAGCCATTCGTCGATGGTGAGGCCGTTGCCCTTTGACTTGGAAATCTTCTGGCCCTTGTCGTCGAGGAACAGCTCGTAATTGAACCCCTCCGGCGGCGTGCCGCCGAGCGCCGCGCAGATCTTGCCCGACAGTTTCACGGAGTCGATCAGGTCCTTGCCGGCCATTTCATAATCGATGCCGAGCGCGAACCAGCGCATTGCCCAGTCCGGCTTCCATTGCAGCTTGCAATGGCCGCCGGTGACCGGAAGCGTGACGCGCTCCTTGGTCTCGGGGTCGTCATAGGAGATGGTGCCGGCCTTCAGATCATGTTCGACGACCGGCACGTACAGCACCTCGCCGGTACGGGGGCTGATGGGGAGGAACGGCGAATAGCTCGCCGCGCGCTCTTCGCGCAAGCTCGGCAGCATGATCGCCATCACCTGCTCGAGCCGCTCCAGCACCCGCATCAACGCCGCATCGAATTTTCCCGATTTGTAATATTCGGTTGAGCTGGCGAATTCATAATCGAAGCCGAATGTGTCGAGAAACGCGCGCAGCCGCGCGTTGTTATGCGCGCCAAAGCTCGGATGGGTACCAAACGGATCGGGCACCGTGGTCAGCGGCTTGCCGAGATGCTTTTCCAGCAACTCCTTGTTCGGCACGTTGTCCGGAACCTTGCGCAGGCCGTCCATGTCATCGGAGAACGCAATCAGCCGCGTCTTGATCTTGTCCTCGGTGAGCACGCGGAACGCGTGGCGCACCATGGTGGTGCGCGCGACCTCGCCGAAGGTGCCGATATGCGGCAGGCCGGACGGACCATAGCCTGTCGCGAACAGCACCTCGTCCTTTGGTTGTTTTCTGAGACGCGCGACGATTGCCTTCGCCTGTTCAAACGGCCAGGCGTTGGATTGTTCGGCGAGGATGCGCAGATCGCTCGGGCTGGCGGCAGGTTCAATAGTCGACATCTAATAGGGGTCTCCGGGCCGCGGAAACTAGCGTTTTCGGCGCAAAATGCAAAATGGCATCTTGTCTTCGTCGTCATTCCGGGATGGTGCGTTAGCACCAGACCCGGAATCTCGAGATTCCGGGTTCGACGCTTCGCGTCGCCCCGGAATGACGACGTTTGGGATTCCTAAAACGGACTGACCGAAAAATAGCGCAGCCACAAATCGGTGTAGCGGCCCTTTTCCCAGAGCCGGAACAGCGCCCAGTTGAACGCCTGCCGCAGCAAATCGTTGCCCTTGCGCACGGCGATGCCGATGCCCTCGCCGAAATAGCGGCTTTCGACGAAAGGGCCGCCTGAGAACGAGCAGCATTCCCCGGAATCGGTGCCGTTGATCCACAATGCGAGCGAGATTGCATCGCCGAAAATGAAGTCGACCTCGCCGCGCCTTAAGCCAAGCCGTAGCGCATCGTCGCTTGGGTAGGAGTGCAGTTCCGCATCGGTAAACATCGCTTTCAGATAGGCCTCGTGGGAAGAGCCCGCGATGGCGCCGACCTTCTTGCCCTCGAGATATTCCGGGCGAACCTCGCGCATCACGGCGTCACGTCGCGACACGAACCGCGCCGGGGCCCGGTAATACGGATCGCTGAAATCGACGCGGGCGCGCATTTGGGGCGTCACCGCCAGCGAAGCGATAATGGCATCGCCCCGGTTGCTGGCGATCGCATCGAGCAGCGTCTCGAACCGCCGCATCTGGATCGTGCAGGCGACCTTGATCTCGTCGCAAATCATCCGCGCCAGATCGACATTGAACCCGGCCGGATTGCCGTCGGGACCGGTAAAGTTGAATGGAGGATAATCCGTCTCGGTCAGAAACCGGATCACGGTGACGCGTGACAGGTCCGGCCGGTCCGGCCGCCGCCTTGGGTCCCAGAAGCCGGGAACCGCCTGGGGCGCAGCTTCCACGCCGGGCCTGGCGATGCCTTGGTTCGCTGGGCCCCGGTTAGGGGTGCCCGGATTACCTTGGGCGTGGACGGCCCCGCCGATCAGGACCAGGGCGAGCCAGATCGCCGCCGCAAAGCCGGCTGTTTTCGGCGTGGCGCCGATCGGCCGGGGTGATCTTTCCCCAGTGAATGAAGCTCTGTCTGATCGCATCGCCGCCGGTTTTTCTGGATGTCGACGGCCTTATAGACCATCTACCCGGCAACGCGAGCGCCGTTTGGGCCGCAAAGGACGGCTCCAACCGGCGACTCAGAGGAAGCGTTTGAGGTCCGCTGCGGCTTCCTCGGGCTTGCGGTTGAGGTTGAAGGGCGAAACGAACTTGCCGTCGCGATCCATCAAATAGATCAGCGCGGTGTGATCCATGGTGTAATCGCCGTCCTTCAGCGGAACCTTCTTGGCATAGACCCGGTAAGTGGAAAGCACCTTCGCTATCTGCTCGGAATTGCCGGTGAGGCCCTTCAGGCGCGGATCGAAGCTCGACAAATAGTCCTTCATCGCAGCCGCGGTGTCGCGCTCGGGATCGACCGAAATGTAATAGGCATTGACGCGGTCGGCGTCCTTGCCCATCACCCGCATCACTTCGGAAATCTCGAACAGCGTCGTGGGACACACGTCGGGGCAATGAGTGAAGCCGAAGAAGATCAGCGTCGGATGGCCCTGCATGGATCTTTCGGTCACGGTCTGACCGCTCTGGTCGGTGAGCTGGAACGGTCCGCCGATCGCGGCCGGGGCTGAGACGCTTCGCAATCCGCCCAGCGCCCACAGCATCAACACGAGCCCGACCACCAGGCTTCCGGCGAATGCTCCGATAACGACCAGCGGACGGGTAGTCCGATCCATCTTTGAATTCCCTTTTGTCGAGATCATGATGCGAGCAAGTTGAACCGCATCATGATCTCATCTCTCTGTTTGAGCATGATATTCTCGGAAGCCCGGTTCCCACTTTTCTGGATCATGCTCTAGAAACAGGCGGAGATGCCGGAGGCAATCATCTCGAAGAAGATCGCCGTTCCGTAATGAAACCATAACGCCAGCGCGCCGAGCAGGACCGCAATGCCGAGGCCAATACCTGCAATCAGCATCGCCCGCGCGAGCTTACGGGCCGGCGGCAATGCCCCGGGCAGCTGCTGCGGCGTGGAAAGGGGAACGGCCATCTTGCACCCATCTGAGCCAGGCAACCGGCGGGAATGGTGGTGGCCACCGCTCGCCGATCCATGCTGTTCAGATAAGGCCGGCCGTGCGGCCGGGCAAGCGCGACGAAGGCGTCGCCGATCACGTCATGCTGATTTGAAAAGCGCCTTCAGCGCGGCGCCGAGGCCCGGGCGTCGAGATAGCAAGGGTGGTACATGCTCATCAATTCCTTGCCGCGCAGGAAGAGCATGCGCGACGTCAGCCCACCCCGCTGGTTGATCCAGCGCTTCACCTGCGGCGGGTACATCGAGTACAGCATGTGCGTCGCTTCGGGGTTGGTGATGGCCTGACCGTTGTCATCGAGGTCCCACGCCGCGTGGAACCCGAGGCTGGCGTGAGACGTCACGCAGATCTTGTCGTGGGGAACCGCGCCCAGAACGATGGTACAGGCCGAGGCGCAGAGGCCGTCAATGATCACCATCTCGCCCGAGCTGCGCACGTCCTGGTATTTGTCCACATAAGTGCCGATACGGCCTCCGCGGTCCTCACCAATGCGCACCACCGCCTGGCTCGCCCCCATGCCCGCCAGCAGGACAACCGCAGCGAGCAACCCCGTCATGAACTTCATTTCCAGCCCCAGTCCAAACCTGTCGAACCCGAATCTGACCGCTTCACGTGATGCACCGCCAGCGTGTTGCGAGATTGCAATTTTGTCCAGATGCGAGGCGCACCTCAAATCAAATTCAAATTAAGTGTTGCATCGCGGCTGCACCCTGGCCTGCGGCAGGCCCGAGCTCGACATGCCGGGCGGTCCCGGCGGCAAGCGCGGTCGGCCATAGGCCCATTTTCCGTTGACCGCGGCCGAGGCCGCGGGCTTCAATCGTCCTCCAAAGCCGGGGGATATGCGATGGCTCAGGATGCTGACGTAATTGTGGTCGGCGCGGGCCTCGCGGGCCTCGTCGCGGCAACCGAGATTGCCGATGCCGGAAAACGCGTCATCGTGGTCGATCAGGAGGGCGAACAGAGCCTGGGCGGCCAGGCGTTCTGGTCGTTTGGCGGGCTTTTTCTGGTCGATTCCCCGGAACAGCGCCGGCTCGGCATCAAGGACAGTTACGACCTGGCGTTGCAGGACTGGATGGGATCGGCGGGCTTCGACCGTGACGAGGATCTGTGGCCGAGGCGCTGGGCGGAAGCCTACGTGGCCTTCGCGGCGGGCGAAAAACGGCAATGGTTGCGGGGCATGGGCCACCGTATTTTTCCGGTGGTCGGCTGGGCCGAGCGCGGCGGCTACGATGCCATGAGCCACGGCAATTCGGTGCCGCGGTTTCATGTCACCTGGGGCACCGGGCCCGGTATCGTCGAGCCGTTCGAACGGCGGGCGCGGCAAGCCCAGGCCAGCGGCCGCCTGACATTCAAATTCCGCCATCGCGTCGATGCCCTCACCATCACCAATGGTACCGTCGATGGCATAAGTGGGGCGATCCTCGAGCCGGATAGCGTCGCGCGCGGAAAAAGCAGTTCGCGGAAGACCGTCGGCGACTTCACGCTGAGCGCGCAGGCGGTGATCGTCGCCTCCGGCGGGATCGGCGGCAACCACGACCTGGTGCGGCAGAACTGGCCTCAGCGGCTCGGCAAAGCGCCGGAAAACATGATCTCCGGCGTGCCCGAGCATGTCGATGGCCGCATGATCGGCATCATCGAGGCTGCCGGCGCGCGGCTGATCAACCGCGACCGGATGTGGCATTATGTCGAGGGCATCAGGAACTGGTCGCCGATCTGGCCGCGCCACGGCATTCGCATCCTGCCGGGGCCGTCCTCGATGTGGTTCGACGCCGTGGGCCGGCGGCTGCCCTCGCCGCTGTTTCCCGGCTCCGACACGCTCGGCCAGCTGCACTACATCATGAGCGCCGGCCACGATTATTCGTGGTTCGTGCTGACCCAAAGCATTATCAAAAAGGAATTCGCGCTCTCCGGCTCGGAACAGAATCCCGATCTTACGGGAAAAAGCTGGCTGATGACCGCGAGGCGCGCCACCAACAAGGGCGCGCCCGCCCCTGTCGAGGCCTTCAAGAGCCATGGCGCCGATTTCATCGTACGCCACAATCTCGCCGATCTCGTCAGCGCCATGAACGCGCTTGCCGGCAACGATCTCCTGAAAACGGAATATTTGAAGGCCCAGATCGAGGCGCGCGACCGCGAGATCAAAAATCCCTATGCGAAAGACACGCAAGTGTTGAACATCCACAATGCGCGCCGATATGTCGGCGACCGCCTGATCCGCACCGCCAAGCCGCACCGGATTCTCGATCCCGCGCACGGCCCTTTGATCGCGGTGAAACTCAATATCCTGACCCGCAAGACGCTCGGCGGCTTCGAGACTGATCTTGATTCACGGGTCTTCGGCCAGGACGGCAAGATCATGCCGGGACTCTACGCTGCCGGCGAAGCGGCCGGCTTTGGCGGCGGCGGCATGCACGGTTACCGCTCGCTGGAGGGGACTTTCCTTGGCGGCTGCCTGTTCTCGGGCCGCAATGCCGGGCGCGCGGCGGCGAA
This sequence comes from Bradyrhizobium sp., assembly GCA_035644295.1. GTDB lineage: Bacteria > Pseudomonadota > Alphaproteobacteria > Rhizobiales > Xanthobacteraceae > Bradyrhizobium. The sequence goes on from DASQOU010000115.1 coordinate 19,676, forward strand.
GGCGAGCTGAGCTCGATTAGAGCGTTTTCGAGCGAAGTGGACACCGGTTCGCGTGAAGAAAACACGTCAAAACAAAAGATTAGAGCGTCGGTTCTGATTCAATCAGAACCGATCTTGCTCTAAGTCCCATCGAGCCCGATGCGGCGAGAACGCTGTGGCGCAAGACGCGTCCGCGCGCTACTTAGGCAACGAAACCCATACGGAGAACAACATGTCCATTCAGCGTTTCGATACCGGGCCGCGCATGAGCCAGGTCGTGGTCCATGGCGACACCGTCTATCTTGCCGGCGTCGTCGCCAACAAGGCGGCCGGTGAAAGCGTGACCAAGCAGACGCAGGAGGTGCTCTCGATCATCGACAGCCATCTTGCCAAAGCCGGAAGCGACAAATCGAAGCTGCTGAGCGCGACGATCTATCTGACCGATATGACAACCTTCGCGGAGATGAACGCGGTGTGGGACGGTTGGGTGTCGGCTGGAAATACGCCGGCGCGCGCCACCGTCGAAGCAAAACTCGCCGCGCCCAGATATAACGTCGAGATCATGGTGACCGCGGCGCGATAGCGCGCCGGCCCCGCGCCCCCCCGATTCAGACCCGTGGCTGGCCGATCAGGTCGAACCGGCCACGAGCCGCGCCGCGCCGATGATCTGGCCATCCAGGGCTTCCAGCACGACCGCGACGTCCTGCCCTTCGGGGAATTGCTCGTTGATGCGCAGCGACGCTCCGGACCATTGGCCGACCGATCGGATCGACCGGACGACGTTGGCTTCCGTCAACGTCCTGCCGCCGTTTTCGCCGCGGCCGACCGCGGTGGTGTGTTCGTGGTCAAAGCCGATCAGCAATATCTTGCCGCTGCCGCTGCCGGCGCCGACCTGGATGGAAACCTGCTCGCCGTTCTTTGACACGCTGACGGCTGCCGCCGTGCGGCCATTGCGCTTGGCATTCTCGATGGCCGATCCGACGTCGCGGCGATCCGAGCCGACCATGCTGGCGGCGCCATCGACCACGATCTCCGGCGTGTAGGACCCGTCGCCGAATCGGCGACCATACACGTCCTGGCGCTGTGTGGCGGCCGGCAGCGAGAACGGATCCTTCCAGCCCAGACGATCCCAATAGGTGACGTGGAAAGCCAGCGCCAGGACATCGCGGTCCTTCGTCAATTCCCTCAAATAAGCGTCCGCGGGCGGGCAGGACGAGCATCCCTGCGACGTGAACAACTCGACGACGACGGGCCGCTCAGCGGCGAGGCCGGCGACAGGCGATAAACCGGCGATCAATCCGAGTGACATGACCAAGCGCGACAACATGGCGATCCTCCTGGGGTCGGTCCCCATATTCGCAGCCTGGGTGCACATTGTTACGCTGTGGGGCCATCACACGAAATTTTGAGGGATGGCTGCGACCGGCCAGTGCGGCGGCATCGGTTACAAACCCACTTCAGTTTTCCCCCGGCGCAGGCGCTGCGGCCATATACCAGTCCGCCAACTGACTGCCGGTAAAGAACCCGACCTCGGACGAGGCGGTCAGCAAGTCAAGCATGCGCTCCAGCTCGTGGATGCGATGCGGCACCGATATCAAATGCGGATGCAATCCGATCGCGAGCACCATCGCGCTCTCGCGACACTCCTGCTCGAACCGACGCAGCGTGAATTCCAGCCGCTTGGCCATCTCGCCGGTCGCGTGCCGCTCGACCGCGTAGATGATCGAATCGTTGATCTCGAGATTGTAAGGCATCGCGATCAGAGGGCCCGCGGTCGTCTTCATCCAGGAAGGCCGGTCATCGACGACCCAATCGCAGAGATAATCGATCCCGTTCTGCTTGAGGATATCGGGCGTGTCGTTGGTCTCGCGAAGTCCGGGGGACAACCATCCGCGCGGACGCCTTCCGGTAAAATTCGCGATCTTGTCGAGACTTGCACGGATCACCGCTTCTTCACCGCCCTCGACATGATTGATGGCTTTCTGATGCATGCCGTGACCGATGAATTCCCAGCCTGCCTCGCGCATCGCGAGAGCGGCCTGAGGGTAGGCATCGATCACGCCCGCATTAAAACTCGTCGACGCCGGCAGATCGCGCGACGACAGGGCTTTTTGAATGCGCGGCAGGCCGGCACGCATTCCGTAGTCGGCCCAGGAGAAATTCGGCACGTCGGGAACGGTCTCGCGCCCGTGCGGCGGCGTGATGATCGTGCGCGGCATCGGTTGGTCGAATTGCCAATTCTCGACGTTGACGACCAGATGGACAAGGATGCGTTTTCCGTTCAACGGCGGCAGAGCCGCGCGTTCTGACGAAAGGTGATAGGGAATTCGCGGATTGGCCATGGCGGCTTTCAGGCTTTAAGAGACGGTTTCGACCTTTATATCGGACATGATCCGGGCCTTGTACGCGATGAATTCCGGGCTGACGAGGCTCGCAATCGAGCGCGGCCGCGTCAGCGCGATTGGAATAGTCCGGATGATCCGGCCGGGACGCGCCGACATCACGCAGATGCGATCCGACAGCAATATCGCTTCATCGATGTCGTGGGTGACGAACAACACCGTGGTGCCGAGCGACTGCCAGACGTCAAGCAGCAATTGCTGCATGGAAAGCCGCGTCTGCGCGTCCAGCGCCCCGAATGGCTCGTCCATCAGTAGCGCGCGCGGCGACATCGCCAATACCCGTGCAATGCCGACGCGCTGGCGCATGCCGCCCGATAATTGCACCGGCAACGCCTCGGCAAACGCTTCCAATCCCACCAGCTTCAAAAGCTTGCGCGCCCTCGATTCGTATTCGGAGCGCGCAACGCCCTGGACCTGCGGGCCGAAGACAACATTTTGCCAAACATTGAGCCACGGGAAGAGCGCGGCCTCCTGAAACACCACGCCGCGATCCGGGCCAGGGCGCGTTACGGTCTCACCGTCGAAAAGTAATGTACCCTCGGTGGTCTTCTCAAAACCGGCGAGCAGATTGAGCAGCGTCGATTTTCCGCAACCAGAGGGACCGAGCAACGCGACAAATTCGCCCTCGTTGATGGTCAGGCTGATACCGTCCAACGCCCGAACTGCGGTCTGGCCCACATACGTCTTCGACACGTCTTCGAAGGTGATCGTGCCCATGGACTTAACTCATGACTGGAACGATTGCAGCCGGCGCCATTTCAGCGCCCAGCCCTCGATCAGCAATATGACACGGTCACTGGCGAGGCCCAGGAGGCCGATGGTTGCCATGTCGGCGATGACGACGTCCATCCGGCCGACGTAATAGGCATCCCACAACACATATCCGAGGCCGGATTTCACCGCGACCATCTCGGCGACGATCACGGCCGTCCAGGCGATGCCAAGACCGATCCGCAAGCCCGTGAAGATCGACGGCAATGATGCCGGGAATACAACCCGCCGCAACACCGTCCATTTTCCGGCACCCATCATCATGGCGGCGCGAATGAGATTGCGTTCGACGTCGCGCGCGCCCTGCGCCGTGTTGACCACGATCGGATAAAACGCACCAAGTGCAATCAGAAAGATCGCACCGAGATCCCTGATGCCAAAGACCGCGATCGAAAACGGAAGCCAGGCGGTGATCGGGATCGGCCGGAGCAGCTGAACCGTGGGATCGAGCGCGCCCGAAGCAATTCTGTTCCAGCCGATCGCAAGGCCAACCGGCACCGCGACCAGGATCGCGGCAAGAAACCCCTTGCCGACGCGTTCAGCTGAAAAGATCAGATTGGCAAACCATGTCCCGCTGTAGGGGTTGAGGCTAAGCCCAGTTGAACCAAACGCCCAGACCTTCCACGCCTGCCAGGCGCGATCCGGCGTTGGCAACACGCCGCCGAACAGCGAACCGTCTTTCCCCGCCATCTGCCAGGCGGCGATCACCATGACGGGCAGAACAATCGCCAGCAGGGCTTGCCGCAAGCTCCTGCGTCCAGCGAGCGAAAAGATCGGCGATGCCAGGCCCGGCGCGCGAGACGCGGCCGGCTTTGAGCTTATGCGCCCGGTCGAGAGCGACATGGCATCCCAATCCTGTCACGACGGCCCGCGGCGTGCGGGCCGATCGCCGTCACTTACCCAGCGCTTTCTCCACAAAGGAGCTGTCCCAATGGGCATCGATCTGGTCGGATACATCCTTCTGGATCACGCCAAGCTCGGCAAATCCCTTGGCCTGACGCTTGATCTGTTCGGGGGAAATCACCTCTCCCAGTTTGATGATCTGCGAGGCCTGAGCGGCGATGTCCGGCGCCATGCCGGAAAGCTGAGCGTAGGCCTCGGCGAATTTCGCGGGCGATTTGGAGAGTTCTTCCTGCTTCTTGAGGTAGGCCCAAACAAAGCGCTCGAGCGCGGCGCGTTTGCCATCGGCCGCCTGCTTTGAGGCCATGAACATTCCGAGTTCGGCGCCGACGGTCTTCGACGAGCCATATTCGAGACCCCTGGCAAAGAACCCGTAACCCTCCATTGCCGGAATCGACTCGAAGGGCTCCCAGGTGACGAGACCATCGACATCGCCTTTTTTCAAAGCCTGATCGAAATTCGCGCCGCCGCCTTGAATATTGACCGCCTCGAAGCTGCTATAGGGGATGCCCTTTTCGACCAGCGTCGCCGCGAACTGAAACCAGACCGCAGAACCCGGCGCGATCGCGATCTTCTTGCCTTTCAGATCATCCCAGGAATCGAACCGCACGCCCTTTCGAGCAATCACGTATTTCGGTGACGAGCCGACGCCCATCAGCCCGACAACATCGCCCGATCCCTGCGCCAGCGAGATCGCGAGATCGGCAGGCCCCACGGAAGCTGCGTCGAGCGATCCGGCCAATAGCGCAGTGCGCGCATCGGCATAGCGAACAAACTCGACCAGCTTGAGGTCGACGCCGAGCTTCTTCAACTCGTCCGCGACAAGAATGACGGGAGCGAGATGGCCGACCTTCTGGTAGCCGACCGTCAATTGAACCGGCGGTGCCAACGGCGCCGGCTCAGGTCCAACGGCGCCCGCGGGCAGTGGCAACAACCCCAGGATTCCCGCATGCAAGGCTCCCGCAACGAAAAGACGCTTCATGACCTGCTTGGATACCCGCACGGTACGCCTCCGTTTTAATCACTGGAAAATAGTTGCCGCCCACATCGCCGCAGATCGGAAGACTGGAGCGGGCGAAGGGAATCGAACCCTCGTATGCAGCTTGGGAAGCTGCCGTTCTGCCATTGAACTACGCCCGCAAATCAATAACCCAGCTGGTTGGCCGTTCGTTTTAGGAGCCATTTGGTGGACACGTCAAGCCGTCGAGATGTGCCCCATGGCGCGACCTTACACTATCGCGCCAGCCTGCAAAATCAGGCCTCCCTACGGCTTCTTAGCTATGTAGACCGCAAGTCGAGTGAGATCATCTGTACCATCCGAAAAATCGGAAACGCCCCTCTCCCGCGCTCTCCTGCGCGAATCACCGCACCAGCTGAACTTCGCAAAGATTGGATCGATGGGACGGCGTGCCGCTGACGGGATCGCGAACGGCGACGTCGACGGTCAGGTTGAAGTTCGTGCCGTTCGGATTGAACAGATCGGAATCGCCAGCTCCCAATTCATCGCAACCTTGCCACCAGCCATGCTCGCCGACGACAACGCGCGGATCGAGTTTTTCGCTGAAACGCGCTCGCGCCCGCATTCCGCCGGCCGGGGTGCGCACGTCAACCCAATCTCCATTCTTGATTCCGCGAGCGGTGGCCGTCGCAGGATGCAGCTCGATCTCCGGATTCAATGCGCGCTTGCGCAGGCTCGGCAGTGCCCGATGCTGGCTCTGACAAAACAGAGTGGGTTTGGCGCAGGTCAAGATCAAAGGAAAGGAAGCGGCCAGGTCAGGGCGGGCAACCGGGCCGACCGGCGGCTCGACGAAGTCCGGCAGGGCGGAATAACCGCGATCAAGGAAGGTCTCGGACCAGAATTCCACTTTCCGCGATGGCGTCGGAAAGCCGCGTGAATTGCCCTTGTCGTCGCGCGCGGCGTGTTTGGCGTGATGGGTCGTCAGCGGTCTCTGCAATCCGGCAGGTTCGGCTCGAAGCTGGTCCAGGGTAATGCCGCTAGGAGCAAGCTGATGTCGGTAAGCCGCATCGACATCGCCGTTCCAGAAATGCTCGCCAAGCCCGAGACGCACGGCGAGGTCGAAAATGAAATCAGTGTCGGAGCGTGCCTGGCCGGGCGGGGCAACGATCGCCTGCCGAAGCTGAACGTGCGATTGTGCATCTCGGTCGATCTCAAATCCGATCTTGAGAGCTTCGCGTTCAAAGCACGACGCCACCGGCAGCACGATATCGGCAAGCGCGGCCGTGGGTGTCATGAACAGATCGGCATGGGCGTAAAAGTCGAGCGCGGCGAGCGCGGCACGTCCCCCAGCAGGATCGCCCTGAGCCAGCAATAGATTGGTGCCGAACCCGACGAGCCCGCGAACCGGATACGGGATACCTTCCAGAACGGCGCGGTAGAAGTCATGAGTGGCGACATAGTTCCAGCGCGCAGGCCCAAGCGGACGTTCGGCAAGACCGATCGCGGGAGCAAGCCGCTTGGCCGCAGGCAAATCTTCTCCGGTGATCGCACCGGCCGGTACCGCAGGCAACACCACGTTTCCACCGGCCGCATCGAAGCTGCCGGTCAGCGCGTAGAGCATCGCCATCGCGCGCGCGGTTTCCGTGGCGTTGGCATGATGCTCGTGCCCGCTATAGGCGTAGTAAGAAACCGGCCGGGAGTGCCAAATGATACGCGCTGCTTCCTCCAGTTGCCCGCGAGGAATCCAGCATGTCGCTTCAATCACTTCGGGCGCATAGCTTTTGCACAGCGCTGCATAGCGATCGAAGACCGGCCGGCAATTGACGGCACCGTCTACGGTTGCCACGCGGTATTCGCCTCGCAGGACAAGATGCTCACCTGGCGCGGCGTAGCGGCCAGCAGCCGGATCATAGCTGACGACGCCGTTTGTCAGTGAATCCCAGGCAACAAATTGTCCCGGGCTGCCGCCGGAAGCGAGATCTTCTGCCTTCAGCAACCTGTCGGTATCGGAGCGCACCAAGAGAGGTCCGTTGCTCCACGCGCGGACGAATTCCTGATCGTACCACCCTTGCTCGATCATGATGTTGGCCAGGCCCAGCGCGAGTGCGCCGTCGGTTCCAGGACGCACGCGCAACCAAACATCGGCCTTGTTGGCAAGTCCGACATTGCGCGGATCAATCACGATCAGCTTCATTCCGCGTTTCAAGCCCGCGACCGTCGCCGTGGCATGGGTGATGCGCGTAAACGAGGGATTATAGCCCCACAGGATGACGCAGCCGGAGGCGCCAATGTCTGCCATCGCGCCGCCGCCGCTTCCGGTGGCGACGCTGCCAACGCCGAACACGTAGCGCGTCGCAAAACCGCGTCCCCAGCCGCACAGCTCGAGGTGCGATACCATGTTGGGCGTGCCGAAAGCATTCATCAGTCTACGAACGAAGCCAGAGGAATCCGCGATAGCCGTTGTCGAGGGCGAGGATTGGCTGAAGGCCACCGCTTCAGGGCCATGCTGCTCCGCGATGCGGCGCATGGCGGCGGCGGTCTGGTCGAGCGCTTCATCCCATGAGATTTCTTCCCATCCCGGATCTGCGTCGCCCTTCGGCCGTGTTCGACGCAGCGGCCGCGTCAGCCTGTCCTTGTTATAGACCAGTTCGGGAGCCGCTCGCCCCTTGGCGCAAATGGCGGCGCCAGTCGGGTGCGTCGGATCGGGGTCCAGGCGTGTGAATCTGCCATCCGTCACGGTCGCGACGGTGCCGCAGCGGGCGATGCAAAGACCGCAGTATCCCTGCACCTGCTGGACGTTCGAGGTCTCTGCCGACATGCGCAAACTCCCTCGCGGCATGGATACTGCGTGTAGCCGGATCGTGCCCACGGCCATCGGGCCGCCAAATCAATATCTGGCTGCGGCGGTCAGACTACCTGCGCAAGCCAGCTTTTGACATAGTCGTCTTCTCGGAAGTCGAAGGCGCCGACCACCGCACGGTAGGCCAAGCGTGGCTCAGGAGAGACCCACCGCTCTTAACCCAATCCGAATTTTCCAGATGCGGCCTTTTGCGAGGGTGCTAAGATGTGGCCGGGGTGAGTAACGTATGTCGGGGCGGGCGTACACCATTTTTGACACGGCGATCGGCCGATGCGGTATCGCATGGGGCGATGCCGGTATTGTTGGCGTGCAGCTACCCGAAGCCCGGGAGATCGAAACCCGCAAGCGGCTATATCGGCTTTACCCCGACGCCCGCGAAACACGCCCGCCAGCGAATGTCGAGCTGGCGATCGAGGGCATTGTCACGCTTTTGCGCGGCGAAGGCAGTGATTTCGCCAACGTCACGCTCGATATGAGCGGCATTCACGCCTTCAATCAGCGCGTCTATCAGATCACACGTGCAATTCCCCGCGGAGAAACCCGGACCTATCGCGAGATCGCAACCCGGCTCGGCGCCTCCGGCGCCACGCACTCGGTCGCGCGGGCGATCGCCAGCAACCCCTTTGTGATCATCGTTCCCTGTCATCGCGTGCTCGAAGCCGACGGCTATGCTGACAAGATGTCCCCGCATGGCGGCGTGATCTCCCAGCGCCGGCTGCTTTCGATCGAGGGCGTGGGGAACCCGAGCAGCAAGACCCTGTTCGACGTGCTGCTTCCGGTTGCTCCGCCGCGCCTGCCGGGCTAATTTTCCGGCATGATTGCAACAACCCTGCTGCAACGCCGCTCCATCTCGGTGTCCGACTTCCGCTGCAGCGCCGGGCCGGGCGACACGCCATTCGTGGAGCAGCATCGCTGCCACTCGGTCTCCTATGTGCGCAAGGGCAGCTTCGGGTGCCGGACCCGCGGCCGCACCTTCGAACTGGTCGCGGGATCGATCCTGGTCGGTTTTCCTGGCGATGAATATGTTTGCACCCACGATCACGTCTGCGGCGATGAGTGCCTGTCGTTCCTTTTAAGTCCGGAACTGGTGGAGGCGATCGGGGACCGCGCCACGACATGGCGGATCGGCGCAGCACCACCGCTGCCCGAATTGATGGTGCTCGGCGAGCTTGCACAGGCCGCAGCGACATCGGCCTTGACGAGGTAGGGCAATGGTTCGCCAGCCGTTTTGTCGAGGTGGTGTCGGGACGGTCGCGCGAGCCCGCGACGGTCACGGCGCGGGATCGTCGCCGCGCGGTGGAAACCGCGCTCTGGATCGATGCGAATTCGCACCGCGAGGTCGATCTAGAGGGCGCCGCCGGCCAGGCCGGGACCAGCCCGTTCCATTTCCTGCGCCTGTTCGCCAATGTGCTCGGCGTCACCCCGCACCAATATCTGGTGCGCTCGCGGCTCAAGCATGCGGCGCGCCTGTTGGCCGACGGAGACCGCGCCATCACCGATATCGCCTACGATGTAGGTTTCGGCGATCTCTCCAATTTCGTGCGCACATTCCGCCGCGCGGCCGGCGTCTCGCCGCGCAGGTTCCGCGAGGCCGCGCGGGGAAAGCGCAAGATTTTCCAAGATCGGCTGGCCTTGCACTGAGTAGCGTTGTCTCCACCGGCGCAGGTCGCAAACGCGCTTTTGACTGGAGACCACCATGTACGACCACATCGGACTGAAAGTCGGCAATCTCGACGCCAGCGTGCGTTTCTATACGGCGGCGCTGGCCCCGCTCGGATTTGTCTTGTGCTCGCGCGACGAGAGCGGCGCGGGATTTGGACCCAAGGGCGAGCCGGCGCTTTGGCTCTATCTGCACAAGGGAGCCAGCGGCGCCGGCGCCCACATCGCGTTCCGCGCCCCCGATCACACCGCGATCCGGAAATTCCACGCAGAGGGCGTCAGGGCCGGAGGCCGCGACAATGGCGGGGCCGGCCCGCGGGCCGATTACAGTCCGACCTATTTCGCGGCGTTCCTGATCGACCCCGATGGCAACAATGTCGAAGCGGTTTGTGCGTAGCCTCCCGTCATTCCGGGATGGTGCGTTAGCACCAGACCCGGAATCTCGAGATTCTCCGATGTGCAATTGCACATCGTAGTTCGATGCTTCGCGTCGCCCCGGAATGACGGCTTAACAAGGACCACAGTCATGGCTTCCATCCACAAGGATATCGCGATCGACGCCCGTCCCGACGACGTCTGGGCCGCGGTGCGCGATTTCGGCGCTGTGCACAAGCGGCTGGCGCCGGGATTCGTAGTCGACGCGCGGCTCGAAGGCGACGCACGCATCGTGACTTTTCATAACGGTACGGTGGCGCGCGAGTTGCTGGTCGATTGCGACGATGCACGGCGGCGGCTGGTCTATGCCGTGATCAGCGAGCGGGTGAAACACTACAGCGCGTCGGTGCAGGTGGCCGCCGACGGCGAGGTGCGGACCCGGATGATCTGGATCGTCGACGTATTGCCCAACGAAATCGCGCCTTATATCGCCGGCCAGATGGATCAGGCGGTCCTCGCGATGCAGAAGGCATTGGGACGCGCCACCACATCGAGCGCACCCATGTGATCTTTCTCGCAGAAACGCGGCCTGCCCCCTCCTAGTTAGTCGACCACACCGGACAAGGCCGGGTGGACTTGCGCAATCGGGCCGGCCTTTGGTCCCCAACGCGTCAGAAAGACGCTTGCAGCAGACAATACGCCGAGCACCACCATCGAGGCTGCCGCTAACACGAAGAAATCCGCGGCGGTGGCATGGTGCATCGACAGCCACCAGCCGCCCAGCCCAATGAACAACAGCCGGACGGTTTGCGCCAGCACCGGCCCAAGCATCTTGGCCGCACCCTGCGACGAAAAATACATGCTCAAACTTAGCCCAATGAACGCGTACATCGGCGCGGCCGTCGAGAGATATTGCCGGCTGGCGCTGCGCACGCCTGGATCCTGCGTAAAGATGTTGACCCAGATGTCGGGGAAGATCGCGATCAGAGTGCCGATCAGCCCTACCGAGAGGAACGAAACCAGCCCGGCGGTCAGGGCGATCCGTCGCGCGCGGGCAATCCGCTTCGCGCCGATCGCCATTCCGACCATCGGCACCGAAGCGATCCCGAAGGCGAATGCCACCGATGTCAGCATGAATTCAAGCCGCGCGCCGATGCCGTAACCGGCGAGAATCTCCGTGCCGAAGCCCGCCAGCATGTGGGTAAAGATGCTGATGGTCAGTACCGACTGCAGCGGCGAAAAGCAGGAGACGAGGCCCACTTTGAGGATGTCGACGAACATTGCCCGTCGTATCCTGAGGCCTCTGAGCTTTGGAATAACGCGCGCCCGCCCGGAGAAAATGTACCACGCCATGATCGCAGCGCCGATCAGGAAGGCGATCAGCGTGCCTGCGGCGACGCCGCGCATGCCGAATGACGGAATCGGACCAAGGCCGAGACCAAGGATGCCACCAAGGATGACCTGGAAGACGGCGGAGCAGAGGATCATCAGCGAGGGCAATTTCATGTTGCCGGTGCCACGCAGGATTCCCGCCATCGAATTCATCACCCAGGGCAGCACCGCGCCACCGAAGAAAATCTGCGTGTAACCGACGGCGTTAGCCAGCACGTTGCCACGGCCGCCAAGCAACGCCAGCAGTCGGGGGCCGAAAATCAACATGCCCAACATGAACGTCAACCCGAAGCAGATGCCGATCAATAGCGCATGCGACGCCAGCGTCGCGGCGCGATCGACATTACCGGCACCGAGCGCGCGCGCGATCGCCGACGCCACGCCACCGCCCATCGCGCCGCCGGACATCGTCATGGTCAGGACCACGAACGGAAACACCAGCGCCATTGCCGCCAGCGGCTCGACGCCAAGCCGGCCGATGTAGGAAGTCTCGGCGATGACCACGCAGGTGCCGGCGCTGAGCGCGATG
>DASQOU010000116.1:0-4467 GCA_035644295.1 Bradyrhizobium sp.
CGCGCGCGGCCTGATCCTGGTCGAAGGCGCCGTTCCCGGCTCCAAGGGCGGATGGATCGCGGTGCGCGATGCCGTGAAGAAGCCGTTGCCGAAGGAGGCTCCCAAGCCCGGCAAGTTCAAGGTCGCCGGCGGCAGCGAGCAGGCGGCTGATGCGCCGGCCGAGCAGGAGGGCGCGTGAGATGGAACTGAAAGTCACGACGCTCGAAGGTAAAGCGGCTGGCTCGGTTCAGCTTTCGGACGAGATCTTTGGTCTGGAGCCGCGCAAGGACATCATCCAGCGCTGCGTGCAGTGGCAGCTGAACAAGCGGCAGGCCGGGACCCACAAGGTCCAGGGCCGCGCCGATGTCTGGCGTACCGGCAAGAAGATGTACAAGCAGAAGGGCACCGGTGGTGCGCGTCACGGCTCGGCGCGGGTGCCGCAGTTCCGCGGCGGCGGCCGTGCGTTCGGCCCCGTCATGCGTTCGCACGCGACCGATTTGCCGAAGAAGGTGCGCGCGCTGGCGCTGCGCCATGCGCTTTCGGCCAAGGCCAAGGATGGCGGCCTGATCGTGATCGAAAAGGCCACGCTCGAGGCTGCGAAAACCAAGGCGCTGATCGGACACTTCTCCGGGCTTGGCCTCACCAACGCGCTGATCATCGACGGCGCCGAGCTGCACAATGGCTTTGCAACTGCCGCCCGCAACATTCCGAACATCGGCGTGCTGCCGATCCAGGGCATCAACGTCTACGACATTCTGCGCCGTCAAAAGCTGGTGCTGACCAAGGCGGCGCTCGATGCGTTGGAGGCGCGCTTCAAATGAAGAATATCGATCCGCGCCATTACGACATCATCGTCGCGCCCGTCGTCACCGAAAAGGCGACGATGGCCTCCGAACACAACAAGGTCGTGTTCAAGGTCGCGAGCAAGGCCACCAAGCCGCAGATCAAGGAAGCCGTCGAGAAGCTGTTCGACGTCAAGGTCAAGAGCGTGAACACGCTGGTGCGCAAGGGCAAGACCAAGGTCTTCCGCGGCACCTTCGGTTCGCAGTCGGACGTGAAGCGGGCGATCGTGACCCTCGAAGAGGGCCACCGCATCGACGTCACCACCGGGCTATAAGGCGATACAGCGATGGCACTGAAAACATTCAACCCCACGACGCCAGGCCAGCGCCAACTGGTGATGGTCGATCGCTCGGCGCTCTACAAGGGCAAGCCGGTCAAGGCGCTGACCGAGGGCAAGCGCGGCACCGGCGGCCGCAACAATACCGGCCGCATGGTCGTGCGTTTTCGCGGCGGCGGTCACAAGAAGGCCTACCGCATCGTCGACTTCAAGCGCACCAAGCTCGACATGCCGGCGACCGTCGAGCGGCTGGAATACGATCCGAACCGCACCGCCTTTATCGCGCTGGTGAAATATACCGACGGCACCCAGGCCTATATACTGGCGCCGCAGCGTCTTTCGGTCGGCGACACCGTGATCGCCGGCAACTATGTCGACGTTAAGCCCGGCAACGTCATGCCGCTCGGCAACATGCCGATCGGCACCATCATCCACAATGTGGAGCTGAAGATCGGCAAGGGCGGTCAGCTCGCGCGCTCGGCGGGTACCTATGCGCAGATCGTCGGCCGCGACCAGGACTATGTGATCATCCGTCTAAACTCCGGCGAGCAGCGCCTGGTTCACGGCCGCTGCACCGCCACCATCGGCGCGGTCTCGAACCCGGATCACATGAACATCTCGATCGGCAAGGCCGGTCGCAACCGCTGGCTCGGCCGCAAGCCCCATAACCGCGGCGTCTCGATGAACCCGGTCGACCATCCGCACGGCGGCGGCGAAGGCCGCACCTCCGGCGGCCGCCATCCGGTCACCCCGTGGGGCAAGCCGACCAAGGGCAAGAAGACCCGTTCGAACAAATCGACCAACAGATTCATTCTCATCAGCCGCCACAAGCGGAAGAAGTAAGGAACGCCGGACATGGTTCGTTCAGTCTGGAAAGGCCCGTTCGTTGAAGGCTCGCTGCTCAAGAAGGCAGATGTCGCGCGTGCGTCCGGCCGTCATGACGTGATCAAGATCTGGAGCCGCCGCTCGACCATCCTGCCGCAGTTCGTCGGCCTGGTGTTCGGCGTCTACAACGGCCAGAAGCATGTGCCGGTATCGGTCAACGAGGAAATGGTCGGTCACAAGTTCGGCGAGTTCTCGCCGACCCGGACCTTCCACGGCCATTCTGGCGACAAGAAAGCCAAGAAGGCTTGAGGACTAAGCGATGAGCAAACCAAAGCGCGAACGGAGCCTCGCCGATAACGAGGCCAAGGCAATCGCCCGGATGCTGCGGGTGAGCCCCCAGAAGCTTAATCTGGTCGCGCAATTGATCCGCGGCAGGAAGGCTTCGGCAGCACTTGCGGATCTGCAGTTTTCGCGCAAGCGGATCGCGGTCGACGTCAAGAAGTGCCTGGAATCGGCGATCGCCAATGCCGAAAACAACCACGACCTCGATGTCGACGATCTGGTCGTCGCCGAGGCGCATGTCGGCAACGGCATCGTGATGAAACGTTTCGCACCGCGCGGCCGTGGCCGTTCGGGCCGTGTTTTTAAACCGTTCTCGCAGCTGACGATCGTTGTTCGTCAGGTCGAGGCCGAGGCGAGCGCTTAAGAAGGGCGCGGGAGAATACGATGGGTCAGAAGATCAATCCAATCGGACTGCGTCTTGGCATCAACCGGACGTGGGATTCCCGTTGGTTCGCCGGCAAGAACGAATACGGCAAGCTGCTGCACGAGGATGTCAAGATCCGCGAGATCCTGCACAAGGAACTGAAGCAGGCAGCGGTCGCGCGGATCGTGATCGAGCGTCCGCATAAGAAGTGCCGGGTAACGATCCATTCGGCGCGTCCCGGTGTCGTGATCGGCAAGAAGGGCGCCGACATCGACAAGCTGCGCAAGCGCGTTGCCGATATCACGGCCTCTGACGTCGTCATCAACATCGTCGAGATCCGCAAGCCCGAACTTGACGCCACGCTGGTCGCCGAATCGATCGCGCAGCAGCTCGAGCGCCGTGTCGCGTTCCGCCGTGCGATGAAGCGCGCCGTGCAATCGGCGATGCGCCTGGGCGCCGAGGGTATCCGCATCAACTGCTCGGGCCGTCTCGGCGGCGCCGAAATCGCGCGCATGGAGTGGTATCGCGAAGGCCGCGTGCCGCTGCATACGCTGCGCGCCGACATCGATTACGGGGTGGCGACCGCGTTCACCACTTTCGGCACCTGCGGCGTCAAGGTCTGGATCTTCAAGGGTGAAATCCTCGAGCACGATCCGATGGCCCAGGACAAGAAAATGGCCGAAGGCGACAATACGCGGCCCCGCCGCGACGCCGCCTAAGGCGAAATAGAGAAGGTTTGAGGGCGCAAAGCCATGATGCAACCCAAGAAAACGAAGTTCCGGAAGGCGCATAAGGGCCGGATCCACGGCACCGCGACTTCGGGCGCAGCGTTGTCGTTCGGTCAGTTCGGCTTGAAGGCGATGGCGCCCGAGCGCATCACCGCGCGTCAGATCGAGGCCGCCCGCCGTGCGCTCACCCGTCACATGAAGCGCGCCGGCCGCGTCTGGATCCGCATCTTTCCGGATGTGCCGGTGTCGAAGAAGCCCGCCGAAGTGCGCATGGGCTCGGGCAAGGGTACGCCTGAATTGTGGGTGGCGCGGGTCAAGCCGGGCCGGGTGCTTTTCGAAATCGACGGCGTCACCGTGCAGACCGCGAAAGAAGCGCTGTCGCTCGCTGCCGCCAAACTGCCGATCAAGACGCGCTTCGTAGCGCGCATTGCGGAATAGGGAAGTGGTCATGGCCGAGATGAAAGCCGCCGATATCCGCGCGATGAGCCCCGATCAGATGGACGACGCCGTCCTCAATCTGAAGAAGGAGCGCTTCAATCTGCGTTTCCAGCGCGCCACCGGGCAGCTGGAGAATACTTCGCGCCTGCGTGAAGCCCGCCGCGACATCGCCCGCATCAAGACCATTGCCGCGCAGCAGCGCGCAAAGAAGAAGTAGGGGGCTGAAGATGCCGAAACGTATGCTTCAGGGCGTGGTCGTCAGCGACAAGCAGGCCAAGACGGTGGTGGTGCGCGTCGATCGCCGCTTCACCCATCCGATCTACAAGAAGACGATCCGCCGCTCGAAAAACTATCACGCGCATGACGAGAACAATCAGTTCAAGCCCGGCGACACGGTGTGGATCGAGGAGAGCAAACCAATCTCGAAATTGAAGCGCTGGACCGTGGTCCGGGGCGAACAGCAGAAAACGGCCTGAGGTCGGTCCGGCTTCGCCGGGTCAAGACTTTCGGGAAATTTTAGGCGCAACTTTGCGCATCAGAAAGAGGACGAGGTGCATCAATGATTCAGATGCAGACCAACCTCGACGTGGCCGACAATTCAGGCGCACGCCGTGTCATGTGTATCAAGGTGCTTGGGGGCTCCAAGCGCCGCTATGCCACCGTGGGCGACG
>DASQOU010000117.1:0-3156 GCA_035644295.1 Bradyrhizobium sp.
GGTCCGATGGCGACGGCGAATCCCAGCATCAGCGAGAGCGCCATCGAGCAGATCACCGCTGACCGCGGTCCACATTACGAACCGTTCGGCTGGCATCACTGGCCGGAAAATCCCTGGCTGGCTTATCAGTTCCGTCGCGGCCTCGGCGAAACCCAGGAAGGGGGCGGCAGCGTCAGCGAGGTAATGCAGGCGGGATCGCGGATGATTCCGGGTGATCTGGAAAGTTGGCACGCCGAGTGGATGCGGATTGCTGACCGCAACTGGAATCGCGGGCTCACGGAAGAGCAGTCCGGCCACATCCGCACCGCGATGAACTGCTTCCTGCGCGGGGCAGATTATTACCGGCAGGCTGAATTCCATCTTGAACCCGACGATCCGCGGCGGCTTCCTACCTTCGAAAAGATGGAAGCCTGCTCGCACAAATTCATCGGTTACCTCAATCCGCCCGGCGAAGTGGTCGAGATTCCCTACGAGCCGGACAAGCCGATCTGCGGCTATTTCATTCGCGCGCCATTTCCTGGCGACAAATTGCCGGTGCTGATCTGCATGGGCGGGCTCGATTCCATCAAGGATGAGATGTGGTTCATGCAGGCCCATGGTTGCCTGCAGCGCGGCATCTCGGTGCTGATGATCGACGGGCCCGGACAGGGCGGCACGCTGCGCCGACACAAGATGGTCACCCGCGCCGACGCCGAAGTGCCGATCGGCAAATGCATCGACTGGCTCGCGCAGCGTCCCGACGTCGATCAGTTCCGCATCGCCGTGTGCGGATCGAGCCTCGGCGGATACTATGCGGCGCGGGCGGCTTGCTACGAGCCGCGATTGGCGGCCGCGATTTCGCATGGGGCGATATGGTCGGTGCACGACATGTGGGGCACCAAGGGCGACGACTTCGGTCTCGCCATGCACATCCGCTGGGTGTTCGGTGCGAAGACGATGGCCGAGGCGCATGAATTGATGAAACCGTTCACGCTGAAGGGGCATCTCGAACATATGGCTTGCCCGTATCTGGTGCTGCACGGCGGCCACGACGTGCTGACGGTGACCGCGGCGCGCAGCACCTACGATTATGCCAGAGCGCACGGCATTGATGTGACACTGCGGGTGCTCGATCCCGAGGAAACCGGCGCCGAGCATTGCCAGCACGACAATCCAACCCTCGGCCAGGAAGTGCTGGCCGACTGGCTCGCCGATCGCTTTGGAATCGACCAGCGAGCGCTGCTGAAGACGTCCATCAATCCCTTGATATGAGGCGCGCAATGAATTTCGGTGTCGATCATCCCAGGGCCGCCGTGGTCGCGATCGACCTGCATCGCGGTCATCTCGATATGGCGGTGGCGACCATGCCGACCACGCCCGAGGTCGCGACCCGGATCATCGCCGCCAACAAGCGGCTGTTCGACTGGTGCCGCAGCGTCGATATTCCGGTCGTCCATCAGGTTACCAGCTATCGCGACGCCGACGAAATCCGCGCCAATCCGTTCTGGCGCACCCGCGCCGAGGACCCGGCCGCCACCCGCAAGAACGTGATGCGTCACAACATTATCGGTGGTCCCGGCTGCACGGTGATACCGCAGCTGCTGGATCCGCGTGATTTCGTCGTCAACACCAAGAAACGGTACGACTGTTTCCTCGGCACCGATCTCGATTTCATGCTGCGCTCGCACGGCATCAACACGCTTCTGATCACTGGCGTGAATACCAATTCCTGCGTGCTGGCGACTACGACCGCGGCCAATGTCCGCGATTACGCGGTGATCGTGGTCGAGGACTGCGTCGACAGCATGGATGGCCCTGAGTTGCATGCAGCCGGTCTCGCCTGCATCAAGACAGCCTTCGGCTTCGTGATGGACACCGACGCGGTGATGGTGCTCGAGGGGCTCGTCCCGCGAAGGACCAGCGCTGCATGACCGTTCAGATCCCCAACCGACCGAAGAGTAGCTTGCCATGACCGGCCCCATGATCCCGCGCGACCGCTGCGACTATTCTGCCATCGTCGACCGTCCGGCGCTCAAGCTGCCGGGCGGCGCCCGCATCGTGATCTGGACCATCGTCAATCTCGAAGTCTGGGACATTGGTAAGCCGATGGCACGGCAGGTGCTGCCGGCGCCGACCGGCATTCCGCTGCTGCCGGATGTGCCGAACTGGAGCTGGCATGAATACGGCATGCGCGTCGGGGTGTGGCGCTTCTTCGATCTCTACAAGAAACTCGGGATCGCGCCGACCCTCTCGATCAACGCACGGGTCTGCGAGGATTATCCGCGCGTCGCGCAACAGGCCAGGGACGCCGGCTGGGAATTCATGGGCCACGCCTACGAGCAGGGGCCGATCCACAAGGAATCGGACCAGAAAATGATGATCGATCGCTCGATGGGCGTGATTGAAAAATTCACCGGCAAGCGGCCGGTAGGCTGGCTCGGACCCGGTCTGACACAGACATTGGAGACCCCCGAATATCTCGCCGAGGCCGGCGTCAAATATATCGGCGACTGGGTCTATGACGACGAGCCGACCGTGATCCGCACCGCCAAGGGACCGCTGGTGACGCTGCCCTATACGGTGGAGTTGAACGACATTCCGATGATGCTGGTGCAGCACCACGAGAGCGATCATATGCTCAAGCGCGCTATCGACAGCTTCGACCGGCTGTATGAGGAGAGCAAGGATCGGCCGAAGATCTTGTCGCTCGCGATCCATCCCTACATCAGCGGGCAGCCGTTCCGGATCAAATATCTTGAGGCGATCTACGACTACGTCAACAAGTTCGAGGGCGTCGTGCATTGGAATGGCGAGCAGATCCTCGACTGGTACCAGGGCCAGGCCGCCGCGCAGCCGGGATCGAAGGCGTGAGCGCCGTGGTCCAGCGGGTGCTGCCAGCGATCCCCGTTACCGAAGTGCCGGTCGTGGGCGGCGGCTTCTTTCCCGTTCGTCGGGTCTATTGCGTCGGCCGCAACTATGTCGACCACATCCGCGAGATGAAGGAAGCCGACGAGCGCGATCCGCCGTTCTTCTTTCAGAAACCGCGGGACGCCGTGGTGCCGGACGGCACGCAGGTACCTTATCCGCCGTTCACCTCCGATTTTCAGTTCGAGGTGGAACTGGTGATCGCGATCGGCAGCGGCGGGCGCGACATCGCGGTGGCCGATGCGCCCGATC
>DASQOU010000118.1:0-5961 GCA_035644295.1 Bradyrhizobium sp.
CGTCGGATCAAGTTTGGGAAAGGTAAACGTGGATCTCATTGCTCTCCTGGCGATCCAGGTCCTTTACGCGATTGCCAGCCTGGCACTGATAAGTGTCGGGCTGGCGATTATTTTCGGCATGATGCGGGTCATCAATCTCGCGCATGGGGAATTTCTGATGCTCGGCGGCTACGCGGCGATCGTCGCGACCAGCAACGGCATCAGCATCTGGATCGCGATGCTGGTGGTGGCGCCCGTCGTTGTCGGCATCATCGGGGTCATCGTTGAGCGGACGATCATCCGCTTCCTGTATGGCCGCATGATCGATACGATGCTCGCGACCTGGGGTCTCAGTCTTTTTCTGGTGGGCCTGACGACGGCACTCTTCGGCAATACCACAGTCGGCATCTCGGCGCCGCTCGGCAGTTTCCAGATCGGCGCTTATCGCACCAGCGGATACACGCTTTTCGTGATTGCGGTCGCGACCGTCACCCTTGGCTGCATCTTCGCGACGTTGCGGTGGACGCGCATTGGCCTGATCGCCCGCGGCACCATGCAGAATCCCGATATGGCGGCAGCGCTGGGCGTCAATCCGCCGCGTGTCTATGCTATCACTTTCGGCATCGGGGCCGCGCTGTCCGGTCTTGCCGGCGCTGTGCTGGCGCCGGTCTCCGGCGTGTTTCCCACCATCGGCGTGGCCTATGTCGCCAAATCCTTCATCACCGTGATCGGAGGCGGCGCCGCCATTCTCAGCGGAACGGTTTCAGCCTCCGCGCTGTTTGGCGCCATCAACCAGATTGCCACATTCGCCACGACACCCGTGTTCGGCGAGGTCGCGTTGCTGGCCACTGCAATTGTCCTGATCCGCTTGCTGCCGCAGGGCATCACCGGTCGCTTCTTCCGGAGAGGTCTGTGAACGCGCGTGTCCTCAATTTCCTCGGCCTCGGACTGGTCGGCATCGTCGGTATCGCCTTCCTGATCCTGACGCCACGTCTCGTCGAGCTCGATATCGTGCTCGAACTCACGATCTACATGATCATGGCGATCCTCGCGCTCAGCCTGGCGCTGATCTGGGGCTATGGCGGCATTCTCTGCTTCGGCCAGTCGGCCTTCTTCGGGTTGGGCGCCTATACCTATGCGATTGCCATGTTCAATATCGGTGACAGCACCGTTCCGCTGCTGCTCGCGATCGTTCTGCCGGCAGCCTTCGCCGCACTGCTCGGCTACTTTATGTTCTACGGGCGCATCAGCGACGTGTATCTCGGCGTCATCACGCTGACGGTGACGTTGATCCTGTTCAATTCGGTGAATTCCACCGCCGGGCCGGAGTTCCATATCGGAACCGCGCGGCTGGGAGGGTTCAACGGCATTCCGGGGATCCCGCCACTCAATTTTCCCGGCAACAAAGCCGCGGTGATCGATCTCGAAGGCATGTTCTATCTTTCGACGGCGGCGTTGCTGGCGACCTATTTCGGACTGCGTCTGCTGTTGGCCAGCCGGTTCGGCCGCATCATTGTCGGTATTCGGGAAAACGAACGGCGCGCCGAGCTGTTGGGATATGACCCCCGGGCCTACAAGCTTGCGACCTTCATCATCGGCGGTGCGCTCGCCGGGTTCGCCGGTTGCCTTTTCGCCAACTGGGGAAATTTTGTAAGCCCAACCATTTTTGGCCTCGCGCAGTCCGCGCAAATCATCATTTGGGTCATCGTCGGCGGCCGTGGCACGTTGATCGGACCGATCGTCGGTTGCATCGGGGTGCAGTGGCTCAGTGCGGCGTTGGGCGCGAACCAGCCCAGCGGCTCGGATTGGTGGGCGCGCCTATTGGCCAATGTGCCGCTGATCCTTGGGATCATCCTTGTCGCATTCGTGCTTTTGGTGCCGAAAGGTCTGGTCCCGACGCTTGGCGATTTGGGCCAGTGGCTGATGCGTTCGCGCGCCATGCGCCTGGCGACGACCCTTAAACCCAAGCCGGCGGAGAAGGGGTGATGGCCGCACCGCTTCTGGAAACCCGTAATCTGAGCATGCGTTTCGGCGGCGTGCAGGCGGTGCGCAACGTCAATTTCTCGCTGGCCGAAGGGGAACTGCGGTGCCTGATCGGCCCGAACGGCGCCGGCAAGAGCACCTTCTTCAAGATGCTCACCGGACAGTTGCAGCCGAGCGAGGGCCATGTGCTGTTCCGCGGCCGCGATATCTCGCGCGCCTACGCCCACCAGATCGCCCGTCTTGGCATTGGCATCAAAACCCAGGTTCCGAGCGTGTTCGATGGTTTGAGCGTGCGCGAAAATATCTGGCTAGCGGCCAACCGCATCCATTCCGGCGAGCGCGCCGGTAACGTCGTCGATGAGATGCTGGAGCGACTAGGCCTCACCGGCGTGGCCGGACGCCTAGTCGGCCAACTGGCGCATGGTCAGCGGCAATGGGTCGAACTCGGCATTGTGTTGTCGACGGATCCCGAGCTCATTCTGCTCGATGAGCCCGCTGCCGGCATGACGCATGACGAGGTGCACAAGACCGCGCAGCTGGTTCGCGAGATCAATCGCAGCAAGGCGCTGATCGTCGTCGAGCACGACATGCAGTTCATCCGCATGATCGCCAAAAAGGTGACGGTGTTCAATCAGGGCAGCGTACTGGTAGAGGATGCCGTGGAGAACATCCTGCGCAATCCGCTGGTGCGCGACATTTATCTCGGCAAACAGGCGGCCGCATGATGCTCAATGTGATGGGGCTGCGCACAGGTTACGGCCGCATTCCGATCCTCAACGGAGTGAGCTTCGCCGTGAGCGAGGGCGAGTTCATTGGAATTCTCGGGCACAATGGCATGGGCAAGACGACCTTGCTCAGGGCGTTGATGGGTTTCCTTCCGGCCACCGGCGGCCGCATTCAATTTGCCGACGACGACGTGACGACGGCTGAACCCTATCGCCGCGCGCGGCTCGGGCTCGGCTATGTGCCGCAGGGGCGCGAGATTTTCCCGGGGCTTACGGCTTACGACAATCTGCGCATGGGATGCGCCAAGCAAAACGGGGCCGAGGAAGATATCATCGCCGATGTCCTCGAGGAGTTTCCGCGCCTCAAGCCGCTTCTCGACCGTGCCGGCGGTGCGCTGTCGGGCGGCGAGCAGCAGCTGTTGGCGATCGCGCGCTGCCTTTGCGGCAGGCCGCGTCTCGTCCTGCTCGATGAGCCGACCGAGGGCATTCAACCCTCGATCATCGAAGAGATTGTCGAGATCCTGCAGCGGCTGCGCGAGAAGAGCGGACTCACCATGATCCTGGTCGAGCAGAACCTCGACTTCATCGCCGCTCTCTCGAAGCGGATTCTCATCATTCAAAAGGGCGCGATCACCCGGGAAGTACGGCCGGAACACCTCGGCGACCCAAGTCTTGTCGGAGAATTTATCGGAATCACGACGTAACGCTCGATCCAGCGAGCAGTGATCACAGGGAGACAGACCATGGCAGTCAGAAGACCTACTCTCGATCAATTGCGCAGCGTAGCCGAAGACCTCGGCATGAATATGGGCGACGAGGAACTCAAATCCTACGACGCCCTGATGCAGGGAAATTATGCCGCCTACGACATCGTCGATGCCATGCCGGATTATGTTCCGGCCGTGAGATATCCGCGGACGCCCGGCTACCGCCCTGAAGGCGAGGAGAACAAGTACAACGCCTGGTACGTCAAGACCACGATCAAGGGCGCCTCCAGCGGCAAGCTGGTCGGCAAGACGGTTGCGATAAAGGACAATGTCAGCGTGGCCGGCGTCCCCATGATGAACGGCGCCTCGACGCTCGAGGGTTACATTCCCGATGCCGATGCCACCATCGTCACCCGCATCCTCGATGCCGGCGGCACCATTCTCGGCAAGGCGCATTGCGAATATTTCTGCTTCTCCGGCGGCAGCCATACCTGCGCGGCCGGCGCGGTGCATAACCCGCACAAGATGGGGTATTCGGCCGGCGGCTCGTCATCGGGCAGCGCGGTGGTGGTGGCGACCGGCGAAGTCGACATGGCGATCGGCGGCGACCAGGGCGGATCGATCCGCATCCCCGCGTCGTTCAGCGGGATCTACGGAATGAAGGGAACGCACGGCCTCGTGCCCTATACCGGCGTCATGCCGATCGAACTCACGCTCGATCATACCGGGCCGATGACCCGCAATGTGCGCGACAACGCGCTCTTGCTCGAGGTGCTGGCCGGCCCCGATGGCCTCGATCCCAGGCAGGTTTCGCCCAAGGTTGCGAGATACACCCAGGGGCTCGACGAAGGCGTCAAGGGGATGCGCATCGGCATTGTCAAGGAAGGCTTCGGCCATCCCTCTTCCGAACGCGACGTCGACGCCAAGGTGACGGCCGGCGCACAGCTGTTCAAGAAGCTCGGCGCCAGCGTCGATGAAATCTCGGTGCCGATGCATCTATTGGCTCCGGCGATCTGGCTGCCGATCGCCGCCGAAGGCGCCACCGAGTTCATGATGAAGGGCAACGGCATGGGGACTAACTGGCGCGGTCTCTATAACACGACGCTGCTGGATGCTCATTCCGGCTGGCGCCATCGCGCCGATGAGTTGTCCGACAGTCTCAAGATCACGATGCTGCTCGGCCAATATTTCACCAAGCACTATCGCGGTCATTTCTATGCCAAGGCGCAAAATCTGAACCGCAAGCTGCGGGCTGCGTACGATGCGGCATTGGGCAATTACGATTTGTTGCTGATGCCGACGTTGCCGATGAAGGCGACGCCGCTGCCGCCGCCCGATGCGCCGCGCGAGCTCTACATCCAGCGCGCATTCGAGATGGTTCCCAATACGGCACCCTTCAATGCCTCAGGCCATCCGGCGATGAGCATTCCGTGCGGGATGAGCGACGGGTTGCCGATCGGCTTGATGCTGATCGGCAAGTACTATGACGAATCCGTCATCTACCGCGCCGCCGCGGCGTTCGAAGCGGCCGGTGACTGGACCAAAATGTAATTCAAAAAGCGGCCTGCCGCACGAAAACGGCAGGCCGCGCCATCGGGCGGGATCATCAACGGAGGCGACAATGGATCTTGGATTAAAAGGCAAGAACGTGCTGGTGACCGGGGGAAGCAAAGGCATCGGGCTTGCGGTCTCCGAATTGTTTGCAGCGGAAGGCGCCAACGTCTCGATATGCGCACGCAATGCCGACGAGGTCGGCAAGGTCGTGAAGTCGTTGGCCGGGAAGGGCGGCAAGTCATGGGGCAAAGCGCTCGATGTCGCCGACGCGCCCGCGCTAAAGCAGTGGGTCGAAGAGGCAGCCGGTCAATTGGGCGGGATCGATGTCGTTGTTTGCAACGTCAGCGCGCTTGCGGTCGGCGATACCGCAGAAACCTGGGAGAAGTCATTTCGCACTGACATGATGCACACCGTCAATTCCGTCGCGGCAGCGCTTCCCTTTTTGGAGAAATCCAAGTCCGCCTCGATCGTGATCGTCTCGAGCGTGTCGGGCTTCGAGGTGGATTTCGCGGCCGGCTCCTACGGTGCGTTCAAGGCGGCGCTGATCCACTATGCCAAGGGACTGAGCAACCAGCTGATCGCCAAGGGCATCCGCGTCAACGCGGTGTCGCCGGGCAACACCTATTTCGAGGGCGGCATCTGGCAGAACATCGAGCGCGGCATGCCTGATCTCTACAAGAGCGCGATGGCGCTGAACCCGACCGGGCGGATGGGCACGGCCCAGGAAGTTGCAGCAGGCGTCGTCTTCCTGGCGAGCCCGGTCGCGAGCCGCATTTCCGGCACCAACCTCATTATCGACGGCGCTCTCACCAAGGCCGTCTAGGGCACGATGGGCTTTTAGTTGAATCGGTCTGTCAGCGGGTTCGCTTCACCTCTTGTGTCCGCAAGATGTGCCAGAATGTGCGAACGGGCGGTTCTCACCAACCGCCCGTCGCTGGATCTGAGCCCGTTCGCGCTCAAAGGCCCGAGAGCCTGACGGGGAGCGTGGGACAGATCCGGTGTCTTCCTCAACC
>DASQOU010000119.1:0-17099 GCA_035644295.1 Bradyrhizobium sp.
GGACGACGGCACCGTGAAGGTCGCTTCCGCCGACGGCGAATCGATCAAGGCCGCGATCAAGTGGATCAAGTCGATCGCCTCCGATCCGGAGATCGGCCAGATCTACGACGGCACCGTGGTCAAGGTGATGGAGTTCGGCGCTTTCGTGAACTTCTTCGGCGCCAAGGACGGTCTCGTTCACATCAGTCAGCTCGCGGCCAGCCGCGTTCAGAAGACCTCCGACGTCGTCAAGGAAGGCGACAAGGTCAAGGTCAAGCTGCTCGGCTTCGACGATCGCGGCAAGACGCGGTTGTCGATGAAGGCGGTCGACCAGACCACCGGCGAGGACCTCGAGGCCAAGCAGAGGACCGAGGCTCCGGCGCGCGAAGCCGCCGGCGAATAGTCTCGCAAGTATCCGAATCGACAAAGGGCGGCTTTTCAGCCGCCCTTTTTGTTGGCCTGTTTTCCCCGGACCTGGGCGCGCGGCTTTCTGGCGGCAGTCGCCGACGAAACATCAAGGCTCTGCGTCACGATCTCGCCCAACGCGGCAAAGTCCGACTTGCGCGGCGAGGTGCGGCGGAACACCAGTCCGATGGAGCGGCCGGGTTGCGGATTTTCCAGCCGCAGGAATTTCACCCTGCCATCGCGGCGCTCGACATCGGCCGCGATCTGCGGAATCAACGTGACGCCATAGCCATTGGCGACCATCTGGATCACGGTAGTCAGACTGCTGGCGCCGAACGCCGTGCCCCTGAAGCCGCCCGCCCGGCTATTCGCGGCAGTGGCGCAAAATGCCAGCGACTGATCGCGCAGGCAGTGACCCTCCTCAAGCAGAATAAGCCGGGACTGGTCGATATCGCTGGCCGCAATCCGCCCGTTCTCGGAGCGCGGATCGCTTGATGGCACCGCGAGCAGAAACAGATCCTCGAACAATTGAATGGCATCGATGTCGGGCTCGTTCAACGGCAATGCGAGCATCGCCGTGTCCAGCGCGCCGTTTCTGATATCCTCGACAAGTTGCTTGGTCTGGGTTTCGCGCAATTCCAGCCGCAGTTCCGGGAACCGGCTTTGCAGCACGGGAAGGATCCGCGGCAACACATAGGGCGCGAGCGAGGGAATCATCCCGAGCGTCAGCCGCCCGGTCAGCAAACCGCTCCGATGGCGGGCGAAATCCACGAGATCGCGGGAGGCCGAAAGCACGTCCTCGCCGCGACGGGCGATCTCGCGGCCGACCTCGGTCAGACTGACTTCGCCAGGCCGCCGCTCGACCACCGCG
This sequence comes from Bradyrhizobium sp., assembly GCA_035644295.1. GTDB lineage: Bacteria > Pseudomonadota > Alphaproteobacteria > Rhizobiales > Xanthobacteraceae > Bradyrhizobium. The sequence goes on from DASQOU010000119.1 coordinate 1,256, forward strand.
ACTCCCAGTTTGCGCTCGAGGTCGCGAATCTGCATCGAGAGCGCCGGCTGGGTCACGGCGCAAGCCTCGGCGGCGCGGCCGAAATGGCCATATTTGGCAAGCGCCAAAAGATACTGAAGCTGTCGAAGCGTGATCATCACCATCAGATAAACTAATCGGGAGGGAAAGACAATTCGACTGGACCTGATACCAAATTTCTTCCAAAATAAGGATGATCGCCCCGGAGCGCGATGCGCGCGGCCTCGCCCTGATGCACTGAGAAAAGGACCGGTATCTCGTCAGCGAGGCCTCCCGGAAGTCACCACGGTCCATCCGGAACAATTCGAAGAAAATTACAAAGACGATCGGAGAACAACATGGACGCCAAGACTGACGATAACGCGGGCAAGTGCCCGTTCACCGCGGGCACCCGCGGACACAGGAACCGCGACTGGTGGCCAGAGCACCTCGATATCGGCGTGCTCCATACGAACGCGCCCGCCGCCGATCCGATGGGCGAAGCGTTCGACTATGCCAAGGAGTTCGAAAGCCTCGACATCGACGCCGTGATCAAGGACCTCCATGCCTTGATGAAGGACTCGCAGGAGTGGTGGCCAGCTGACTTCGGTCACTATGGCGGGTTGTTCATCCGCATGGCGTGGCATAGCGCCGGTACGTACCGCATCACCGACGGTCGCGGCGGCGCCGGCGCCGGTCAGCAGCGCTTCGCGCCGCTCAACAGCTGGCCGGACAACGCGAACCTCGACAAGGCGCGCCGCCTGCTGTGGCCTATCAAGCAGAAGTATGGCCGCAAAATTTCCTGGGCCGACCTTATGGTTCTCACAGGCAACGTCGCCCTCGAATCGATGGGCTTCAAGACTTTCGGCTTTGCCGGCGGCCGCGCAGATGTGTGGGAGCCTGAAGAACTCTATTGGGGTCCCGAGGGCACGTGGCTGGGCGACGAACGCTACAGCGGCGAACGACAGCTGGCGGAACCGCTCGGCGCGGTGCAAATGGGCCTGATCTACGTCAACCCGCAAGGCCCGAACGGCAAGCCGGACCCCCTCGCTGCGGCCAAGGATATCCGCGAAACGTTCTTCCGCATGGCGATGAACGACGAAGAGACCGTGGCGCTGATCGCCGGCGGTCACACGTTCGGCAAGGCCCACGGTGCTGGCGATCCATCGCTGATTGGCGTCGAGCCGGAAGGCGCGGCGATCGAGGATCAGGGCATCGGCTGGAAGAGCAAGCATGGCAGCGGTTTCGGCGCCGATACCATCACCGGCGGCCCGGAAGTGACTTGGTCACAGACACCGACGAAATGGAGCAACCACTTCTTCGAGAACCTGTTCAAGTACGAATGGGAGCTGACGAAGAGCCCGGCCGGCGCGCAGCAGTGGAAAGCGAAAGGCGCCGAGGCCACGATCCCCGACGCGCATGATAAATCGAAGAAGCATGTTCCGACCATGCTCACCACGGACCTCTCGCTGCGCTTCGATCCGGCCTACGAGAAGATCTCGCGGCGCTTCTACGAGCATCCGGACCAGTTCGCGGACGCTTTTGCACGCGCCTGGTTCAAGCTCACACACCGCGACATGGGGCCGATCGTGCGCTATCGCGGCAAGCTCGTGCCGAAGGAAACGCTGATCTGGCAGGACCCGATCCCCGCGGTCGATCATCCGCTGATCGACGACAAGGATATCGCCGCGCTGAAGACGAAAATCCTCGCCTCGGGCCTCACCGTGTCGCAGCTCGTCTCGACCGCCTGGGCATCGGCCTCGACGTTCCGCGGCTCCGACAAGCGCGGCGGTGCCAACGGTGCGCGCATTCGCCTCGCGCCGCAGAAGGATTGGGACGTGAACAATCCGCCTGAATTGGCAAAGGTCCTCTCGAGCCTCGAAGCGATCCAGAAGGAGTTCGGCAAGAAGGTTTCGCTCGCCGACCTGATCGTGCTGGGCGGCTGCGCTGCCGTCGAGCAGGCGGCGAAGAACGCCGGGCATAAAACGGAGGTCCCGTTCACGCCCGGCCGCATGGACGCGTCGCAGCAGCAAACCGACGTCGCCTCCTTCGCACCACTCGAGCCCCGCGCTGACGGCTTCCGCAACTATATCAGCGGCAAGAGGCAGTTCATGATGCCGGAGGAGGCCTTGGTGGATCGGGCGCAACTGATGACGCTGACGGCACCCGAGATGACGGTGCTTGTAGGCGGCCTGCGCGTGCTCGGCGCCAATGCCGGAAATTTGAAGCATGGCGTCTTCACGAAGACGCCAGAAGCGTTGACGAACGACTTCTTCGTCAACCTCCTCGACATGAGCACGCAATGGCAGGCGGCCGGCTCCGATCACGAGTACGAGGGGCGGGACCGCAAGACGAAGGCGGTCAAGTGGACCGGCACCCGTGTTGACCTGATCTTCGGTTCGCACTCCCAGCTCCGGGCCCTTGCAGAAGTCTATGCGTGCGCGGACTCGAAGGAGAAGTTTGTGAAAGATTTCGTGGCGGCCTGGAACAAGGTGATGAACCTCGACCGCTACGACCTCGCCTGATTCCCTGCGGTTGGGTATGGCATACGTTGCGGCGGAGTGAATTATCCGCTTTTGATTGGAGTTGGTGAGCCCCCGCGATAATGTCGCGGGGGCTTTTTCCTTTATAGACCAATTTGAATGCCGCCGCCAGCGATCCGTCCCGCCCGGACGGACGAATATGACGAGATCGCCCGCGTCTGGATGAACAGCTGGGCATCGACGGGGCTTGAGGACTCCAGTAACTTCCTGCTCGCGAAATTGCGTGCGCGGATTCCGCTCGAAATCGAGAAGGGCTGGAGCCTGTTTGTCGCCGACGATGGCGGCGTCATCGCCGCGATGCTGGCGCTGCATCTGCCCAAGCTGTATCTCGATCAGTTGTTCGTGGCACCGGAATATCAAGGACAGGATATCGGCCGCAGGTTACTGTCATTCACCCGCAAACTCCTGCCGGACGAAATCTTCCTGCGCTGCGTACGCGAGAACGAAAAGGCCTGGCGCTGGTATGAGCGCGAGGGCTTTGTGTTTGAAAAGGAAGCGGTCGAGCCGATGACCGGCTTTGTCATGAAATATTATCGGTGGAAGAGGAAAGTGCCCGCACGGTGATGCGCCCCCGGGCGCATATCTTTTCTTGCAGATGGACACGCTCTGGTTTTAAATCTTCACGATATCCCGTCACAATTCGCTGAGCCGGTTCGGCTATCTCTCTTCCCCGGAGTATTTCATGGTTCGGTCTTTGGCCGTCGCGGCGGCGCTGTGGTCTCTCGCCGCATCGGCTTGGGCGCAAGCCCCGCCCGCGGCGGGCGCAGCACCAACACAAACGACAACGCCCGTGGCCAAGCCCGCCGCTAAAAAGCCAGCTCCAAAGGCCAAGGCGGCTGTGAGTCCAGTCGGGCCAGCGGAGAGTGGACCGTGCCAGATCGGTGTCATCTCGGCGGTCGGCGACCGGTTTACGTTGCAGCACATCGGACTCACTGTATTCGGCAATGAATTTACGGAAGCACCGATCGAATCCTGGGGGCTCGATGACCTTGTGGTCACGCGAGTTCGCGCAGCCGCTGTTGGGAGCTCCGTGAGGCGGATAGCCTATTCCCGGGGTGCATTCGAACCCTACTATCACCCTCCCAAGCAGCTGTTTCGCGATGCTAGTAATGATCTGCCGGCCGTCGTTCGACAGATCGCCATGAATGCCAATTGCGGGCGTTACCTGGTGATCACGCGGTCTGGCGGACAAGTGGCCGGGACAAACCAGATCGCAGAGGGCATCGGGGTCCTGACCAATTGGTCCTCTGGCGCCTTCAAGAAGGGCGCGTTATTTGCCTTCATTAGAGTAACCGTTTTCGACGGGAAAACGTTTGCGAAGCACGAAGACCCTTTGGGCGGGTTTGGGGCAAGGCTCGCAGCGAGTCTTTCAAAACTGACGAAGGATGAGAACTTCCAGTCGCTCGACGATTTCGAAGCCCCGGCCACCCCTGAAGCCGTAGCCAGCAATGTTCGATTACGAGACGGCGCGCGCGCCATGCTCGCGGCAAGACTGGACAAAATATTGCCCACGTATCTTAATGGCAGCACTGATAGCAGCAACGCGCAGTGATCGGCGCGTCGTCATCAATCAGCTCATGTTCCGCCAATTTGGCACATGATGTTGCCGGAGAGGGACTGCACCACCATGATGAAACTCTATTGGTCGCCGCGCTCGCGGTCGTTTTCGGCGCTATGGCTGATGGAAGAGACCGGGCAGCCCTATGAGCGCGTGCTGACCGACATCTCCAAGGGTGCGCAGAAGACGCCGGAATATCTCGCCATCAATCCGATGGGCAAAGTGCCGGCGCTGCAGGACGGCGAGGCGACGCTTGCCGAGTCCGCTGCGATCTGCGCTTACGTCACCGAACGCTATCCGCAGGCAAACCTTGCCCCGCCGCTCGGCGATCCCCTGCGCGCGAAATATCTCTACTGGCTGTTCTTCGCACCGGGCTGCATCGAGGCTGCGATGGTGCAGGTCGCAACCAAGATCGAGATAAATCCGGTGGCCGCAGGATGGGGCGACGCGCAACGGGTGTTCGACGTTCTCGACGCCGCGCTGGCAAAGGGGCCGTGGATCCTCGGCGGGAACTTCTCGGCCGCGGATATCATCATCGGATCGGGGCTGAATTTCGCGGTCCGGCTTTTCAAGATGGTGCCGGCGCGCCCCTCATTCGACCGTTATATTAACGCTTGCGCCGCGCGGCCGGCCTTCCAGCGCGCCGCCGCACTTGCGGCGGGGTAGATCCTTTGGTTTGAGCATGATCTTTTCGGAAAAACCGGTTTCCACTTTTCCGGATCATGCTCTACTCCGCCGCATCCTTCAGATTTTCCGGGCGCGGCATCGAAATGACGTTGTAGCCGGAATCGACGAAATGCGTCTCGCCGGTCACGCCGCCCGAGAGATGCGACAAAAGGTACAGCGCCGAGCCACCGAGTTCGTCGAGCGTCACGCCGCGGCCAAGCGGAGAGTGCTTCTGCTGGAACGCGAACATCGCGCGCGCATCGCCAATACCCGATCCTGCAAGCGTGCGCACGGGACCCGCCGAAAGCGCGTTGACGCGAATGCCGCGCGAACCGAAATCGGCGGCGAGATATCGCACCGACGCCTCCAGCGCGGCTTTGGCAACGCCCATCACGTTGTAATTCGGCATCACACGCGTCGAGCCGCCGAACGTCAATGTGATCATCGCGCCGCCGGATGCGGGCATCAATTCGGCCGCCCGCTTGGCGAGTTCGGTGAACGAAAAGCAGGAGATCAGCATGGTGCGCGAAAAGTTCTCGCGGGTGGTGTCGGCGTAGCGCCCCTTCAGCTCGTTCTTGTCGGAAAACGCGATGGCGTGGACCAGAAAATCCAGCTGGCCCCATTTTGTGCGCAGCGCCTCGAACACGGAATCGACGCTCGCGAGACTCTCGACATCGCAAGGCAGCACCAGATCAACCCCAAGCGAATCGGCCAGGGGTTTGACACGCTTGCCAAGCGCATCGCCCTGATAGGTGAAGGCAAGCTCGGCGCCCTGCTCAGCAAGGGTTTTGGCAATTCCCCAGGCAATCGAATGATCATTGGCGATGCCCATGACCAATCCGCGCTTGCCCTTCATCAGGTCGTTCATCGCGCTCCCCTCATTCCGATGTCATCACCCGCGAAAGCGGGTGATCCAGTATTCCAGAGGCGCTAGCGATCGATTTGAGAGGCCGCGGGCGTACTGGAGGCCCGCTGTCGCGGGGCGCACGGCAAAACCTACGCATCCAGCCGCTTGAACACCAGCGTGGCGTTGGTGCCGCCAAAGCCAAAGGAATTCGAAAGCACGGTTCCAAGCTTGGCGTTGTCGATGCGTTTGCGCACGATCGGCATGTCGCCGAAGACGGGATCGAGCTCGGTGATGTTGGCGCTTTCGCAGACGAAACCATTGTTCATCATCAGCAGCGAATAGATCGCCTCCTGTACGCCGGTGGCGCCGAGCGAATGGCCCGTCAGGGCCTTGGTCGCCGAAATCGGCGGGCACTTGTCGCCGGTCCCGAACACCTTGCGGATCGCCTCGATTTCAGGCGGATCGCCCGCGGGCGTCGAGGTCGCGTGCGGATTGATGTAATCCACTTTGGTATTCACCGTCGCCAGCGCCATTTTCATGCAGCGCTCTGCGCCCTCACCCGATGGCGCCACCATGTCATAGCCGTCGGAGGTGGCGCCATAGCCCACGACCTCGCCGTAGATGCGCGCGCCGCGCGTCTTGGCACGTTCAAGTTCTTCAAGCACCACCACACCGGCGCCGCCGGCTATGACGAACCCGTCGCGACTGATGTCATAGGGCCGGGAAGCGGTCGCCGGCGTATCGTTGTATTTCGACGACATCGCGCCCATGGCGTCGAACAGCACCGATAGCGACCAGTCCAGTTCTTCGCACCCGCCCGCAAAAATGATGTCCTGCTTGCCGATCTGGATGGTTTCGTAGGCATTGCCAATGCAATGGTTCGAGGTCGCGCAGGCCGACGAGATCGAATAATTCACGCCCTTGATCTTGAACCAGGTGGCAAGCGTCGCCGACGCCGTGGACGACATCGCTTTTGGCACCGCAAACGGGCCGACCCGCTTGGGTCCCTTGGTGCGGGTGGTATCGGCGGCCTCGACGATGGTGCGCGCCGACGGCCCGCCGGAACCCATGATGATGCCGGTGCGGACATTGGAGACTTCCGCCGGTTCAAGGCCGGAATCCTGGATCGCCTGCTCCATGGCGATATGGTTCCAGGCCGCGCCTTCGCCGAGGAACCGCATCGCGCGCCGATCAATGACGCCGGCTGGATCGAGCGTGGGCGCACCCTGCACCTGCGAGCGGAAACCGAGTTCGGCATATTTGTGCGCGCGCGTGATTCCGGACTTCGCCTCGTGGAGGCTCGCAAGTACTTCCTGGGTGTTGTTTCCGATGGACGAGACGATGCCCATCCCCGTGATGACAACCCGCCTCATGATCGCCTCGCCTTGTCGTTGTTTTCTTTTGCAATGCCCGTGGTCAAACCAAACGTCGCCCAAATGGCGGGAGCACGTATCTCATGTTCCCGGCTGCAATGGGGCCTCCTGCTTGAACAACCCGACCTTCAAGTCCTTCGCGCGATAGATAATATCGCCGTCCATGGAAAGCCAGCCGTCAGCGATGCCCAGTACCAGCTTTGACCGCATCACCCGCTTGATGTCGATGTTGTACACAACCTTGCGGACGTTCGGCAGCACCTGCCCGGCCAGTTTCAGCTCGCCAAGTCCGAGTGCCCGGCCGCGCCCCGCGCCGCCAGTCCAGCCCAGATAGAAGCCGACCATCTGCCACATCGCATCGAGGCCGAGACAGCCCGGCATGACCGGATCGTTCTTGAAATGGCAGCCGAAAAACCAGAGGTCCGGCTTCACATCGAGTTCGGCCCGGACCACGCCCTTGCCGTACTCCCCGCCGGTTTCCGAAATCTCGCTGATGCGGTCGAACATCAACATGGGCGGCAACGGCAATTGGGCGTTTCCCGGGCCGAACAGCTCGCCGCGGCCGCAGGCCAGCAAATCCTCGTATTCGTAACCGCCGCGCCGATTCAGCATGGTGCCAGCCTTTTCCAAAATCCTGATGAAGCGTTTTAGAGCGAAATGGACCGTTTTGGGCGAGAAGCGCGCCAATTATCGCAGATTGGCGCTGACACCGCAGGCCAGGAACTCCTGCGGAAACCGGCGCTCGCCTTTGCCAGACTTGCGTCAGGCCAAGTCCGCCGTCAGGCCAAGTCCGCGCGCTCTCTATCATAGGCCCCATGGCCGGCAAAGCACCGGGCCCGGCAAATAACCGCCTCCCCTTGGGTCTCACTTAACCTTGAGCCCAGCCTAGTTGCGAAAAACTTGCATCTAAGCCGATTCCTTCTTATATTCCGCCATGATAGTGCTTGAGGTAGTGTGCAGTGCCCGATCTGGATATGAGCGACAGCAGTTCAATTTTGAATGACGAAGCCGCCGGTTCCGTGTCCCGTCATACGGGGCGCCAACCGGCTTTGACCGGCTGTCCCTGGCACGACGTCAATGAAATGCTGCAGGCGGCGGGCCTGCGTCCGACCCGTCAACGCATGGCGCTGGGCTGGCTGCTGTTCGGCAAAGGTGCGCGCCATCTCACCGCGGAAATGTTGTATGAGGAAGCGACGCTGGCGAAGGTCCCGGTGTCACTCGCAACCGTCTACAACACCCTCAATCAGCTGACGGATGCAGGGCTGTTGCGCCAGGTCAGCGTCGACGGCACCAAGACCTATTTCGACACCAACGTGTCGGCGCATCACCACTTCTATCTCGAAAACAACCACGAACTGGTCGACATTCCGGACCCGCATCTGGTGTTGCAGAAGATGCCTGAGGTGCCCGAAGGCTATGAGATCGCCCGCGTCGACATGGTCGTGCGGCTGCGCAAGAAGCGCTGAGTTTTCTCGAACTGCTTTTCTGATCGTCGTTCCGGGGCGCGAGTGAAAACGAGCGAACCCGGAACCTCGAGATTCCGGGTTCGATGCTGCGCATCGCCCCGGAATGACGCTTCGCGTCAATCCACCTTCTCGTCGGCGTAGACGCCCCACAGCCGCTGCTGTTCGATCCAGCCATCGAAACCATTGCCCGCAACACGGCACCAGCCCGCCGCGCAGTGTTTGACCTGGGCGACGACGCCAGCCTGCAGGCGGGCGGTGACAGCGCTGGTCGCATCGGCGCGCTCGTAGAGCGGCGCGAGGTCGTCCTTGCTCTTCATGGTGATTACGGCGGTGCGGCGACCCGACAACAGCGAATGATAGACCCATCCCTCGGCGCCTTCGGAATCGCGAACCCGGCGCCAGTTCTCGAACTCGGCGGTGATCTCAACCGGAAGGCCCGAGCGGGTGTAAACCCAGGCGACGTCGTTGTCCTTGGTCGGGCCGGCGCGGACGTTCACATGATCGGATTTGAGGCTGACGTAGCGCGGCACCGGCAAACCGCTTGAGGGGAGGGTCGAATCCTTTGCCGACGATGCCGTGACGGCCGAGGCGCCCAGCAGGCAAGCTACGAGCACCGACACAGAACAAAAACGCCCCAACCCCATCAACTCGTCTCCTGCCGAGATACCAGCTCGAAATCTTCGAGCTGAAACACCTGCAACCACCGACCCCAAAATCCCCTGTGCCGCGCCCGATTGTCCTGGGCTTGAAAATCCCGGTTCCTCGAGGGGTTCTTGTCTTGGCCCGGCCTTCTGCTAGAGAGGACGGAACACCAGGAGCCAAGAAGAGCCCGAAAGTCCCCGCAGGAATCCAACGGAGATATCGGGGGAACCCAAGAGCACCTTGAGCAAAACGCCGGGATCACGCGGCAGCGGCAGTGTCGACCACCCGGGTTAATGAGGTCTGAACAACCTCATGAGAGCAGGATATGTCGGTTAAGAAAAAGCCTCTCGTTGTCGTCACGCGCAAGCTGCCGGACTCGATCGAGACCCGCATGCGCGAGTTGTTCGACGCGCGGCTAAATCTCGACGATACGCCGCTGACGAATGAGCAGATCGCCGACGCCGTGCGCACCGCCGATATCCTGGTACCGACCGTCACCGACGAGATCACCGAAGAGCTTCTCAAGCAGCCCGACTGCCACCTCAAGCTGATCGCCAATTTCGGCAACGGCGTCGACAATATCGATGTCATCGCCGCGCATGCACGCGGCATCACGGTAACCAACACGCCGAAGGTTTTGACCGAGGACACCGCCGACATGACGATGGCGCTGATCCTCGCGGTGCCGCGCCGGCTGATCGAGGGCACCTCCATCCTCACCGAGGGCAAGAACTGGGCGGGCTGGTCGCCGACCTGGATGCTCGGCCACCGCATCGGGGGAAAGCGGCTCGGCATCATCGGCATGGGCCGCATCGGCCAGGCGGTGGCGCGCCGGGCACGCGCCTTCGGCCTGCAGATCCACTACCACAACCGCCGTCCCGTCGCGCCGCGCATCGCCGAGGAACTGGGCGCGACCTATTGGGAAAGCCTCGACCAGATGCTGGCGCGGATGGACATCATCTCGGTGAACTGTCCGCACACGCCGGCGACCTTCCACCTGTTGTCGGCGCGGCGGCTGAAGCTGATCCGCAAAGACGCCTATATCGTCAACACCGCGCGTGGCGAGGTGATCGATGAGGAAACCCTGACCAAGCTGATCGAAACCGGCGAGATCGCCGGCGCCGGCCTCGACGTGTTCGAGCACGAGCCGGCGGTGAGCCCGAAACTGGTGCGTCTGGCGAAGGCCGGCAAGGTGACGCTGTTGCCGCATATGGGCTCGGCGACCATCGAGGGCCGCGTCGAGATGGGCGAGAAGGTGATCATCAACATCCGAACCTTCCTCGACAACCACAAGCCGCCGGACCGCGTGTTGCCAAGCATGCTGTGAGGCGCAGCCGTCATTCCGGGATGGTGCGTCAGCACCAGACCCGGAATCTCGAGATTCCGGGGTTCGATGTTTCACATCGCCCCGGAATGACGGCGCAACCGTAAGCGCTTTTCACCGATGTCCGCTCAGATCGGTAATGACAAGCGCATCGCCATTGAGCGGATTTAACGGATCGCGTGCGTAGCGCAGGGTCTCGAACCGCATCGCGCGGGCGTCGACCATCAACAGCCGGCCGAGCAGGCCCTCGCCGAAGCCAACGATTTCGCGGATCGCCTCCAGCGCCATCATCGACCCCAGCACGCCGGCGAGAGCGCCCATGACGCCAGCTTCCGCACAAGCTGGCACCGTGCCCGGGGGCGGCGGCTCGGGAAACAAGCAGCGGTAGGTCGGGTTATATTCGCCTTCGGCGTTTTTCTCATGGGCGCGGATCGTGGTCAGCGAGCCGTCGAACATGCCGAGCGCTGCCGTGATCAACGGCTTGCCGGCCAGAAAACACGCATCCGAAACCAAATAGCGGGTTTCAAAATTATCGGATCCGTCCAGCACCAGATCGTAGCCGCCGATCAACGCCATCGCATTGCCCGCATCGAGCCGGGCCGCATGCGCCGCAAACCTGACATGGGGATTGAGCGCATGAATCTGCTCCGCCGCGCTATCGACCTTGCGCCGGCCGATATCCGGCGTGGTGTGGATGATCTGGCGCTGCAGATTGGAAAGCGAAACGACGTCGTCATCGACAACGCCGAGCGTGCCGACCCCGGCGGCGGCGAGATACATCAGTGCGGGCGCACCTAAGCCGCCCGCGCCGATCACCAGCACGGAAGCTTCCTTCAATGCGGCCTGGCCGGGGCCGCCGACCTCGCGCAGCACGATATGGCGGGCGTAGCGTTCGAGCTCGTCGGAACTCAGCATGTCGAAATCAAATCCTTCGATCCGGCTGTCATTTACTGAACCCTTCGCCCGTTGTTGCCGACCAAGCAGATGTGCTTAATTGGGCTTACGTCAATGGACCGAGATTAGTCATGAGATCGATGCTGACGGCAACATTGATATTCATGGCCACAGGCGCCGCCGCCCAGGCACAGTTGACGCCGCCGTCCACGGCGGGCGCCAAGCCGAAGCAGGTCGCAACCGTTCCGATCCGACCCGCTTTGCAAACCCCCACCGATACCGCGGGCGCAATGGCGCAGACCGAGCGTCTGGCGATCCAATCGGACCTCGCCTGGGTTGGCCAATACAATGGCACCATCTCCGGCGACGTCAGCGAGCGCATGGTGGAAGCGATCAAGGAGTATCAGAAGGCCGGGGGCGGCAAACCGACCGGGGTGCTCAATCCCAAGGAGCGCCAGGTGCTCGCCGAGACCGCCAAGCGGCGGCAGGACAATGCCGGCTGGAAGATCATCACCGATGCCGGCACGGGGGCCCGGCTTGGCATTCCCACCAAGCTGGTGCCTCAGCAAACCTCCGACGCCAACGGCGCCAAATGGAGCTCTACCACCGGGACTATCCAGATCCAGCTTTCGCGGCGCAAGGAAGCGAACCCAACCACCGCGAAGCTCGCCGAGCGGGAAAAGAAAGAACCCATCGGGCGTAACGTCGACTACACCGTTGTCAAGCCGGATTTCTTCGTGCTGTCGGGATTGCAAGGCCTAAAGAAATTCTACGTGCGAGGCACCTTCAAGGGCGATGAGGTTCGCATCCTCACCGTTCTCTACGATCAAGCCACTGAAAATACCGTCGAGCCGGTGGTGATCGCGATGTCGAGCGCGTTCAATCCGTTCCCGGCAAACGCCGGTCCGCCACCGCGCAAGACTGTCGAATACGGCACCGGCGTGGTGGTCAACGATGACGGCGCGATTGTCGCCGACCGCCAGATCACCGACGGATGCCTTGCAATCGCGATTGCTGGTTTCGGCAACGCCGATCGGGTCGCCGAGGACAAGGATCACGATCTCGCCTTGCTGCGCATTTACGGCGCGCGCGGATTGAAGCCGCTGGCGTTAAGCGATGGTGCGGCCAAAGCCAGCGTCGAAGTGACCGGCATTTCCGATCCGCAGAACCAGGGCGGAGGCAACGCTGCGAGCAGCGTCAAGGCGCAGGTCGCCCAAATCGGTGGCGGCAATGAACTCGCGCTGTCGCCGGCACCGGCAGTTGGCTTTTCCGGTGCCGCGGCACTCGATGGCGATGGCAAGTTCGCCGGCATTGCGTTGTTGAAGCCGGTCATCGTCGCGGGGCCGGCTACCACGCCCGCAGCGCAAGCGGTGCTGGTAGGCGCGGATTCGGTGCGCGAATTCCTCAAAGCCAACGGCGTGAATGCGGAAGGCCGATCGTCGGATGCGAAGGCGTCCGTGGTTCGCGTGATCTGCGTGAGGAAATGAGCGATCGCGCCTTGCCGTCGATCTGCGCAAGGAAATTTAGCCAAACGTCAAGTTGCTCCCGAAAGAATAGTCTCAACCGTCAACCAGATTTCGCGCAGATCACGAAGAACCATTCGCCGGATGCTTTTGCGATCGGAAAGCCCTTGCCCAACCCATATCTTGCCCTGTCCTCCGGAGAATTCGTTCGGTATTTTATGTTCAACTGCTTCTCCGGGACAACTTGATAAATTTTTTCCAGCTCGGCCCGCGGACCGAGCTCTTTCGTTTCTATTTCATATGCCTCGGGCAGTCCGCCCTGCACCATGCGCCCAAGAAGCTCCGGCGAGATCGAATTTTGCGGGCACGCCGGATGGATCAAGGGACGGATTTTTGCGGTGGAGCTGGTCTTGATCGCCTCGAGCCACAGTTGAGCCAGTTCTTCCGGCGTCTGTTGCGAGGCCAATGCCCCTTGCGAGAGATGCACCATGCAGCAGGCGATCAGGATCGAACAACCAAATTTCAACCGCATTTTGGTCTCCCTACCAGCTTGCCTCTCCGGTAGCAGGCGTCATGCAAGCCCGCGCCGGACGAGGCTACGTGCTTGAAATCACTTCTGGCACTTCGGACACCAGAAGGTGGAGCGCCCATTCTGCGCGAACCGCCGAACGATCCCGCCGCAACCCGCGGTCTGGCATTTCTTGCCTTCGCGATCGTAAACTTGAAACGAATGCTGGAAATAGCCGAGCTCGCCTGACGTCTGGCGGTGGTCCCGGAGCGATGAGCCGCCAGCCTTGATGGCCTGGTTGAGCACCGCGTGAATGGCGGCGACCAATCGCTTGGCGTGATCGGTCGGCTCGGCTTTCTTTGTAGACAGCGCCGCGGCCAGCCGTCGCGGCGACAGATGCGCGCGAAACAGCGCCTCGCAGACATAGATATTGCCGAGGCCTGCGACCACGCGCTGGTCGAGCAGCGCCGCCTTCAGGCTGGTCTTCTTGTTGGCGCATGACCGCGCCAGCATATTGGCATCGAACTCATTGCCGAGCGGTTCGGGGCCAAGACCGCTGAGCAGCGGCTCATCTTCGAGCCGCTTGCGGGCGATGACCTTCATGTAACCGAACCGGCGTGGATCGTTGAAGACAATAGCCGCGCCCGATGACATCTGGAACACGACGTGGTCGTGGGCGCGTTCCTCGCCGCGGGGATGGTGAAACTGGCCCGGCGTTTTCTTCGCGGCGTCCATGAGGACACGGAACGAGCCGGACATGCCCAGATGCATCAGGAGCACGTCTCCGGAGGCGAGGTCGGCCATCAGATATTTGGCACGACGGCCCAGGCCCGTGACGGTCTGGCCTTCGAGGCGCGCGACGAAGTCCTTCTGGAACGGAAACCGCAAATCTTTGCGCCGGACCTCGGCCTTCACAATGCTCGCACCCTCCATGGCCGGCTGCAGGCCACGGCGGACGGTCTCGACTTCGGGTAATTCGGGCATGGGTGCATTCACACGGAGCGCGATCAGCAAAAGTGTATGAGGTTTTGCGTCCGATCGCGCTCCAATTATTGTATATTTGCGCACAATCTTCTCGCCAAACCGCTTACACTTTGGCGGATTGTGCGCTGAGATGCTGACGTGATAGCGCCATTGCGGCGGGCGCGCTATGGTCCGGCGGCGGAGATAAATTGATGGGCCAACCGGACCAAACCACGCATTTCGGCTTCAGGGATGTCCCCCTGAGCGACAAGCAGACGCTGGTTAATGACGTGTTTCACAGCGTGGCACAGCGCTACGACTTGATGAACGATCTGATGTCGGCGGGCCTGCATCGCGTCTGGAAAGACCTGATGATCAACGCGCTCAATCCGCCCCGCGCCGACACGCCGTTTGCGCTGCTCGATGTCGCCGGCGGTACCGGCGACATCGCATTCCGCGCCGCCAAAGGGACTGGATCGGGCTTCAAGGCCACGGTGTGTGACATCAATTCCGATATGCTCGCGGTCGGCCGCGAACGCGCAGCCGCGCGGCACCTTGACGACCGGGTGTCGTTCGTCGAAGGCAATGCCGAGCAGCTGGCTTTCCCGAACAATACGTTCGACGCCTACACCATCGCGTTCGGCATCCGCAACGTGCCACGGATCGATCTTGCATTGCGCGAGGCGTTTCGCGTGCTGAGACCCGGTGGCCGGTTCCTGTGCCTGGAATTCTCCACCGTCGACATGCCGGGCCTTGATCGGATCTACGATCTGTTTTCGTTCAGGGTGATTCCGCCGCTCGGCCGCGCGGTGACCGGCGATGCCGAGTCGTATCAATATCTCGTGGAATCGATCCGGAAATTCCCAAGGCCGGGCGCTTTCGCCGAAATGATCGGCGCCGCCGGCTTTTCCCGCGTCAGCTGGCAGAGTTTCTCGGGCGGCATCGTGGCATTGCATTCAGGCTGGCGTTTGTGATCTCTGCGCTTACTCACATCGCGCGGCTCGCCCGCGCCGGCTTTGTGTTCGCGCGCGAGGGCGTGTTTGGCGTGGTCGATCCCTCTTTGGTGCCGCCGCCCGGACAGCTTGCGCTGCGCCTGGCGCGGATCATCGAGCGCCCCGGCGCCAAGTCCGGTCCGCGGCTGTCGCGGGCGCTGACGCGGCTGGGTCCCGCCTATCTCAAACTCGGACAGTTTCTCGCCACCCGGCCCGACGTGGTCGGGGTCATGATGGCGCGCGACCTGGAAAGCCTGCAGGACCGGCTGCCGCCGTTTTCGCAAGCCGAGGCCGAGGCTGTTATCGCAACCTCGCTGGAACGGCCGATAACACAGGCGTTTGCGAGCTTCGGTCCCGCGGTCGCCGCAGCCTCGATCGCGCAGGTGCATCGCGGCCAAACCGAACGCGACGGCGTGCGCACTTCCGTGGCGGTGAAGGTGCTCCGGCCCCATGTGGCCGCGCGCTTCCGCCGCGACCTCGCCGATTTTTTCTTTGTCGCCCACCAGGCCGAAATCTATTCGGCGGAAGCGCGGCGGCTGCGGTTGGTCGAAGTCATCAACACCATGTCGCGCTCGGTTGCGATGGAGATGGACCTGCGGCTGGAAGCC
>DASQOU010000120.1:0-2938 GCA_035644295.1 Bradyrhizobium sp.
TTGAGGCGACGATCGAGGCGTTCAAGATGATCGAGCCGCCCGTGCGGCGCGACAATCAAGATGGGAATCCCGCGACAATCAGGATGAGAAAGCGCCGCTGCCGGGGTGACGAAGGGAGGGCGTAGCCCGACTGGAGTTACCCCGGCAGCGGCGTCGACGCCCGAAGGGGCCTCATTTGGCGGTAACGGCGGCTGGTAAGGGATCGGCTTCTCCTTCGAGAGGACCAATTCTTTGGCCGGCCGGCATGTCACCGATCAACAAATGAGGCTTTTCATGAGCTTGCGTCGTACCCATTCGCCAGCCGTAGCCGGTGCAAAGGCCGGTTTCAGCAGTTCCGCCGCCTACCGGTTCGAAAAGGATCCGCGACTTCCCACGCAGAAGAAGTCGCCCCGCGAACGTCGCCGGGCTGATCCATTCGCCGACGTCTGGGAGAACGACGTTCTCCCGATGCTGAAGGCCGCCCCTGGCTTGCGGCCGATCTCCGTGTTCGAGGAACTATGCCGCCGGCATCCGGAGCTGGGCTCCGGGACGCGGCGAACGCTCGAGCGGCGAATTCGGGTATGGCGGGCGGTGAACGGCCCGGATCGGGAAGTGATCTTCCGCCAGGAACATCCGCCGGGCCGCATGGGCTTATCGGACTTCACCGAGGTCGCCGATCTCGGCATCACCATCGCCGGCCAGTCGCTGGACTGCCGGCTCTACCACTTCCGTTTGCCGTTCTCCGGCTTCGAGCACGCCCACGTCGTGCTCGGTGGCGAAAGTTTTGTAGCCCTGGCGGAAGGGTTGCAGAACGCCCTGTGGTCGCTGGGCGGGGTCCCCGAGCAGCACCGAAGCGACAGCCTCTCGGCCGCGTTCCGCAATCTCGGCGCCGACGCCAAAGAGGATTTGACGACACGCTACGAGGCGTTCTGCGACTACTACGGCATGACGCCGACCCGCAACAATGCCGGCGTGTCGCATGAGAACGGCTCGATCGAAAGCGCGCATGGCCATCTCAAAAGAGCGCTGGCAGATGCCTTGCTGCTGCGCGCCTCGCGCGACTTCGACGATCTTCCGGCATGGCGGGGCTTTGTCGACGAGATTGTTGGCCGCGGCAACGCGCGCAATGCCAAGCGCATCGATCAGGAACGAATGGCGCTGAAGAAACTGCCGGTCCGCAAGACCGCCGACTATGACGAGGTCAACGTCGACGTCACGACCTCCAGCGCCTTTACGTTGCGCAAGGTGTTTTACTCGGTCCCATCCCGATTGATCGGTCACCGGCTGCGCGTGCGTCTTTATGACGACCGCCTCGAATGCTTCCAGGGCGCCACGCACATCATCACCTTGCGGCGCGGGCGAGCGCAGCCGAACGGCAAGCATGGCCATGTCATCGACTATCGCCATGTCATCCACTCCCTGCGCCGCAAGCCGATGGCGCTGCTCAATCTGGTCTATCGCGACCAGCTCTTTCCCCGCCGTTCCTACGCCCTTGCGTTCGACGCCTTGCTCGCCGGAATCGGCGAGAGACCAGCCTGCCGCGCCATGGTCGGGCTTCTGGCGCTCGCACACGAACGTGCCTGCGAGGCGGAACTCGGTGCTGTTCTGCAAGCCACTCTCGACGACGGCGTCCTGCCGGATCTCAAGGCGCTGATCGAACGCTTCCGCCCGAAGGGCATGGCACTGCCGGTCGTCATCGTCACGCTGCCCTCGCTCGCCATCTACGACCAGATTGCCGCGACCGTGGGAGAAGCCGCATGAACGCGACCGTCAAGATCGACGCCGCCCGTGTCGAGCTGCTGCTCAGCGAACTGCGCCTGCCCGGCATCAAGCTGATCTGGGCCGCCCTGGCGGAAACCGCCGACAAGGAAGGCTGGCCCGCCGCACGCTTCCTGGCCGCGCTGGCCGAACAGGAGATGGTGGAGCGAAGCCGGCGCCGCTTCGAACGTCATCTGGAAGAAGCCCGCCTGCCGCCGGGAAAGACCCTCGATGCGTTCGACTTCGATGCTGTGCCGATGATCTCAAAGGCACAGGTAAAGGCACTCGCCGCCGGTGACGCCTGGCTCGAAAAGGGCGCCAATCTCTTGTGTTTTGGTCCGCCGGGCGGCGGCAAATCGCATCTGGCGGCGGCGCTCGGCATGGCCCTGATTGAAAAGGGCTGGCGTGTTTTGTTCACCAGAACCACCGATCTCGTGCAAAAACTCCAGATCGCGCGCCGCGATCTCGTGCTCGAAGCGGCGATCGCCAAACTCGACAAATATCATCTGCTGATTCTCGACGATCTCGCCTATGTGACCAAGGATCAAGCCGAGACCAGCGTTCTGTTCGAGCTGATCAGCGCCCGCTACGAGCGGCGATCGATCCTCATCACCGCCAATCAGCCATTCGGTGAATGGGGAAAAATCTTTCCGGATCAAGCCATGACGCTCGCGGCAATCGACCGCCTCGTCCATCACGCCACGATCCTCGAAATGAACGTCGACAGCTATCGCCGGAAAGAAGCTGTCGACAAGGCCCGTGGAGTTGGGCGCCCACCAACGCGCGCGACAATCAAAGCGTCATCCTGATTGTCGCTCCACGACAATCAAACTCACGGTCACGCAAATATCGCTTGCGTTATCGTCGCGCCGCGACAATCATCATCCCGCCGCGACCGCCGAAATGGCCATCCTGATTGTCGCTGTGTTCCCATCCAGATTGTCGCGCTACACTGGACAACACGCTCGTACTCGAATGACGTCTCTCCCGACCTTAGCACTTTCCGGACCGTGTTCCGTGACACCTTCAGGTCACGGGCGATCTCCTTGATCGTCTTGCCCTTGATGAAGTGCTCACGCCGTATCCGCGCAATCGTCTCCACGATCAGCATCCCCAACCACCTGCTTCATTCCAAAGCAGGCAGCGCAACAGACCAACCTATAGGGGGTCAATTTTGGACGCCGATCCCCCGGCTCAGGGG
>DASQOU010000121.1:0-13255 GCA_035644295.1 Bradyrhizobium sp.
AAAGCGCAACAAGCCGATCGCGCGGGTCGTGATGACGCCATCGGCATTCGAGCCCGAGGCGCGGCCCGAATCCGTTCTGATGCGGGCGCGCCGGCTGGGGCTGATCGTCAGCCGCCTGCCGTCGCTGGAGAGCGGGGATACACCGCGATTGACGACGGTTGCCGTCGAGGACCTGTTGCTGCGGCCCAGCGAAAAAATCGACTATGCGCGTCTCGAAGCCCTTGTCAAAGGCAAGGCGGTCATTGTCACCGGCGGTGGCGGTTCGATCGGTTCGGAGATTTGCGACCGCATCGTGACCTTCGGTGCCGGGCGACTGCTGGTGATCGAGAATTCAGAACCGGCGCTCTATGCCGTCACCGAAGCGCTCGCGGCGGACGACACCGGCGCCGTGGTCGAGGGGCGCGTGGCGGACATCCGCGATCGCGAGCGTATTCGGCGGCTGATGAGCGAATTCAAGCCGGATATCGTTTTTCACGCCGCGGCCCTCAAGCATGTGCCGATTCTCGAACGCGACTGGAGCGAGGGCGTCAAAACCAATATTTTCGGATCGATGAACGTTGCCGATGCGGCGTTGGCGGCGGGCGCCGAGGCGATGGTGATGATTTCGACGGACAAGGCGATTGAGCCGGTCTCGATGCTGGGTCTGACCAAGCGATTCGCCGAGATGTATTGCCAGGCGCTCGATCACGACTTGGCAGCTTCGCCGGGCAAGCCGCGGATGCGGCTAATTTCCGTCAGATTCGGCAATGTGCTGGCGTCGAACGGATCGGTGGTGCCGAAGTTCAAGGCCCAGATCGAGGCGGGTGGTCCGGTGACGGTTACCCATCCCGATATGGTCAGGTATTTCATGACGATCCGCGAAGCCTGCGACCTGGTGATCACGGCCGCCGCGCACGCGCTGGTGCCGGAGCGTCCGGATGTTTCGGTTTACGTGCTCAACATGGGACAGGCGGTCAAAATTGTCGATCTTGCCGAGCGCATGATCCGGCTTTCCGGCCTGCAGCCTGGCCACGACATCGACATCGTTTTCACCGGGATGCGGCCGGGAGAGCGGCTGAATGAAATCCTGTTCGCGAACGAGGAACCGGCCGTCGAGATCGGCGTCGCCGGCATCATGGCGGCCAAGCCCAACGAACCGCCGATGCAATCGTTGCGCAAATGGATCGCAGCGCTTGAACAGGCCATTGCCAGGGACGACCGGGCCACCATCAAGGCGGTGCTGAAGGATGCGATCCCGGAATTCGGGTCGAACGCCGCTTAAGAAATCTTGTCGCGATCAACGCTGGCTATCCGGCACCGTTTCGAAAGCTATTGATGCAGAAGTCCGGAAAAATCGTCGTTGCCAGCCAGCATTATCCCCCCGATCAAAGCACGACCGCGGCTATCATGTCGGCGATCGCGAACCATCTCACAAAGGTTGACAGGGTTTGATGCCGCCGGCGATCAAGAATGCCGCCGAGAAAACCGGTACAGCGAAAATGCCACCGCGGCGCCCGCGAGGATGAACACGACTCCGATCGCCGTTGATGGCATTTTGGTCGATGCGATCGCCAGCGCCGCGAGTGCGAGATTAAGAACGAATACCTCGCCCACCACACGCCATACCGCAAAGCCGTTATCGGTGGCGCGTTGATAAAAATGCGAACGATGCGCCGTCCAGAACGGCTCGCCCCGCACCAGGCGGCGCAACAAAGTCACGGTGGCGTCCGATAAGTAATAAAGCGGCAACAGCAATGCGGCGGCGATATACTGATGCCAGGCCAGTTGCAATAGACACCAGCCCAGCAGCAAGCCGATCGGCAAACTGCCGACGTCTCCGAGAAAGATCGTCGCCACCGGGCGGTTAAACGGGGCGAAACCGATCATCGCGCCGCAGAGCGCTGCGGCGACGATGGTTGCCGACACCGGAAATTCGCCAAGCGATCCCAGTATGATGATTGCGGCCGTGATCGGCACAACCTCTGCAACGGTCATCCAATCCAGCCCGTCCATAAAATTGACGAGATTGACGAACCAGAGCCCTGCGAGCAGAAGCAGGCCGCGTTCGATCCAGAGCGGAAATGCCGGAACGATCCGAAGATCGGCCGGGCTTGCGACGAGGATCGCGCCCACCGCCGTTGCCTGCAACGCCAGGCGCGTCAGTACCGGGATCGATTTGAGGTCATCGGCGAAACCTACGACCGCAATGAACAGCGTAGCCCCGAAAACCGCGACAGGGAAACTCGAACTCAATGCATCGGGGCCGCCCAGGATGGCTCCGGCAATCACGAGCGTCGCGGCAATCACCGCAATGCCTGCCCCTTGCGGAGTTGGGATACGATGTGAAGAGCGCGCATTGGGCTTTGCGAGCGCGTGCTTCAAAAGCAGGGGCCGGATGCTCCAGGTCATGGCTGCCGACAGCATCGCTGCGGTGACGACCGCCAGGAGTGCAAGCCACATTTCGGAGTTGCTCATCCTGTCCAACGTCGCCGTTACTCCGGTACCCCGATCGGCGCCGCGCCTTGTGCGGCCTTTTCGGCGGAGAAAATCCACACCAGTCCGCCGAAGGCGCCAACAATGAACGACACCGCGCCATAGAGCAGTGAAATATTGATGCCTTCGTTGGTCACCAGTCCGGCATAGCCGAAGGCCAGTCCCATCGTAGCCTCGCGGACGCCCCAGCCGGCAATCGATATCGGCAGCATCGTGATCAGCATCACCGGCGGAATCAGCTGGAAAATCTGACCGAACGCCACCGGCGCGGCGATCGATTGAACGACGCACCAGGCGATGACCACGGCAAGCACGTGAACCAGCAGCGAAAGCACCGCGATTTGAGGTCCCGTTCGCTTGTTGAAGATCACCCGGTTCGCGATGACAGCGCAGGCATGCAGATGGTGCGTTCCGCACCAGCGCCTCAGCCACGGCCAGGGCAGCACGCCAAGCAGGAGAAATCCGGCGCCGCCGGCGAGCGCGGCGAAATCGACCAGCAACAAGGCCGAACGGCCATAGGGATCGCCGATCAGGTGGTAGCTCCACGGCAGACTCGCGACGATGACGATCGCAAGCGCAATCAGGCCGATGGCACGGTCGACGAAGATGGAATAGGTCGCCGCGCGCCATCCGGCACCGGCGCGCGCCACCAGCCACAGCCGCACCGCATCGCCGCCGATTGAGGAGGGCAGCGTCTGGTTGAAGAACGTCCCGATCAGATTGAAGCGCATCGCCTGCCGGGTCGGGAGCGGCGCGCCGCATGCGGCGCTGACCACGCGCCATCGCAACACGCCGACGAAGATCTGAAGAAATGTCACGGCGATCGCAAGGCCAATCCAGCCCAGGCTCGCAATGTCGATGCGGGAGGCGAGGTCGGAAAAATTCGCCTTGCGGAGCGCGAGGTAAAGCAGCGCCGCGGAGACGAATATCTTTATCGTTAAAAGCAGGATCCGGCGCATCTTGCCCGCGCTTGCCAAGTCTGGAGGAAGCCAAAAACAGCGCAACTCGACACCGCGCGTCGAACTTCGGCGCCTTGGTATGGTTTTAAGGCCAATCTGGCAATAGCCGCTTAACTGGGTATTGCGGCCCGCGCAACAGGGTGGCTAAAGAGGCACGTCCGGCGTGAGTAATCAAATTTATACCCTGGCAATAATGGGTGGGCCGCGCCGGAGCGGGACTTAAGCTGTCGGTAATCGTCAACCGGAAGAGTAGAGTTAACGCATTAACCCGAGACGTCGGGGAAGCCGTTGTCACTGTCGGAGATTTCAGTTTATGGTCCGAGACTTCTTATGGTCTGAGACTTTGATTGAGGACGATATGTCCGATTTTCGCGTGGTAGTGTGGCTACGGGAGCCTGTGAGTCGCTGATGGACAGAAGAATTATTCCACTGATCATGTGCGGCGGCGCCGGGACGCGGTTATGGCCGGCCTCGCGCGAGGTTCGTCCGAAACAGTTCCTGCCCTTGTTCGGCACGCGTTCGACATTTCAGGATACGATCCTGCGGGTATCGGATCCGGCGCTGTTTGAGCGGCCGATCGTCATCACCAACGCCGCATATCGCTTCATGGTGCTGGAACAGCTGGCCGAGATCGGGTGTGACGCAGATATACTGCTGGAGCCGATGCGGCGGGATTCGGGGCCTGCGATTGCAGCCGGCGCGGCGTTTGCGCAGATGCGTGGCGAGGATGCGGTGGTTCTGGCACTCGCCGCCGATCACCTCGTTCGCGATAACCAAGCTTTTGTCGCGGCCTGTCGCGAAGGGCTTGCTGCGGCGGATGCGGGACGCATCGTGACGTTTGGCGTCAGGCCCGAGCGCCCCGCCACCGAATACGGCTATATCAGCCCGGCAGATGTGGTCGCCGGCAAGGTCCGCGCGGTTAAAAAATTCGTCGAGAAGCCGGATCCGGCAACCGCCGGCGAATACATCAAGGCCGGCTATCTCTGGAACAGCGGCAACTTCATGTTTCGCGCCGCCGTCCTGCTGGATGAATACCGCAACGTCGATGCCGAAAGCGTGCAAGCGGTTTGCGACGCCGTGACCAAAGCGGGGCGCGATCTCGGATTCCTGACGCTCGAGGCGAGCGCATTCGGATCGGCAAAGGCCATCTCGATCGACTACGCCGTGATGGAAAAAACCTCGCGCGCCGCAGTGGTACCGGTTGCGTGTGGATGGTCCGATGTCGGCTCCTGGCACGCGGTCTGGGAACTGTCGGACAAGGACAGCCAGGGTAACGCCGCGCAGGGCACGGCGGTGTTCGAGGATTCCCGCAACTGCAACGTTTCGACCGACAAGGCGCTGGTGGCGCTGGAAGGCGTCGACGATCTAGTCGTGGTGGCGACGCAGGACGCGGTACTGGTGTCGCGTCAAAAGGATGCCAACGGACTGAAACGGCTGGTGGCGAAGCTGAAGACGGTCGCCCCGCAAGTGACCGAGGATCATCTCAAGGTGCATCGTCCCTGGGGTTCATATCAATCGGTGGACATGGGGGACCGTCACCAGGTCAAGCGTATCATCGTGAAGCCCGGCGGCCGCCTCTCGCTGCAGAAGCATCACCATCGCTCCGAGCACTGGATCGTGGTGCGTGGCGCCGCGCGCGTCACCGTCAATGAAGCCGTCAAGATCGTGCACGAGAACGAATCGGTCTATATCCCGATCGGCGCCGTCCACCGGCTGGAAAATCCGGGCAAGATATTGCTGGAACTGATCGAGGTTCAGACCGGGAGCTATCTCGGCGAGGACGATATCATCCGGATCGAGGACGATTACAAGCGCTCCTGACGCGTTCGGAAATGGTCGGGCAGCGACTCGGGTTTTGCCGGCCGCCCAAGGGGCGGCTTTTAACCTGGAAGTCGTTTCCCAGGGGCACGCAGAACGTGTAATTCTTTGAATCAAAACGTGTTTGGGTTCATATGCCAATCATTCGCCACACCCGGGGCGACGTGCTAGAGAACCCGTGGCGCGGGCGTCGAAGTTAGAGCGCCGCTCGGGGATATCGGGGTTGAATTATATGGTTTCCAGGGGGTCCGCGTCCGGTCAGGGCGCCGAGGCAAAATCTTCGCTTCGTATCGGCGTCATCGGCGCCGGCATCATGGGCAGCAATCACGCCCGCGTGCTGGCAGGCCTACCCGATGCCACGCTGGTCGGCATTGTCGATCCGTTGCCGGAGCATCGCTCGCGCGCCACCGAGTTTGCGGGCTGTCGTGCCTTTGCGAGCCTCGAAGAGCTGATCGACGAAGGCGTCGATGCCGTGACAGTTGCGGCGCCAACGCATCTCCATCACGAGATCGCGCTCACCTGCATCGCACGTCATATTCACGTCCTCGTCGAAAAGCCGATCGCTTCCTCGGTGGAGGAGGGGCGGGACATCGTCGCCGCTGCCCGCCGCGCCGGCGTGACGTTGATGGTGGGGCACGTCGAACGGTTCAATCCCGCGGTCGCCGCGATCAAGCAGGCGATCTCGAGCGAAGACATTCTTTCGATCGCGATCACGCGGGTCGGGCCGTTCCCGCCGCGCATGTCGAACGTAGGCGTGGTCATCGATCTTGCGGTGCACGACATCGATCTGATCCGCTGGTTCACTGAATCGGACATTGTGGAAGTGCAGCCGCAGCTCTCGAGCGCAGTGGCCGAACGCGAGGATATCGCACTCCTGCAGTTTAGGACCGCCTCCGGTGTGCTCGCCCATATCAACACCAACTGGCTGACGCCGTTCAAGGCGCGCAACGTCACGGTTGCTACCCGCGGCAAATATGTGATGGGCGATCTCTTGACCCGTCAGGTGACCGAGTGCTTCGGCTTCAAGCCGGACGGCAGCTATTCGATGCGCCATCTCCCGGTTGGCCATGACGAGCCGTTGCGCGCGGAGTTGATCGCGTTCCTCCAAGCGGTGCGGAGCGGCGGCGTGCCCGCGGTGACCGGCGACGAGGGCGTGGCCAGTCTCGAAATTGCAATCCGTTGTCTTGAAAATCCCGCCAAACCCGCCGCGGCCGCTGCCGCCCGCAAGGGACCGCGGCGCGTCGTCGGTTAGAGCGCTTTCGCGCCGATGTCCCGCTCCCCATCCTCGCAAGGCTCCATGAACCAGCACCTCCGTCCAGATCCCGTTGCCTTCATCGATATCGCCGCGCAGCGCCGCCGGCTCGGCCATTCCGTCGACGAGGCGGTTGCCCGCGTGCTCGCCCATTGCCAGTTCATCAACGGACCGGAAGTGAGGGAGCTTGAGGCCGCGCTTGCGGTCTTCTGCGGGGCAAAGCACGTGGTGACCTGCGCCAGCGGCACCGACGCGCTGCTGATGGTGCTGATGGCCAAAGGCGTCGGCCGCGGCGATGCGGTGCTGTGTCCATCATTCACATTTTGCGCGACCGGCGAGGTCGTGGCACTGACCGGTGCGACGCCGGTGTTCGTCGATGTCGATGAGGCGACCTTCAACATCGACGCGGCTTCGCTCAGGCGTGGCATCGCGACCGCGAGAAAGCTTGGCCTCAAGCCGCGCGCGGTGATTCCGGTCGATCTGTTCGGCCAAAGCGCCGACCATGACGCGATCGGCGCGGTCGCGGAAGCCGAGGGGCTGTTCGTGCTGGACGACGCGGCCCAGGCGTTCGGCGCAAGCTACAAGGGCCGCCGTCTCGGCGGCTTCGGCGTCATCACCGCGACCAGCTTCTTTCCGGCAAAACCGCTCGGTTGCTTTGGCGACGGCGGAGCCATTTTCACTGATGACGCCGAATTTGCGGAAACGTTGCGCAGCGTCCGCGTTCATGGTCAGGGCCTGGACAAGTACGATAATATTCGTATCGGGATGACCGCACGGCTCGACACCATCCAGGCGGCGGTGCTGATTGAAAAGCTGAAGATCTTTGAAGAGGAAATCGCGGCGCGCAACAAGGTTGCCGAACGCTACGCGCAGGGCCTTGGCAACGTCGTGACCATTCCGCGTCTCGCCAGTGGGACCACCTCGGTCTGGGCGCAATACACGATCCGCTTGCCCGAGGGCACCGACCGCAATGCATTCGCAGCGAGCCTGAACGCGCAGGGCATTCCGACCGCGATCTACTACCCGAAATCGATGCATCAGCAGACGGCGTACCGGGATTTTCCGGTTGCCGACGGTGGCCTTGCCACAAGCGAACGCCTGTCCTCCGACGTCATCAGCCTGCCGATGCATGCCTATCTCGACGAGCCGACGCAGGCGCGGATCATCAAGGCTGTGCGTGACGTTCTTAGCGCATGATCCCGAAAAGCATGCCCTCGGACGTGATCCGGGGGTGGCGTCCGGTTTTCGGGGAAAGATCATGCGCAAACAGATTTCTGCTGATTTCGCCGTTTTGAAGCGCCGCCGCTTACGCTAGAAGCGGTGCATGCTTGGTCGAATTTTCACCGTCGGCGGCTATACGCTCCTTTCACGGCTGACCGGATTTGCGCGCGACATCATGCTCGCGGCGATCCTCGGTGCTGGCCCGGTGGCGGATGCGTTCTTCGTGGCGCTGCGCCTGCCCAATCATTTCCGGGCGATCTTCGCCGAGGGGGCATTCAATGCGGCGTTCGTGCCGGCCTACGCGCACCGTTATGGCCGGAGCGAACAGTCGGCGAAACTGTTCGCCGACCGCATCTTCACCCTGCTGTTGTCGACCCAAATCGTGCTCCTGGTCGTGGCATGGTTGTTCATGCCGCAGGTAATTGGCATTCTGGCGCCGGGATTTTCCGATGATCCGGCCCGCGGCGAACTCGCGATCGCACTGACGCGGATTACGTTTCCATACCTCCTGCTGGTCACGCTGGTGACGCTCTATGGCGGCATGCTCAACGTGATGCATCGTTTCGCCAGTGCCGCGGCTGCGCCGATTTTTCTCAACCTGTCGATGATGGCGACGCTGGCGCTGGCCGGGTTTTTTCCAGGCCCGGGATACGCGGCCGCATGGGGTGTGTTGATCGCCGGGTTCCTTGAATTCTTCCTGCTGGCGGCAGATGCGGCGCGCAGCGTCATCCTGCCGCGGTTTGCACGGCCCAAGCTGGACGAGGATGTCCGCGCCTTCTTCCGGGCGCTGGGACCGGCGACCGTCGGTTCGATGGGCACCCAGGTTGCGCTGTTTGCCGACACCATCATCGCGACCTTCCTGCCCGCGGGCGCGCTCTCGGCGCTGTACTATGCCGACCGGCTCAATCAGCTTCCGATCGGGGTGATCGGCATTGCGATCGGCACGGTGCTGCTGCCGGAAATGTCGCGACGTCTGACCTCCGAAGATCACGTCGGGGCGACGGCCGCACAGCGGCGCGCTTTCGACTTCACGTTATTATTTTCGGTGCCGTTCGTCGCCGCGTTCCTGACCGTTCCGGATGTCATCATGCGGGCGATGTTTGCCCGCGGTGCGTTCTCGAAGGGCGACGCTGCGGCCGCGGGGGCGACACTGGCGGCTTATGCGGTCGGGTTGGTTCCGTTTGTCCTGATCCGCAGTGCGGTCGCCACTTTCTACGCCCGCAAGGATACGGCGACGCCGGTGAAGGCGGCATTGATTGGTGTTGCCGCCAATGTCGGATTGAAAATTGCGCTGGTTGGGTCACTCGCGCAGGTCGGCCTCGCGCTTGCGACCGCCGCCGGCGCCTGGATCAATCTTTTGCTGGTGGTCGCTTTTGCGGTGCGGGCTGGTTATCTCGAGCTCGATTCCGCACTGACGAAATCGCTGGCGAAGTTTGTCGTTTGCGGCGCCGTGCTCGCGGCTGCGCTCTGGTTCGCCGCGAAGTTCGCAAGCGTATATCTTGCCTCCATGAACGCGTTTCGCGACGAGACCACATTGCTGTTGCTGACCGTGGTCGGCGTCTTTGTTTATGCTTTTTCCATCTGGCTTCTATTCGGCAGAGGCTGGTTGCGCTCGCTGGTGCGAAGCTAAAGAGGTTTGCGCTGTCGCGCGATCCGCTGCAATATGGCGCATAACTGCCAAACGGAGACACGATGGCTCCCATCAAATTCAGCGTCGGTCAAAGCGTGCCGCGCAAGGAGGACGATGCCCTGATCCGCGGCAGGGGCCGTTACACTGACGGTTTCGCGCCACAGCCGGCGCTGCATGCACTGGTGTTGCGCTCGCCCCACGCACACGCGAAGTATGCCATTGCGCCGGTCAGGATTAGCTTTTCTTGCATTAGCGTTGGCGGGTGAGCGGGCCCAATGGTATTCTATCGAAGCTTACACCTGAAAATGCGGCGGATATTGAGGAGGGCTGGGTGATGGCGGCTTACTCGATTGGTGATTTCAGCCGGCGGGAAATCTTGAGAATGTCTGCGATGCTTGGCGTCACAAGCGTCGTCTCAACCAAGTTCGCGTTGGCTCGAGCGGCCTTGCGGACCACGCCCCGCCAAATACTTGGTCCGTTCTATCCAGTGAAACCGTTTGACCAAAACGCGGATCTAACGAGAGTGCCCGGTCGGCCGAGTCGCGCTGAGGGTGAAATCCTGAACGTCATGGGACGTATACTCAATTTAAAGGGCGAACCCGTTCGCAACTCCAAGGTTGAGGTTTGGCAGGCCAATGCTCATGGGCGTTACACCCATCCGAGCGATACTAACCCCGCGCCGCTCGACCCCAACTTTGAAGGATCGACCACTCTGACCACGGACTCGGAAGGTCGATATAGGTTCAAGACTATTAAACCGGGCGCGTATCCTATCGGTCCTAATACAATCCGGCCAGCACACATTCACTTCGAAGTTTATGGCAAGCAAGATAGACTGGTGACCCAGATGTACTTTGAAGGCGACCCTTACAACAGTACGGATCGTTTTCTGCAAAGTGCGGGGCGAACGAAATTACTCATCACGAAGCTATTGCCGCCGCCTCCAGAGTTCGAACCAGAGTCGAAATTGGTGGTATTCGACATCGTGCTACACGCGGGCTAATCAGCTCCGCACAGGGCGAGTGCTGCGGCGAGATTCGCGCTAGCGGGAAACGGAGACGGAGATACGATGGCTCCCATCAAATTCGGCGTCGGTCAAAGCGTGCCGCGCAAGGAGGACGATGCCCTGATCCGCGGCAAGGGCCGTTACACCGACGATTTCGCGCCCCAGCCGGCGCTGCATGCACTGGTGTTGCGCTCGCCGCATGCGCACGCGAAATTTACCATCAACGCCACCCGCGCCCGCGGTTTGCCTGGCGTCGCCATGATCCTCACGGCAGAGGATGTCAGGGATCTCGGCGACCTGCCGTGCCTGTTCAATCTGGAAGTCGATCCGTTCACCGGCCCGCCCTATCCGATCCTTGCGAGGGATGAGGTGCGCCATGTTGGCGACGCCGTTGCGTTTGTCGTCGCCGATACGGTGGATCGGGCGCGCGACGCAGTCGAGGCGATAGAAGTCAACTGGACGTCGCTGCCGGCCGTGGTCGGCGTCCTCAATGCGGTCAGGAACGGCGCGCCGCAGGTCTGGGCCCAGCATCGCGGCAACGTACTGTTCGATGTGTCGCTCGGCGACAAGAAGGCGACCGAGGCGGCGTTCGCGAAAGCGCACATGGTGGCCGAAATTTCGGTCGTCAATCCGCGCGTCGTCACCAATTTCATGGAAACGCGCGCGGTGGTTTGCGAATATGATGCCAAGCGCGATCATCTGACGCTGACGATCGGCAGCCAGGGCAGCCATCGCTTGCGCGAAGTGCTTTGCGGCATGGTGCTGAAGCTTCCGCTTGAAAAGATGCGTGTGATCTGTCCGGATGTCGGTGGCGGGTTCGGCACCAAACTGTTCCCCTATCGCGAATACGCGTTGGCCGCGGTCGCCGCGCGCAAGCTGCGCAAGACGGTGAAGTGGACCGCCGACCGCGCCGATCATTTCATGGGTGACGCGCAGGGGCGCGACAATGCCACCACGGCGCGGATGGCGCTTGCCGAGGATGGCAAATTCCTTGGCATGGACGTCGATCTCTTGGGCGACATGGGCGCGTACCTGTCGACCTTCGGGCCCTATATTCCGCATGGCGGCGCCGGCATGTTGCCCGGCCTTTACGATATCCAGGCCTTCCATTGCCGTGTGCGTACGGTCTTCACCAACACCGTTCCGGTCGATGCCTATCGCGGCGCGGGGCGGCCGGAGGCGGCATACGTTCTTGAGCGGCTGGTCGACGCCTCCGCGCGCAAACTCGGGCTCACGCCGGATGCGATCCGGCGCAAGAATTTTATTGCGCCACGCGCGATGCCTTACAAGACGGCAACCGGGAAGGTCTACGATTCCGGCGACTTTACCGCGCATATGAAACGGGCGATGGAGATCGCCAACTGGAAGGAATTTCCCAAGCGCGCCAAGGCCGCGAAGAAGCAGGGCCTCGTGCGCGGCATCGGGTTTGCCAGCTATGTCGAGGTTTGCGGAACGATGGGCGAGGAGACCGCCAATGTGCGGCTCGATCCCGACGGCGATATTTTTATCCTGATCGGGACGCAGTCGAGCGGGCAAGGGCATCAGACCGCCTATGCGCAACTTGTCGCCGAGCAATTCGGACTGCCGCCCGAGCGCGTCCACACCTTGCAAGGCGATACCGACAAGATCGCGACCGGGCTCGGCACCGGCGGGTCGGCTTCGATTCCCACCGGCGGTGTCAGTGTCGAGCGCGCGATCCGCGAGCTCGGCAAGAATCTGCGCGAGATCGCCGCCGAAGCGCTGGAAGCCAGCAGCGGCGATCTTGAGATCGACGCTGGAACAATACGGGTTGCGGGCACCGATCGCTCGATCAGTTTTGCCGAACTCGCAAAGCGGCCGGGCATCGATCCGGCAAAGCTGAACGCAAGCGCGACCTTCACCGCCGCCGACGGCACCTTTCCGAACGGCACCCACTTGGCCGAGGTCGAAATCGATCCCGCCACCGGCATCATACAAATCGTCAACTACGTCATCGTCGACGATTTCGGCGTGACGCTCAATCCGCTGCTGCTCGCCGGCCAGGTGCACGGCGGCGCCATGCAGGGGATCGGTCAGGCCCTGATGGAGCAGGCGGTGTATAATCCGAAGGACGGCCAGCTCGTTACCGGTACTTTTATGGACTACGCGCTGCCGCGAGCGGCCGATGGCCCGTCATTCGTGTTCGAGACGCATAATATTCCGTGCAAGACCAATCCGCTCGGTGTCAAAGGTGCCGGCGAGGCCGGTGCGATCGGCTCCTGTCCGGCAGTCGTCAATGCGATCATCGACGGGCTGTGGCGCGAATACAGGATCGATCACATCGACATGCCAGCCACGCCCGAACGGGTCTGGATCGCGATTCGCGAGCACCAGCGCCGGCACAGCCTGTGATCTTTTCGTGAGGGAATGAAGCCGCTTTGGCGGTGTTGGAAGGAATGCTGCCGGTAAAGTCGCCATTTGTGGCAATAAGTTACCGTGAAAAAGTTACCGTGACAAAACAAAGGGAACGGATTGATGATGCGGACTGTCTTGGTTGTTGGAACGTTGTTGCTCGGGGTCGGCGAGGTGATGGCGCAACAGGCTGTCGCCGTTGAGCAGGATAATTTGATGAGGGCCCAGGGCAAGAGCATGTACACGGTGCTCGGCAAGACCATCAAGGGCGAGATCCCCTACGATCAGGCCGCAGTCGATGCCGCGATCGCCGACCTCGAAGCCAGCGTGCCCAAGATCGCCAGCACCTTTGCGATAAATCCCAAGCAAGATGTGGTGAACGCGACCTACGGATCGTCGCAGAAAATCTGGCAGAATAAGGCCGATTTCGACGCGAAGGTTCCGCCAGTCTCCAAGGCGATCGCCGACGTCAAGGGCAAGGTCAAGGATGTCGCCAGCCTGAAAGTCGCGTTCGATGCGATCCAGGA
>DASQOU010000122.1:0-2303 GCA_035644295.1 Bradyrhizobium sp.
TCGATCGGCCGGCGATGAAGATCCGCCCCGCCTCGTCGGTATAAGCAAGATCGCCGCTGTCGAGATAGCCGTCGCGAACCGAGCTCGCGTTGTGGCTCGGATCGCGATAACCCGGCGTGACGTGCGGGCCGGAAATCGTCAGCACGCCGATCTCATGCGGCGCACACGGCTCGCCCAGAACACCATCCGAGCCGAGCTTGCGGACGACGACGTCGGTATAGGGAATGCGATAGCCGACCGATCCCAGCACCGGCTCCGCGCTCGCGGGAGCGAGCGCCACCACGCCCGCGGTTTCCGTCATCCCGATGATCTCATGAATCTTGGTACCGGTCATGGCCTGGAACTTCTCGCCGACGGCACGAGGTAGCATCGATGCACCCGACATGGCGTAGCGTGCCGACGAGATATCCGCGTCCACGGGAACATTGACCAGCGCAGCCAACGCGGTTGGCACGCCGCCGATCGCGGTGGCCCTGGTACGAGCCACGATACGCCAGAAATTCTTGACCATCAGCGGGTTACGCATCCCTGAGGGAGACATGATGATCACGTTCGCGCCGGCCAGGAAGCAGGACAGACTGCACGAGATAGCGCCCCCGACATGGAACAACGGCAACCCAACGGGCAGTCCGTCGGTTTCACTGATGTCGTACAGGACGGCCACACCGAACGCCGCGACGATCTGGTTGCGGTGGGTATGCATGACGAGCTTTGGCGAACCGGTCGTGCCTCCGGTGTGGAAATAGGCTGCGATATCGTCGTCGCGCCTTGTATTGCCGGATGCGAGAGCTTTTCCGTCCTGGGTCGCCAGCGCCGATGAAAACTCGATGACGTCTTTCGGCAGCGGCGCGTCCGACACCGACACCCGAACTATCCTGAGGTCGGGGATCAACGCCTGAACCGCGAGGGCCTTCTGCCATATGTCGAGTTGCGGGTGAGGCCCCAGCGTCACCAGAATCGTCGCGCCGGATGCCTGGATCAGCTCGGCGATGTTCTGCGCTTGCAGCAGGAAATTAATGGGTACCGCATAGCCCGCGGTCTCCGCGCCCCACAGCACGAGATGAGTTTCGACCAGGCTCGGCAGGATGTAAGCCACGCCCGGCGCAGCTCCGCCGATGGATGTGAAGAGGTTCGCCGCCTTCGTGATGCCTTCCAGTAGTTGACGGTAGGAAACCAGACGCGGTTTCTCGCCATCCTCTCCCGTCATCACCATGGTCAGCGCGGTGTGGTCCGGATGCCGCGCGGCGCTTTTGACGAAAACGTCATAGACACTGCGGGCGTCGTAACGCTGCGCTAACGGCTTTTCATTTTCGAACCGGATCACATCCGCCAGAGTTGCGATCGGGTAGTCGCTGAATGCCGGCACTGGACTTCTCCGGATGGTGTAACCTCTGACAACGACCTGTGCCGCGAATTGCGCCGTTACGATGACATCTCACTGAGCCGTGCGGCGTAGCGCGCCATCAGATCGACCTCGAGATTGACCTCGCCGCCCGCGCGCCAATCACCGAGCGTGGTCGCATTCAGGGTGTGCGGAATGATCAGCACCGAAAACACCACATCCTGCACCGTATTCACCGTCAATGACACGCCATCCAGCGTCACCGAGCCCTTGGCGGCGATGAAGCGCGCCAGGTCGCGCGTGGTTCGCAGTTCGAACCGCGCCATGTCGGGCAGATCGTCACGCTTGACGATGCTCGCGATGCCGTCGGCATGTCCGGCGACGATATGGCCGCCGAGTTCGTCGCCGATCTTCAAGGCGCGTTCGAGATTGAGCTTTGTTCCGGCGATCCAATGCTTCGCGGTGGTCATGCCGAGCGTTTCGGCGGCGGCATCGACATCGAACCAGGTCTTGCCGCCCTCGACGCCCGAGGCGACCACCGTGAGGCAAACGCCGCTGCAGGCGATCGAAGCGCCGTCCGCGATAGTGGCGCGGTCATAGCGGCAAGCGATCCGCAGCCGGTGCAGCTGCCCCTGCGCCGTTGGCGTCAGGCTGACGATCTCGCCGATGTCGGTGACAATGCCGGTGAACATTAAGTGCGCTCGTAGATGGTCAGGGTGTCCCTTTGCAGCGTTTCGCTAGCACCTCGTTTGAACGCGGGCGACTGGGTGATTGCGGTCAGCGGCAATGCGTCCAGCGCGGCGATGCCATCGGTCCCGACCGCATCGGGCCCGCGCAGCAGCCAGACTTCGTCGACCAGGCTTGCTGCGACAAAGGATGACGCCACCCGCGCGCCGCCTTCCACCAGCAGCCGCGTGATACCCCTCTCGGACAGCGCGTGCAGCACGGCCGCAAGATCGAG
>DASQOU010000123.1:0-6264 GCA_035644295.1 Bradyrhizobium sp.
CGAGAGCGTCAGCGCCGAGACCACCGCCAGAATGGTCGCAACCGCGACCGCGGCGACAAAGCCAAGCATGAGGTCGCCGCCGAAGCTGCCTTTGCCGCCGCCGAGATATTGCGCCAGTAGTGGAAGCGTCAGGTTGCCGCCCTTGTCAGCGGCGCGAAGTGCGTCTTGGCCAACGAAGTCGGCAGCGGCGAGGCCAAACAGCGTCGTGCCGGCAAAGAAAGCGCCTGCCAAAAACATCACCCACACCACCGAGCGCCGCGCGGTCCTGGCATCTGGAACGGTATAAAATCGCGTCATCACGTGCGGCAATCCGGCAAGGCCAAACGTGTAACCCAGTCCGAGCGATATCTGGTCGAACGGATTCTTCAGATAATTGCCGGGCAGCAGATATTTGGCGCTGTATTTTTGCTCGGCATCCGCAAATAGCGTTGCCGGATTGAAGTGCACCAGCGAAAGGATCATCACCAGGATGATCGCGCCTGCGCTCAGCATCAGCACGGCCTTGACGATTTGCACCCAGGTTGTCGCAAGCATGCCGCCGAACGCGACGTAGACGATCATGCTGACGCCGACAAAGATCACCGCCCAATCATAGGAGATGCCGGTGAGCAATCGCACCAGCACGCCGGCACCGGCCATCTGCGGCATCAGATAGGCAAAGTTGACGACCACGGTCCCGGCGATCGCGGCCAATAGCGAGGTGCGCGTCTGCATCCGGCTGCGGATCACGTCGCCCAGCGTATATTTTCCAGTATTGCGCAATGGCTCGGCGATCAAGAACAGCACGGTGCAGAACGCGACCAGCGGTCCGAGCGCATAGAACGCGCCGTCCATGCCGTAGAGTGCGGTCAGCCCGGTAAATCCGAGGAAGGCCGCGGCGCTGCACCAGTCGCCGGCCAGCGCAAATCCGTTCTGCGCGGCGGTGAGCCGGCTGTCGGCGGCGTAGAAATCGGCCGTGGTCGAGGTGCGCTTCGCGGCCCAATAGGTGATGGCGAGCGTGATCAGGAGAATGACGAGGAAAATGCCAAGTGTCAGGGTCATCTCGATTTCCCCGCTTCGGAGATTTCCATCGCGGCCCGCGCTGCCAAGGGATCGAATTTGCTGCCGGCAATGCGCCCATAGACGATCGCAAGCCCCCATGACAACAGATAGTTGAACGCGATCAGCACGAAACCGAGATTGACCGAGCCGATCACCTTGGCGCCCATCGCGTTCGGAGCGAAGCCAGCGAGAACGGTCAGGCCGATGTAGCCAACCATGAAGATGATGGTCATCGGCACCAGGTATTTCAGCTTTTCAGCGATCAACTGCTTGACCGAGGCGTGCGCAGCCTCAAGCGAGGTCTCGTTGCGAGCCATGTGCCTCCCCCAATCTGTTGATTTTTCGTCCCGCACTGCGGCGGGGTTGACCAACGGCCGCGCGGTGCAGCGCAAGCCGGACCCTGCTTCTTTACGGGTAGCCGCTGAAGTGACAAAATGAATAATAGCGATGATCAGTATCGTGTTTGACGATGATGGAGCGGTAGATGAATTTCGATATCGATTGCCTTCGTTCGTTTCTGTTCGTCGCCGACACCATGAGCATCTCGCGCGCGGCCGAGAGCGTCGGCCGGTCGCAGTCGACGGTCAGCCAGCAGATCGCCAAGCTCGAAACCCAGGTCGGCAAGGGGCTATTGACGCGCCGCAAGGGCCGGGTGATCGACCTGACGTCGGAGGGCGGCAAGCTCGTGCGATATGCGCGGCGCATCCTGCAGCTCAACGATGAGGCCTATGCCTCGATGTCCGACGATGTCCTCTCCGGCTTTGTCCGGCTCGGCGTGCCGCTGGACTTCTTTGGCCGCGACTTCACGGCGTGGCTGGCGCGATTCAAGAACAGGCATCCGATGGTGGGGCTGGAGGTCGAATCCAACCAGTCGGAAAATTTGATGAAACGCAGCGCCCGTGGCGAATTCGATCTGGCCTTTTTCAAGCAACCATCCGGCGCAAAGAACGGCATCATTGCATTGCGCGAGCAGCTGGTGTGGGTCAGCGGCCCCAATTACGCGCCGGACGCCGCCGAATCCGTGCCGCTGATCTTGTTCCCGGAGGGCTGCGCCTATCGCCATTGCGCGGTTGCAGCCTTGAAGGATCACAAGCGGCCTTGGCATGTCAGTTTTGTCAGTCCGAGTTTCGAATGCCTGAAGTCAGCCGCGGTGGAAGGCATGGGGATTACCGTGCTGGCGCGTGCGCTTGTCGCGCCACCGCTACGCGTGGTTCGTCACGGCTTGCGGCTGCCGCAACTGCCGATCGTCGAGCTCGCCTATTCATTCGGCCGGCGCAGCAATTCTCGCGTGGTCAGCGAACTCGCCAACTATCTGGCGGACAGCCTGACCAATGCCGGGAGCCTGCGTGCCGCCCAGGCGGTATCGTGACGGCGCCGCGGCCCTCACAAACGCGCCGCCGCCGCCATTTCGGGTGTGGCATCGCGGATGAGGGCGCAGATCCCTGTCATTCGGGCGATCGGATGCTCGACAAACAGCCGGCATGACGCAAGCAGCTCTTGCATCGACGGCGGCGGGCGGGGTGGTTCAAGTTGACGAGAAAGCACCTTCCCATGGGCGCGGCCCAGCGCGCACGCTACGCGCGTCAATGCGATCAAGCTCCCGTCCGCGTGCAGAGGTGCGAGCATGGTGCGGACAATTGCCAAATAAGGCGGCCAATACGCCAAGTGCCGATACATGCTGGCAATCAGAAAAGGCGCGCCGTCCTCGCCGAATTCATTTAGCTCGGTGATCAACCGCCGCACTTCGGAGGACAGCGTTGCCATCGGCGGCAGCGCCGGCAATTCGGTTTGAACCGACAACCGCGCAGCGTCGCAACCTTGGACGGCTTCAGCGACGCTCGGATCGTAATGCTCAAGCAAAGCAGACAACACGACGAGCGCAAGCGCGTTGGTATGGTGATAGCTGTCGAGTATCGTGCGGATATCCCTAAGAGCGTTGCGGTCAATCCCGGCTGCGGTCAGGGTGTCGGCCGAAAGCCGCGGCACCTTGGGCAGGCTAAGCGTTCGGCGCACGGCTTCGGCATGCACGGCAGCCGGGCCGAGATAAAGTGGCCGCACCGTCGACCAGGTCCATTGCAGGGCACCCGGTATGGTCGCCAGGTTGCGCCAGACCAGATTGACGACACTTGTGCCAAGGGTCGCGCGAATGTCCGAATAGATTTCGGCGATCTCCCCGCTTGCCGCCGATTCAAGCACCGAAGGGACGCTTTCGATTTGGCCCAATGCCATCTCCCGGTGCACGCCATCCCGTGGAAGCCAGACGACCGCCGCTAGATATTGAGGAGCTTGCGCGCGTTGGCTTTCAAAACCTTCGGCCTGATCTCGTCGCGGATGTCGAGCTTGGCGAAATCCGCCAGCCAGCGGTCGGGTGTGATCACCGGCCAATCCGAGCCGAACAGCATCTTGTCCTGCAGGATCGAGTTGATGTAGCGCACCAGGATCGGCGGGAAGTACTTCGGTGACCAGCCGGAGAGGTCGATATAGACATTCGGCTTGTGGGTTGCGACCGACAGCGCCTCTTCCTGCCAGGGGAAGGACGGATGCGCGAGGATGATCTTCAGGTCCGGGAAATCCGCCGCCACGTCGTCCATATACATCGGGTTGGAATATTTCAGCCGCATCCCCATGCCGCCAGGCATGCCGCTGCCGACGCCGGTCTGGCCGGTATGAAACAGCGCGATCGCGCCGCCATCGTTGATGGCTTCGTAGAGGGAATAGGCCATGCGGTCGTTGGGATAGAAGCCTTGCATGGTCGGATGGAATTTGAAGCCCTTGACGCCGAATTCCTCGATCAGCTTCTTCGCCTCGCGCACCCCGAGCTTGCCCTTGTGGGGATCGATGCTGACGAAGGGGATCAGCACATCGGAATTCTCGGCGGCGATTTCAAGCATCTCGTAATTGTTGTAGCGGCGGAAGCCCGTCTCGCGTTCGGCGTCGACCGGGAAGATCACCGCAGCGATCTTCTTGGCGCGGTAATAGGCCGCGGTTTCCGCTACTGTCGGCGGATGCTTGTTGGGCGACTTGAAGTACTCGGCCATCTGCGCCTGGAAGTCGTCATAGCCGTCGTCACCATGCATGCCGCAGGGCTCTTCGGCATGGGTGTGGATGTCGATCGCCACGACCTCTTCGAGATTGGGCAGCTTCAATTCGGGCATTTCAGGTCTCGATGCGGCAGTTTGACGGTACGGACAGCAAATTGATTATACCATCAAATTGGCAACGCCGCCGGCGCCCGCGCGGCTTGTTGTAACTTGTCGTCCTTACGGCGCGCGCACCTCGCCAAATGTCAGGGGGCGCAGCTTTTCACCGTCAAAATAAACAAAACGCAGACGACGCCGATGCGAAACCAGGCTTGCCGGCAGCGGATCGTAGCGGAACGAGCCGCCACCGAGGTGCGGCGTCAGGCTGCCGACATCGGCGAGCGCGTCGATTTCGACGCGCAGCAGATTGAGCTTTGCACCGTCGGCCGCGATCATCTCGAATGGGATGTGGCCGAGGCGGAGAAAGCTCACCGGATCGGGCGCGTCGATGAAACCGTCTATGAACGCCGCCTCGACTTTGTCGAGATCGGCCTCCGCCGGTGCCGGGGGCTGTTCCCCGGCGCTGTGCGGCGTCTGCCACTGGGCCACCGGACGCTCGGAACTGCGATTGTGTCCAGGGCCGCCATGGTCGTGATGATGGTCATGGCCGTGATCGTGGGTGTGACCATGATCGTGATCGTGGTCATGATGGTGACCGTGGCTGTGGCGGTGTTGGCGTCGCCAGTCCATGACAGGCCTCAATAGGTGACGGGCTTGTTGATGATCGAGCGGTGGCTGCCGAGCTTGCCATGGGCCGCAAGCGCACCGAGCGCCTCGACCACGACACGAACCCCCATCAGCGCGGTGATGTCGGAGGTGTCATAGGGCGGCGAGACCTCGACCACCTCAAACCCGCAAATCCCCTGCGCGCAGACCAGACCCAGCAGTTTCAGCGCCTCGCGCGGCAGGAAACCGCCGGGCTCCGGCCAGCCGGTACCGGGAACAAAGCCGCAATCGATCGAATCGACGTCGAACGAAATGTAGACCGCGTCGGCGCCTTTCCAGGCGAGGTCGAGCGCGATCTCCGCCGACTTCTCGATCCCGATTTTTTCGATGTCGGCGATGGTCAGCACGTTGGTATTGCGCGCGCGCGCCACCTGGACGCCCTCGCGCGGCACCTGCCAGCCGCCGATGCCGAGTTGCACCAGGTTGACCGCCGGCACGTTGGGCAGGTTGGTGGCCCAGAACCACGGCGTCGTGTGCATGCGCTCGTCGAGATCCTTTTCCTGGATGTCGATGTGGCGGTCGAAATGGATGATGCCGATCTTCTTGTCGGTACATTGCGCGATGCCGCGCACGCAGGGAAAACCGATCGAATGATCGCCGCCGAGCATGATCGGTAGCGCGCCGGACGAAAACACATGCGCGACGCCGCGGCTGATCTGATCGAAGCTCTTTTCCAGATTGGCCGGAATCGTAAACACGTCGCCGACGTCGCATAACGTCATCTGCTCGCGCAGATCGACGCCGAGTTCGTAGTTGTAGGGCGTATAGAGCGCCGAAATTCGCCGGATGCCCTGCGGCCCGAACCGCGTGCCCGGGCGGTAGGTGGTGCCGGAATCAAAGGGAATCCCGATCACCGCGGCGTCATATTTGCCGACGTCGCGGACGTTCTCGATGTAGGGCGCCTTCATGAAGGTGTTGATGCCCGCGAAGTGCGGAAGCTCGCCGCGGGCAAAGGTCGGGATGTCCCGGTCGGTGATGCTTTCGGCGCCGGGCAGGCCCATGTCGAGCGCCCATTGCCGCTCCTTGCGCCAGGCCGTGGCCGGCAGCTTGCCTTCGGCCTCGAGGGCTTTCCAGCCCTGCGTCGCCATCTTGTCGAAATCGGGATGATGATGGCGCGACAATTGCGGAGCCGGGCGGAGCCCGGCCCGACGTGATGATCGCGCGCAGTGGGGTCGTAAGAACATCAAGAACTCCCGTAATTGGCCGTCGGCGGCCGAGGCTTCGAAAACCCGAGCACCGGCGCAGGGCCGTCGCGGGTCAGATCGAGATCGTAGGTGATTTTGGCGCCGTAGCGTTCCTGCGCCTGCGGATCGCGCCGTGGGTGGTCGAGCGCGATCAAACGCGTCGCCAGCCCGAACGCTTCCCGGATATCGTGCGTTACCATCACGATGGTCATCTTCAGATCGCGCCAAAGTGG
>DASQOU010000124.1:0-48105 GCA_035644295.1 Bradyrhizobium sp.
GGGGTATGGCATGTCGCAATCACGCCGGGCGATGACCGAATGCATCTTCGGTTGGGGTAAGCAGCACGGGACCATGCGCAAGACCAAGCACCGCGGCATTGGTCGCGTCGCCGCCGACTTCATGCTCAATCTGATCGCCTATAACCTGATCCGCATCCCCAAACTGGCTGCAGCGTAGCCAACAGACCTCAAACTCCCGAACACGCCATCCCAACAACCGACCGCAACAAAAAAAACGCCTCATTCTTTACGTTTTTCAGCGGACTGCTAGATTTACATGGGGCTTTTGGACTGAGACAGATGCATGATGTGCGTCAGGGCGCGTCCGCTGACGCGTACCGGGCTTTATTCCACCCGCTTTCGTGGGTGTCACCGAGCCAAGCTGTCTCGGCCCTGCGGGTGGCAATCCCTCGCGCAAAGATCTTATGAGCGTCTCGCCGGGGGCAGTCGGTCCCGCGTGCCGGCTTTGCCGTCGCTATGCTCACGCTCCTGCGGCTGCCCTTTCAACCGGTCTCGCCGCCGACGAGTTGTCGTCGCTGCGCTCCGCCTCATACGCCATTTCAGTTGGGCGATGCGCCTTCGGCGCGCGCCGAATTGTCGGGCTAAGCGCACTTTTTCTTTTCGTGAAGCTTTGTTTTGCCGCTGCCGCGGCCTGTGGGCTAAGGGCTCCGCCCTCGCGCGGGCAAGGGTGAAGTCCCGGAAGATTCGGGACCGGCCGGGGCGGTCTCCCCGACCTTCCGCGCGGACCGCCAGGTACGAAAGCCCTCACAACTGAAATTCGCTTGTGCAGGCCGGGTGATCCCCCTCCGCCCCGGCCGCCCTTGCCGTTGCTACCCCGGTCTCGCCGACGGGCAGGGTTGCAGGCGCGAGGTGCGCTCTGCACCCAAGCCCTAAAAGGAGATTGATCATGTCTGCCAAGAATGTCGGAGTCGTCGCAGAGAGCGGAACCGAGCGTTTCATTCCGCTCAACAAGCTCAAGAAATCCCCGAACAATGCCCGCAAGACGCCGCACAGCGAGGCCTCGATCGAGGCCTATGCGGCCAGCATCGCCGCGAAAGGTATCCTGCAAAACCTTGTCGTCGAACCGGAACTGGACGCGGATGGTACCGCAACCGGCTTCTTTTTTGTCACCATCGGCGAAGGCCGCAGGCTGGCGCAGCTTCTCCGCGTCAAGCGCAAGGAGATCAAGAAGACCGAACCGATCCGCTGTGTCATCGACACAGCGAATGATCCTCACGAAATCAGCCTCGATGAGAACGTCACGCGCGAGAACATGCATCCCGCCGATCAGTTCGAGGCCTTCAAGAAGCTGGCGGAAGAACGCAATCTCGGCGCGGAGGAAATCGCCGCCCGCTTCGGCGTGACGCCGCATGTGGTACGGCAGCGCCTGCGGCTGGGCGCGGTGTCGCCCAAGCTGATGCAAGTTTACCGCGACGGCGATCTGGCGCTAGACCAGTTGATGGCGTTCGCCATCACCGAGGACCATGCCCGGCAGGAAGCAGCCTTCGAGCGGCTGTCCTTTAACCGGGATGCGAGCGCGATCCGCCGCCTGCTCACCGAAACCCATGTTGCCGCCACGGATCGCCGCGCGATCTTTGTTGGCGCGGAGGCCTACACGGAAGCGGGCGGCACGATCTTGCGCGACCTCTTCACCGAGGATCGCGGCGGCTATTTCGAGGACGTGGCGCTTCTTGATACGCTGGTCGTGGCCAAGCTTGGGCGCGAAGCCAACGCTCTGATGGAGGCTGAGGGGTGGAAATGGGTGCAGGCCTTTCTCGACTATCCGCACAGCCACGGGCTACGCCGGACTTATCCGCAAGCAGTGGAATTGCCAGCGGAAGATCAAGCCGCCTTGGATGCCGCGAGGGGCGAGTTCGACGACTTGACGGCGCAACATGAGAGCGCCGAGGAACTGCCCGATGAGGTTGACGCGCGTTTCGGAGAGCTTGAGTTCGAAATCGAACGGCTGGAGGCCAAGCATCAGGCCTACGAC
Source organism: Bradyrhizobium sp. (assembly GCA_035644295.1). Classification (GTDB taxonomy): domain Bacteria; phylum Pseudomonadota; class Alphaproteobacteria; order Rhizobiales; family Xanthobacteraceae; genus Bradyrhizobium. Next base: position 1,994 of record DASQOU010000124.1, read on the forward strand.
CCCGCCGACATCGCGCGCTGCGGGGCCTTTGTCATCCTCAACCATGACGGCACCGTCCGCATCGAGCGCGGTTTCATAAGGGCGGAGGATGAGAAAGCGGAGCCGGAAACGCATGCCGTGAGTGGTGAAGGCGAGGGCGGTGGCGCCGTCAATGGGGACGGCAGAACCGACCCGAACGGTGCCGGGGGTGAGAGCTTAGACCGGGAGGACGAGGACGCCGACGATCATAAGCCGCTATCGGACATCCTGATCCGCGATCTCACCGCGCATCGTACCCTCGGGCTTCGCCTCGCTTTGAGTGAGCAGCCGGACGTCGCCATCGTTGCCGTCACCCATGCGTTCGCAGCGCAAATCTTCTATCGCGGCGCGGACGCCCACGTTCTCGATATCCGCCCCGCGAGCACCGTGCTGGCCTCCCATGCGGATGGTATCGAGGATACCAAAGCGGGCAAGGTATGGGCGGATCACCACGCCCGTTGGGCGGCGCAGATGCCTCGCGATGCGTCCGACCTTTGGGCTTTTGTCGTGGAATTGGACCATGACAGCCGCATGGCGTTGTTCGCGCATTGTGTTGCGCTCACGGTGAATGCGGTGAAGCTGCCGATGGAGCGCAAGCCCCGTGCAATGGCAACGGCGGACAGATTGGCGGAAGCCGTGTCGCTCGACATGACCGCGTATTGGCGACCTACCGCGCGGACCTATTTCGGTCGGGTCACCAAGTCGCATATTCTTGATGGCGTGCGGGAAGCCGTCAGCATCGAGGCTGCTGAGCGGATGGTGGGCATGAAGAAGCAGGACATGGCGGAAGCGGCTGAGCACTTGGTGGTTGGGACTGGCTGGCTGCCCGCGTTGATGCGGTCACCGCGAGCGCAGGAGCCTGCCGAGCGCGCGCAGAAGGATGCTGTCACGGCGACGAACCCTGACGCGTACTCCATCGCGGCCGAGTAATCGGCAAAGCCGGGACCGCTCACGCGGTCCCGGTTTGTTATCGTGCGATTGTCGAAATTTTTGGCCGCGCGCCTGATGGCGCGCGGCTAAGCTCATGACGCTCACGCTTTCGACTGGGCCCATTCTTCAGGGAAAGCGAAGCACTTTCCGGCTGAAACTCGTGTGGCAAGGCGCGTCGTGTCCAGCGCCCGGTACCTGCCCGAAAGACGACGCGTCGATCCGGTTGCGTCAGTCGCCGTTGCGGCGGGACCAGATTAGCCTGAAGCTATCGTCGGCGTCCTGGCGTTCACCAGCGAGGCGGATCGACCCCTGCGCTTCGATTGTTGATGACGTTGAAATTGCGAGCTGGCTTCCGCGAGTCTTCGGTCGAGGCCGCGGCAACGGGCGCGCGGCGATGCGAATTCATGCGCCGTCGTTCGACAGGCTCGCGCCTTCGCCTTCCATTGATGCGTGAGCGCAAGTCTTTCTGCGATCGGCGATACCGTGTCCTTGTGCGGCGACGATGGCCGCTGTCATGGTGGTCTCCATCAGTCTGTTTGATGGGCGCGCACCCTACGCAACCTCGAATGGACGGATCAGGCCCGAGGGGCGGCTTCGCCTCGATCGCCTTCCCGCAACAGCTCAAGCCGGCTTTTTTCCCCTGCCGCGAAGTGGCGGCATTCCTCGCGGAAAGCAAAAAAGCCGTCTGCCGCCGTCCTCCGCTGCGCTGCGGGCCTGACGGCTGCGGGCCGATCGCTCCCCGGGCCAAGGACCGCCATCGAGGCTGCGATGGTCGCGGCCCGAAAACAGAACGGAGACCACCATGGCTACCATCGGAACCTTCACCGCGGCGGACAACGGCTACACCGGATCGGTCAAGACGCTCACGCTCAACGTCAAGGCGAAGTTTGTCGCAACCGAGAAGGAGAACGACAAGGCGCCCGACTATCGCATCTTCGCAGGCGCCACCGAATTCGGCGCCGCCTGGAAGAAGACCGCGCGGGAGAGCGATCGCGAATATCTCTCGGTCAAACTCGACGATCCGAGTTTCCCGGCACCGATCTACGCCTCGCTGGTGAAAGGTGAGGGCGACGACAGCTTTACGCTGATCTGGTCCCGCCGCAACGGCGACTGATCCAACCGGATCGACGTGCGCCCCGCCTCTTCGGAGGCGGGGCTTTTTTTGGTTTTGTCGCCTTTGCACGGAAGCAAGAGCGATCGAGCTTCTTTCCCGATCATCATTGCGCGGCTTCTCAAGGCTTTAAGCTTGGCGATTTTCCGTCGATCCGGCTTTCCGAACGACGGCGGACGCGTATCCGCGTCCGTGGCTCGTCAGGTCTGCGACCCGGCTCGCAGAAATGCACTGGCCGACTTCTAACAACCTGGCATCGATTAGGCGCCGGATTGACCCCGACCTCGTTTTTTATAACCGGTCGGAGGTGGCCGCGTAATCAGATCTGCCGCCTCAACACCGAGAACGCGCGCCAACCTATCCACAACATCAATACCTGCGGCGTAGACGCTTCGCTCAAGTGCACTGATGTAAGTGCGGTCGATCTCCGCACGATGGGCCAGTTCTTCTTGCGACAGGCCTCTAGCCTGCCGAAGTTTCCGCAAATTGATTGCCAGTATCTCTCGTATCTCCATGGACCAGAGAGCACGGTCTTGAAGAGTATTTCACCACGGAGTATTCTCTAAAAAATGTTCCGCAGGAGCGTTCGATCGTTCGCGATTGCGTTTGGCCAGATGTTGCCACAGTGATTAATGTCGCCATCGCTCGGTCATACCTCGCGAAAAGTTCCTCAGAGGGCTGAGTGAGCCATCATTACAAATCTTGAATAGGGCTTGTCAGGTGTGGATGTGAGCTAAACCTAGGCTTAATCTTTTGTGGTGGAGATGGGTTGTCCCCAACCATCCGCCGAGCACCAGGATGCCGATGCAGAAGCCCCCGCTCGATCCCGAAGTCGCTGACGCGGCACCATCAGCCCCGACGCTGACGACATACGATCACGAACACCTGGTGACTTACTTGCGGCTGCTCGATGCCGACGCCGAAGGCGCCGATTGGCGCGAGGTTGCGCGGATCGTTTTGCATATTGATCCGGACCGGGAGCCCGCTCGCGCGCGACATGTATTTGACAGTCATCTGGCCCGGGCAAAATGGATGACGGAGCACGGCTACCGACATCTATTGCGCGGCGAAAATTCCCCATAGCGGGAAATTTTTCGTGTTCCCGCTGCCACATTTCTGTAACACACTCGCGTTCAACTGCAGATTGTCAAACGATCTCGCAGATATCCTGACCAGCGCATGTGACAGGAGAAACGAAGCGATGTCCCTTTCTGACTGGCGATCACCTATGGCCTATGATCGCGCCCCGGAGTTGGAGCCATCAGGCTTGGCCTGGGAATGCCTTCGCCGCAATCCGGATTATCATCGCGACCACCGTGAGTTCGCGCATTCGCCACCTGATCCCCTTATGATCACGACGTTCAGAAGGAGATGGGGCCTCTGCTTTCGCGGCTGACCCGGCGGGGTCGTCGCAGGATCAGGCCATCTTCTGGGCACCGGAAGTTCTGCCGACAATCATTCCGATTGTTCGGAGCGGTTCCGATTCCAGCAGCGACGTACTCAATCTGACCGAGTTGTCAGCCGGCGAAATCCGGCAGACCTCTGACGGCTGGCATATGCTCTTGCGTATTCGTGGACTGGAGCATCGGCTCTGGTTGAGAGAGCCGCCGGTTGCGGAGCAGCCTTACGCTGCCGAATTGCCGTTTGATCACGATTTCGAGATTCGCGCTCACGCCGCGCGACGACTCTGGCGGGTCCTTAATAGGCGCTCTGCCGGTCCAGCATTTCAGGAACTGTCCCCACAGCGGCGACAGCGACTGGCGCTAGCACTGCGCGCGCTTGATGGCCGCATCGAAGGCAACAGCTATCGCGTGATCGCCGAGGGCCTGTTCGGTGCCAAGCGCATCCCCGAACGGGGCTGGAAGACCCACGATCTGCGCAACCGCACCATCCGTTTGGTGCAAACTGGTCTGGCCTTGATGCGCGGCGGCTACCGCGAATTGCTGCGCCAGGCGCGACGCACGAACTAGGCAACAATCTGCTTGCGGAGGGGGTGCCGCAAATCCACTTCCTCAACATCGGCATCCCCCTTCGCGACCGCACTCCGCCATCGTGACATCAGACGCGCAGCAAACCTCGCCGGCGCTCCACGAGACGACGGAGTTCTTAGATGCCCGATCCAAACGCCGGCTTGCCGCCGCGTTACCTGCGCACACCCGAAGCCGCGCGATTCCTCAGCCTGTCCGGCCGAACGCTGGAAAAGCACCGGACCTACGGCACCGGTCCGGCCTATCGAAAGCTCGGTGGACGTGTCGTTTACGCGCTGGAAGACCTGAAAGCTTGGGCCGACCGCGGTGCCAAAACCTCGACCTCCGATCCGGGCGCCGGGACCGTATTGCCCGCCAAGCGGCATGCTAGCGGCCTGCGGCCCTATGCCGGCCAAGAGCGCCGCTGATCGCCACGGGAGCGCGGTGCCGATGCGGCGCAGATACACCCCAGAACGTGAGCAGCTCGATCTGTTTCGCGCGCTTCCCGGCGATCTCGCAGCCCGCGACGCGCAGGATTTGATGGCCTATCCCTTCTTCTCGCTCGCCAAATCGAAACGCGTCGTTCCGATCGATTTCCGTGCAGGCAAGATCACCATTCGCGTCGAAGCCGTGTCGGAGCACGGCATGGCGACCATCTGGGATGCCGACGTTCTGATCTGGGCTGCCAGCCAGATCGTCGAGGCCCGCGACGCCGGTCTAAAGACATCGCGACTGATGGCGGCAACGCCGTATGAAATCCTCACCTTCGTCGGCCGTGGCACCAGCGCACGCGATTACGACCGCCTCAAAGCTGCGCTCGATCGGCTGCAATCGACGACGGTCATGACGTCGATCCGCCAGCCGGCGGAACGGCGCCGGCATCGTTTCTCCTGGATCAACGAATGGAAGGAAACGGCCGATCAGCACGGCCGGCCGCTCGGGTTGGAGCTGATCTTGCCAGACTGGTTTTACGCCGGTGTGCTGCAAGAGGCGCTCGTGCTCACCATCGACCGGGCGTATTTCGAACTGACCGGTGGCTTGGAGCGATGGCTCTATCGGCTTGTCCGCAAGCACGGCGGCCGCCGGCAAGGTGGCTGGAGTTTTGATCTCAAACACCTCCACGCCAAATCAGGCAGCCTCTCTCCACTCAAGCATTTCACCTACGACCTGCGTGAGATCGGCCGCCGCGAGCGGCTGCCAGGCTATCGGCTGGTCATCGAGCGTAGCCCGCGCGGCGCTGAGCGCCTCAACTTCACGCCCATTCCTGTCGATCCAACGGCAGCTGCTTTGCGCCGCCGTGCCCTCGCAACCGCATCAGGGGAAAGCCAGTGAATCATCTCGTGCCATCGGGGACGTCAACTCACGTGCCATCGGGGACCCGATCCTCGTGCTATCGGGGACCAAAATCTTGCAAAACGTTTTGGTCCTCAGCGACTTGCCGCGCCCGTAACTTCTCTAACCCTGAATCCTTCGGATTCTTTCTAACGGACCGCGCGTTTTCGACTGCTGCGGATAACGAGCGATCAGCTGCGGGGAATGCCACGTTCCGCACCAGGAGTGCTCGCGGTGAGGCGGGGCTCGCGCCGCGCCTTGCAAGATGTTCGGCTCGGCAATTCTCCTGCGCAGGAGCAATCGCATGAGCGACCTCACGAATGTCGAGCTCCTATGGCTGGAGAAGCGAATCGAGAACTGGATTCGCTTCGGCCGCGTCGCCGAGGAACAGATTCTCGACAAGCGGCGGCGCATTGTATCGTTTGCGCCAGGCAGCATCTTTGCGTTCGTGCGCTGGACCTCGAACGACTTCGGCACCGTCATCTCGCGCATCGACATCATCCGGGCCGTCGCGCCCGGCCAGCGCTGCGCGACCGTTCCCTTTGTGCGGCCCGGCGGCGACATCCTGTTGCGGCTCTCTGGTTGGCCCAAGGTCGAACGTGTGTTGCAGATTGTCGATGCCGGCGAGGCGCTCGGCATCGACCCGGCTGACGCAGCCCCCGATTATTGGCAGCACGTTCACAACCGTCTGTCCGTCAACGAAGCGCCGCGGCCGTACACACGCTCGCGCCATCAGGCCTGGCTTCATCGGCGGAGAATCGCGCCATGAACAGCCGCGTGGCGATATTTCTCACGACGCTAGGTGCCGCCGTCGCGCTGTTGTTTACGGTCATGGCGAGATCGACACATTATATATGGAACGCCTCCGAAAGCGTGCCCATCGGTCTCTACCGGCTGCGGCCAACCGGCAACCTTTCCGTCACCGAACTTGTTGCGGTCGAGCCGTCTGAGCCCCTCGCAACATTCCTCGAAAGCCGCCGCTATCTACCGCGTGGCATTCCAATGCTGAAGCGCGTGCTGGCGCTTCCTGGGCAGACGGTTTGCCGAGACGATCTCACCATCACGGTCGACAAGATCGAAATGGGAGCGGCGCGCGAGCATGACAGCCGCGGTCGCCCGCTGCCCATCTGGCAGGGCTGTCGTGTCGTCGCCGACGGCGAAATCTTCCTCATGAACTCGCAGTCGGCAGACTCGCTCGATGGGCGATATTTCGGGGCGCTGCCGATGAGTGCGATCATCGGAAAAGCAGAGCCTCTTTGGACCGGCGAGGAGGAATGACCTTGCCGCAAAACTGTAAGCCTTCCGTCATTCCTTTGTTCGGTCGAAACACGCGCCATTCCTTCGTCCCGGCCAAAATTTACGCGGCCATCGCGCGGAGCGGCGGTCAAGGGCGGCCTTCAGGCCGGCGCGCAGGCGCTTCACCCTTGACGGTCGCGGGCACAATGGCAGCCTTACGATCTCTCGGGGCAACCGTGTGCTTCGTAATGGTCCTCGCATCATCGATGTTGGTGAACGGCGCAGCGCATGCCGGGCGAGCATCGCCCCCGACATATCGAGCGAGCGGTAAATCTCTCCATCCCTTCGCGGCTTTTGTCAGCGAGGCGTCCAAGCGTTTCGCGGTGCCGGAGCATTGGATACGTGCAGTGATGCACGTCGAAAGCGGTGCAAACCAGCGGGCACGGTCATCCAAAGGCGCCATGGGCCTGATGCAGATCATGCCAAAGACTTGGACCGAATTGCGGGCTCGGCACGGTCTCGGCGCCGATCCCTTTGATCCCCGCGACAACATCTTGGCTGGTGCGGCGTACATCCGCGAACTCCACGATCGTTACGGTGCACCGGGCTTCCTCGCTGCCTACAATGCAGGACCTGGACGCTACGAACGTCATCTGGCGACGGGTCGACCGCTGCCGGGCGAGACGCAAACCTATGTCGCGACGCTCGCACCGATGATCGAAGGCAAGCGGGCCAACGGGCAGGGTGATGCCGTCGCAAGGTCGTCTGCTTGGGCTAACGCTTCATTGTTCGCGACGCGTACCGGAGGCATCTCACCTGATGGCAGATTGCCGGTTGACACGCGTCAGAACCGTTCATCGCGCGCCCACGCCATTGTCGACCTATCGGCCCTTGTGCCGCAGTCGGGCAATTTGTTCGTGCGTCGGGCCAGTGAGATTCGATCACAATGATCCAGATCGTGCTTAATCGCAGTCTGTCGTTGGTCATCGCATGTTCTGATGGGATACAGTGGGAGCGGGGAGATACGAGCCACAGATGGCGAGATAAAAGCGCCGACGTCCGTCGAGCGCATGTGGTTGGTTGGGTTGGAGTTTTGCGACGCTGTACGGGGCATCCAACTGGCGCCTCTCACGGAAACACCAACGTAATCAAACTTTGCAGCGCCATCCCTCATTTTGGGAGGGTCGCTTTGCGCTCATGAGGCACCCCAACGACGACCTGCGCATTCGTCCTGGCCGTATCCGCGATAGAGGACGCAGCGCGGCCAGACCGAAGAGTTTTGTCGGTCAGGTGATGCGGGCCGCCAGGAAGGCTGGTCACACGGGCAGGGGGTTCGGTCGAGAACAGGGAAGTACCGCCTCTCGCTTTGGCAGAGGCCGTTCCGCAGCACTCGCTCTGTCGCTCCGCTCGCCGTCGCGTCGCGTGGTGATCAAGGCGCGCGTGGTCCGGCATCGCGGAAACCGGTTCCGCTCGGCCCCGCTCGCCAAGCACGTTACCTATCTCAGGCGCGATGGCGTGACGCGGGATGGCACCGACGCCCGCATGTTCGATGCTCGGTCCGACGCTGTCGACGAGCGCGCCTTCACGGAGCGATGTGAGCAAGATCGCCACCACTTCCGCTTCATCGTTTCGCCGGAGGACGCGGCTGACATGACCGACCTGCGCGCCTTTACGCGTGAGCTGATGGTCGATGCGGAGCGCGATCTCGGCGCCAAACTTGACTGGGTTGCCGTCGATCACTGGAACACGGACAATCCCCACATTCATGTCCTGGTTCGGGGTCGTGCAGACGACGGCCAGGACCTCGTAATCAGCCGCGACTACATTAGTCGGGGTTTTCGAGCACGTGCCGAAGCGCGCGTTACCCTGGAACTTGGACCGCGCAGCGAGCGGGATATTCGGTCCGCCCTGGAAAAAGAAGTCGAGGCCGAGCGCTGGACCAACCTTGATCGGGCACTGCGCAACGTCGCGGATGAGGGTGCGGGCACCGCCAACCTGCGGCCAGCTGGTCGAGACAGCGATCCGGAGTTGAGACGACTACTCGTCGGTCGGGTGGATAAACTGGAGCGGCTCGGTCTCGCCGAGCAGATTGAACCCGGCTGCTGGACACTGAAGCCCGGACTTGAAGAGACCTTACGCGATCTCGGCATTCGCGGTGACATCATCAAAACCATGCATCGGGTGATGTCGGGAGGTGGGAGCGATCCTGATGTCTCCCGCTTTGCCCTGCACGGCGATGAGCCCGGCAGCCCCGTGCTCGGCCGTCTTGTTGAGCGGGGGCTGCATGATGAGCTGAAGGGTTCAGCCTATGCCATTGTCGAAGCAATTGACGGCAGGACGCACCATCTTCAGTTCTCCGACCTTGAGATGACGAGTGATGCCGCGGCCGGCTCGATTGTCGAGGCGCGTGCCTATGACGACGCGAATGGCAGAAAGAGATTGTCGCTCGCCGTTCGGTCGGATCTCACCTTGCAACAGCAAGTCACAGCACGAGGCGCAACTTGGCTCGATCGGCAGCTCCTCGCACGCGAACCGGCGACGGGCGGCGGTGGCTTTGGCGCAGAGGTACGGGAGGCGATGGACCGGCGTGTCGAACATCTCGCCGGCGAAGGGCTGGCTCGCCGGCAAGGGCAGCGGGTTATCTTTGCGCGCGATCTGCTCGACGCCTTACGAGGGCGTGAACTCGACTTCGCGGCTAAGAAGATCTTCGCCGAGACGGGGTTGGTCTACCGCCCATCGGCGGAGGGTGAGCCTATCCAGGGCGTCTATCGCCGGAGGATTACCTTGAGTTCAGGCCGGTTCGCGATGATCGACGATGGCCTCGGGTTTCAGCTTGTGCCCTGGCGTCCAGCCTTGGAACAGCAGCTCGGCCGTCAAGTGTCTGGCATCAGGCTGCCAAGCGGAGGAGTAGACTGGAGCCTCAGTCGAAAGCGCGGGCTCGGAATCTGACGCGTCCCGCGAAGTCGACAAAGGACGATCGAGCCCTGCCAGCCGCGACTGCTCCAATGCACATCGGTGATTTTACGCCGTGCTACGCCAAGACACGCTGCCAAGGGTAGATCGATTGCAACACGGTCTGTTTTTCTGTCTCTGCACCCGGACACGCAAGTTGGGGAGGGGGAAGAGAAGCGATGCCCTTTGTCGAGACCACTGGAGCGAAGCTCTATTTTGAGGAAAGCGGGCATGGATACCCGATCATCTTTGTCCACGAATTCGGGTCTGATATCCGGGGATGGGAGACACAACTTCGCTATTTTGCCCGCTTCTATCGTTGCATTGCCTACAATGCCCGTGGCTATCCGCCCAGCGATGTCCCCGAAGATGCCGCTCTATATGGCTGGGAATTCGCGGTGGACGACATCGCCGCGGTGATGCTGGGCCTCAAAATCGAACGCGCCCATGTGGTGGGTTTGAGCATGGGTGGATACGCCGCCCTGCAGTTCGGGTTGCGCCATCCCGAAAAAACCAGCGCGATTGTCGCAGCCGGCGTTGGGTCTGGCTCGCATCCATCCCAACGAGACGCTTGGTTGAGGGAAACGTCCGTTCTTGCGCGGATCTTCATCGATCATGGCATGTCGGGGATGGCCGAGCGGATGGCGCGCGGCGCGGCTCGCATCCAGCTGAAATACAAGGACCAGAAGAGTTGGCAGGAATTCGTGGCCCGATTGCGTCAGCAATCGCCGCTGGGAATGTCGAACACGATGGCCCGGTGCCAGGCCTTGCGCCCGTCGCTACATGATCTGCGCGATCAATTGTCGGCAATGGTAGTGCCGATATTGCTCGCCGTGGGCGACGAGGATGTGCGCTGCCTCGAGACCAATCTGATGCTTAAATCTACTCTTCCCAACGCCGGTCTCTGGATCTGTCCTAATACCGGCCACGCGATCAATCTGGAAGAGCCGACAGCATTCAATGCTCAAGTCGAAAGTTTTCTAAGCGCCGCCGAGCGCGGCAGATGGCGTCGTGGATTTCCAGGAATCGAGATTGACCCAAGTCTGGGAATGTATCGACGCGCATTCCCAGCTCGTTCGCTCATCCCTGTCAGTCAGGAAAGGGTCGATGCCGACGTCATTCGTTTGCATCAGTAGCCGTGGTCTTTCTTATCGCCTCTTCAGAGAGTCTCTCACCATGAAACCCAGAGTTGGCGTTTATCTGTCCGAAGGCGTGGCCGCGCGGTTGGCAGCCGCAGCCAAGCGTCCCGGTGCCACCAAATCGGCGCTTGTCGAAGCAGCCCTCGATCGTTTCTTGGGCTCCGACGATGATATCGGCGATGCCGCTACAGTGGCGCACCGGCTTACCGGATTGAGTAGTCAGCTCGAGCAGCTCGATCGCGGTCTCCGGATCGTAAATGAGACCGTCGCCCTTCACGCGCGATTCCATCTAGCCGTTACACCACCAATGCCAGCTGCGGCCCAGCGTGCTTCGTGTGTGCTGGGGGCTGAACGTTTTAATGAGTTCGCGGCGCAAGTGGGACGGCGGGTTGATCTGGGATTGCCTCTCATGCGGGAGACGATCGACCGGCTGGGAACGACACGGCCGGTGCTTTCTGCGCGCGGCTTGGGGCAGGGCGAGGCCTCCCGAGCGCCATCGACGGATTACGAACCAAGCCAGCGGGCATCGACGGAGTTTGACGACTTGTCACAGCATGCGGCTGCCGTCCGGGAGGACGGCAGCATTGGCGGCTTTCCAGGTCGAACCGGCCGTCCCCTTCACTGAATCCACCACCAACCGCAATCGGGGCGAGGCCGCGGTCGCACCGCGACGATGCGCGCGGAGCTGGCTGACGGCAGTGAGACGGGTGACGAAAGACGTCGTCGAAAACCGATCTCTGATCCTGCGCGTATTCCTGCCATTCGCCGCCGGCTATTGCCTCGCCTATCTCTTTCGGACCATCAATGCGGTCATAGCGGCTCCACTGACGACGGAATTGAGGTTTGGCGCCGGCGATCTTGGTCTGCTCACTTCGGTTTACTTTCTGGCCTTCGCGGCTGCCCAGATTCCGATTGGCATTCTCCTGGACCGATATGGTCCGCGGCGAATCCAGAGCGCATTACTGGTTGTCGCGGCAGTCGGCTCGGTACTGTTCGCGGCGTCGGACAATTTTCTGATGCTTCTGGTAGGCCGCGCGTTGATCGGTTTCGGCGTGGCCGCCGCCTTGACCGCAGGATTAAAGGCTCTTGTTCTCTGGTTTCCCGGGGATCGCGTGCCGCTCCTCAACGGGTTGATGGTAATGCTTGGTGCGCTAGGTGCGGTGACGGCGACATTGCCGGCCGACCTGCTGCTGGTCTGGATCGGCTGGCGTGAACTCTTCGGTCTGTTCGCTCTGCTAACGGCCGCCTGTGCGGCCATCATCTTTTGCGTTGTGCCCGAGGCTGCGCCGAACGCGAACGGAGCGGTCTCGGCTGGCATGAGAAAGATTTACACCGATCCACGTTTCTGGCGTCTCGCGCCGCTCTCGTCGGCCTGTATCGGAACGGCTTGGGCGCTGCAGGGACTCTGGGCGGCGCAGTGGCTTACGGAGGTTGATGGTCTTGATCGGGTAGAGGTGGTGCAGCACCTATTTGCCATGGCGGTCGCACTCAGTTTGGGGGCTCTTTTGCTTGGTGTCGCAGCCGATCGGCTCCGCAGGCGTGGTGTTGGACCAGAGCTACTTTTGGTGTTTGTTACGGCTGTGTTTATTGCAACTCAGCTCACGTTGATCCTGCGCTTGCCGCTGCCATCATATTTCCTGTGGGCCGTTGTGGCGGCGGTCGGCGCGGCTACCGTCCTCAGCTATGCGATTGTGGCGGAATATTTTCCGAAAGAACTTGCTGGGCGGGCCAACGGGGCGCTGAATTTATGCCATATCGCTGCGGCGTTCGTCGTGCAATACGCGACCGGTGTAATTGTCCAGCAATGGACGCCTGAAGCGGGACACTATCCCGAAATCGCCTATAGGGCTGCCTTTGCTCTCAATCTCGTCCTTCAGGTCGCGGCATGGGTCTGGTTCGTGTTCCCACGAGTCAGAACCGATTCGCGACAGAGGCTCACGCTCCCATCGTCTAGCGGTTAGGCCACAGCCCTCTCAAGGCTGAAACAGGGGTTCGATTCCCCTAGGGAGCGCCAAATTGCATGGAGGTGCGAACTCGCTGATGTTATCATCGCGGCCGATGGACGCCGCTCGGACCTGATCTTGGGATGGGCATTGCGGTTGAGGCGGCGAGGGGCCCCCAATGCCGCCATCGACTCCGGCGATCACGCCGCCACCGCCGGAGAGCGCGGTGAGCAAAGAGGACATCGTGCAGATTGGCGAGACGATCGCTTTGCTTCGGAAACAGGGCCGCCGCCGAGCCGGCGCGAGCTAACAAAATACGTTGAATCGAATGATGTTGCGATTTTGACGAATTATCCCCCCCCCGGCGGACGTCCGGCGTCGACATCGCCAACAGCTCGAATTCGATCTGCGCAAGAGATCCAAATCCTCGTATTGCCATCAACGCTGACTCAGATACCAAACCATCCAAACGTCGCGCGCGAAAGCGGGCTTTCGGGATCAACGAGTGTCTCGATCGTCTCATAGTGGTTCAGGCCGGCGAGTTCGATCCTGGCGGCATTTCCGTAGCAACGCTGCCACACCGCTTCGAAATCATGAGCTTGGCGTTTGAACTCGGCCGTATCGAATTCGCCATGGCTGATCAGCAAAGGCAGTCCGCTCACGGGTAAATTGCGACACGGACTGTTACGGATTTCTGCCGCGCGGTCGAGCTTCAGCATCTCGTTGCGGTAACTTAATCGCACCGGCTCGAGATCGTAGATGCCACTGACCAGAACGGCGCTGCGCACAGGAGCCGGCGGAATGCCGTGCAGCCGCGGCCAGTCGGTGCCGAGCGCCATGGCGCCGAGATGCGCCCCGGAGGAATGGCCGGCAAGATGCAGGCGGTTGCGATCGCCGCCATAGCTTTCGATGTTGAGCCACAGCCACGCCAGCGCCGTGCGCACCTGGGCGATCATCTCGTCGAGAGATTTTGCTGCCGGCATGTTTGAAAAGCCGATGGAAACGTAAAGCGTGCCGCGCGCAGTGAAAGTCTCGGCCGGGAAACTGCTGCTGGCGAGATCGAGGTTGCGCCAGGCACCGCCGTGCAGGAAGACAACGACGGGCCGCCGGTCACTCTTGGACACGCCGGCGGGCAGGAAAATATCGAGCCGCTCGTCCGGTAAGCTGCCGTAGGCAACGTCCTTGATATGCGCGACGCGGGCACGCGCGGTTTCACTCGCGGTCCTGTACGAGTCGATATAACGCTTTGGATCGGCGACCTGAGCCTGATTGTTGTACTGAAAGTCGAGCGCCTGCTGATCAAAATCACGGTACACCAAGGTCACGGACGATCTCTCCAATTGAAACGCAAGCGTGCGCTGCCGATGCGCAATTTCTACCGCAACGCTTAAGCTTTCCCTCACCCTTAAGGAAGCGGTGTCACGTGCACGAGCATGCGACGACCTTGTAGCCATTAGGCTTTCGCGATCGTTACGTTCCTGTCGGGCGGTGCGCCGCCGTGCGGGTGCGCTGGCGGATCAGCCACTTGGAACGGCCCGCGAGCTGAAAGAAAACGCGCCGCAAAGGGGAGGGCCATGCCGTCGGCATGCCGAGAAATAGCGAGACGCGCTGGGTGTGGTCGGTGATCGACCGCTCCTGCCGCTCCCAGTCGGTAAGCGCTTCGGGCACGCCATCGTGGCGATCGAGGAACACGCCGAGCGATAATGCATTCATCATGGCGCAGCCGGCGCCCTGGCCGATATTGGGCGGCAAGGCATGCGCGGCGTCTCCCAGAACCGCGACGCGCCCGGCCGACCACCGCTTGAGCCTGATGTATTCGAAACGGTCATAGCGGCCCTCCAGGCCGACGCGCAGAAGCAGATCCCTCAGATGTGGAAACCAGCCGATCCAAGCCTCGGACCGGATCGGTGCCGATGTCGCGATCTCATCTCGGTCGAGCATGGTCAGGGCGAGATATATCGTGTCGCCGCTGCACGGCGTATAGAGCACGCGGCGGCTGCCGGACCAGTATTCGACGGTGGTGCCACCGTCGGATTGCCTTTCCTCCGGCGTCTTGTCGAGCAGCAGACGGATGGCACCGTCCGGGAGCTTCCGCCGCCTCGCTAGCAGTTCGACCGAATCGCGAAGCGCCGAATTAGCACCGTCAGCGGCGACGATGAGATCAGCCTGCACCTCCCGCCCGTCCGCGAGAGTCAAGCGGCCGTCCGGTGACGCGCGCAGGCCTTCCGAACTCGTCACGATCTCGGCGCCGGCCCTCTGCGCCGCCGCCGCCAACGCCTGGATCACCTGCAGCCGCACGACGCTGAACACGCGCTTCGATCGGTCCCAGCGATGCACCGAAAGCAGGCGGTCGTTCTCGTCGCGCACTTCGCGCGTGTGCGCGATGGGTGCGGTCGCGACCGCTTCCTCGTAGGCGCCGAGCGCCTCCAGCACGCGTAGCCCGTTTTCATAGACGTAGATGCCGGCGCCGGTCGCACGCAACTGATCGGATCGCTCATGCACCCGCACCTGCCAGCCGCGTTGTGCCAGCGCACAGGCCGCGGCGAGACCTGCAAAGCCGGCACCGATGATCTCTGCTCTCCGCTTCGCAATCATGGAACGACTTTATACGAACACATAGAACAAAACGACTGGCGCGCTGACACTCGGCCCACAATGTGTTATCCAACGTATGTCTGTCCAGTCCAGGAGGGGGAAATGGCGCGTCTGAGGCATTTCGCAGTCTGCGTCCGCGATCTCGAGAAATCGGCAAATTTCTACGAGCAAGTGTTCGGACTCAAACGGGTCGGGCAGGAAGTCATCGATATCGGCTCAGCGATTTACATGAGCGACGGCGTCATCAATCTCGCATTGCTTAATTTCTCAGGCACCAAAGGCAATGATCTCAAGAGCCCGGTCGGCCATGTCGGCGCCAACCACTTCGGCTTCCAGGTTGACGATCTGGCGGAAACGCAGAAGAAGATTGAAGCCATGGGCGGAAAGTTCTTCTTCGATCTGGGCGATGCGCGGAGGGGCAATTTCGAACGCAAGTTCAAGGACCCGGACGGGGTCGTGTTCGACATTTCCGAGCACGGCTGGGTCGGGACTGACAGCCGCAAGGAACCCCATTAAGCGAACAAGAGCCCCGATGCGCCCCCGCCGAAGTTCTGTTTCCCATTTAGTGCGCTCTCAGGCTCATTTGATGAACTGATTGGTGTAGAGATCGTTCACCGGCACCTTGCTGGTGATGATGCCCTTGGCCAAATAAAAATCCTCCAGCCTGGCGAGCCGTTGCCCGTCGACTTCACCGAGCTTCGTCTGGCCTGGGTAGACGTGTTTGGCGTAGTACTCGAAGGCCCACTTGATAGCGCTTTCTTTGCCTTCCCATCCCGGTACAAATTTGACAAAATCGACGGCGGCGCTGCTTGGGTCGTCCATGATGTCTTTCATGCCGCGCAGCGCGGCAGTGACGATTTTCTGAATCAGCTCCGGCTTGGTTTTGATCATCTCGTCCGACGTGGCGATTCCTTGGGCCATGTGCGGGAAGTAGTCTTCGGTCTGCAGGATGTCGACCTTCACTCCGGCGGCCTCCACTGGCGGGATCCAGTCTGGTACGCCGGCCATGCCCACCGCTTTGCCGGCGGCCACGAACTGCCAGACGCCGGTCGGTCCCACGGCCTGGATGTCGACGTCGCTTTGCGACAAACCTGCGCTTGCGAGCAACCCAAGCAGTGCATAAAAGGTCGTGTCCTGGAATGACATGACGGTGATGGTCTTGCCTTTGAGATCGGCAGGCTTGGTAATGCCGGAATCCTGCCGCACCACCAACTGCATGAAACCGCGTCCACCGAACACGCATACGATCTTCACCGGCACGCCGTTTCCGCGCACCACGATCGGACCATCGGCGACGATACCGCCGACCGCCGCGTTACCGGCGCCAACCTGCTTGGCCACGTCGACGCCGCCGCGGCCGACCTCGAACTTCACGTCGAGGCCTTCCTTTTCGAAATAGCCCCTGCCCTTGGCGAGCTGGATCGGCCCGAAAGCCGGCAGGGTGGGCGGAGCGGGAAACAGATAGGTGACGCTTTCAGCCGCTCGCGCGGAACCGAATGGCGAGAGGCCGGCGAGGGCCGTCGCGCCCAGCGCGGTGCAGAACCTGCGGCGATTGCCGCTCAGTATCGGAATGGTCCTCATGATGTTGACGTTCTCCGTTCGGGTCGGCCTGTGTTGATCGAGCGATTACAAGAAAGGCGTGACAGCCTCGATTTTTCAATTACTATACTCTTCAGTCTCGTTTAGAGTCACCCCCCGTCCTTAACCCCAAGTGGATCACAGTGAACAGACTCGAATATCGAGACGTCACTATGCGGTTCAACGGACAGGCGGGAATGCTGACGGCCGTGCAGGACGTGACGTTTGAAGTCGCCGACGGCGAAGTTGTGTCACTCATCGGGCCGAGTGGCTGCGGCAAGAGTACGTTGCTCAATATAGGCGCAGGGCTGAACCCGGCAAGCTCGGGTCTTGCCTATGTCGACGGCGAGCCGGTCATGGGACCAAACTCGCATGTCGCGTTCATGCTGCAGAAGGATCTCATGTTGCCTTGGCGGACGATCGCCGAAAACGTGATGTTCGGCGCGGAAATCCAGGGCGT
Organism: Bradyrhizobium sp.; assembly: GCA_035644295.1. GTDB lineage: Bacteria > Pseudomonadota > Alphaproteobacteria > Rhizobiales > Xanthobacteraceae > Bradyrhizobium. The sequence continues at coordinate 19,255 of DASQOU010000124.1, forward strand.
CTCAAGGAATGACCGTGAGGAAAGAGCACACGCGTTGCTGCTAAAGTTTCGGCTGGCGGAATTCGGCGAACACTACCCACACCAACTCTCCGGGGGGATGCGGCAGCGTGCGGCGCTGGCACGGACCTTGGCGGCCGATCCGTCCGTGCTCCTGCTCGATGAACCCTTCTCGGCGGTCGATGCGCAGACACGCATTATGCTGCAATACGATTTGGCGCAGACTTTGAAGGAAGCCGGCAAGACCGCGCTGCTGATCACCCATGATCTGCTGGAGGCCGTGATTTTGTCGGATCGCATTCTGGTAATGAGCCGGCGCCCCGGCAAGATCATCGACGAAGTGAGCATCGACATTCCCGACCGGGAGGATCCATTCGCTCGGCGGCGCGATCGTCGCGTCCAGGACTATGTGTCACGGCTGATGGATCGTCTTGACATCGGCCATCCCACGGAAGCGGCGAATCAAGTGTGACCCGCGAATGACCGGAACGAACCCAGCGACACGCATGCGCCGCGGAGCCTTGGCGAGCGTCGTGCTGCTCGTCCTCTTTCTCGCCGGCTGGCAGTGGGGACCGCAGATGCTCGGCATTCCGTCCTTCATCGTGCCACCGCTGTCGGTCGTCTTCCAGGAATTCCTGCGCATGTGGCACGCAGACAATCTGATCTTCCACGCCGGCATCACCGCCGCCGAAGTGATCGCTGGTTTCACTCTTGGCAGCCTTTTGGGCGCCTCGATCGGCTATCTGCTGGGCATGTCGGAGACGGCGGAGATCGCACTCTCGCCCTATATCCTCGCCTTGCAGATTGCGCCGAAGGTAGCCTTCGCACCGCTTTTCATTTTATGGATGGGTTTTTCGGTGTACCCAAAGATCCTGGTCGCCATCCTGATCGTGTTTTTCCCGGTACTGGTCAACGTCATGACTGCGGTGCGCGGTGTCGATCCCGACCTGATCAATCTCGCCCGCTCTTTCAAGGCGACGCGGGCGCAGATTTTCTGGAAAATAGAATTTCCCGCCTCGATGCCGCCGTTTCTCGCGGGGCTGCGCATCGGTTCAACGCTGGCGGTCGTCGGCGTGGTGGTGGGCGAACTCGTCGGCGGCAATTCCGGGCTCGGCTTCCTGCTCTCGATGGGCGAGGGCCAGGCGAACACGCCGATGGTCTTCGTCGCGATCATCATGTTGACGTTGATCGGCAGTGTCGCTTACCTCGCCGTCATTCTGATCGAACGTCGCGTACTGCACTACGTACCAAAAAGGGTTGTCAGCCCGTTCTGAAAGTTCGCTCCGCCGGTTGCAGCACGTGGCGAACGGCGCCGTTGAGGCGCGCGGCGATCTCGTGGCGCGACGGCGCCTTGTCGATCTTGAGGAGCACGCGCAGATGCGCATAGCCACGCAATAATTCGAGGAACTCTTCCGCCGAACGCAATGGATCGGTGATCCGAAAGCGGGGGTTGCGGCGGTTACGCTCGAAATAACGCACCAGCACATCGATGCAAACCTGCGGGCCGGAGGCGTAAAACAATCTGCCGAGCGCGGGAAAGCGCCGGCTTTCCGCGATCACTATACGGTGAAGCTCGATCGTATCTGGCGCAAAGACGATGTCGATCATCCGCTGCGCATAGTGTCGCAATGCGTCTTCCGGCTGCTGCTCGAAGATACGCTCAAGGTCCTCTGCCACGATCCGGTTGCAGAGGTCGGTAATAACGCCGGCGAACAGTTCTTCTTTGCTGCCGAAATGGCGGTACACCGTCATTTTCGAAACGCCGGCCCGCGCGGCGACTTCATCCATACTGGTTCCGCCGAATCCCAATTTGAGAAACACGGCCTTGGCGCCGCGCAGGATGGCCTTGCGCTTGGCGTCCGACTTGCTCCTGCCGGAATTTCCGGACGGCGCAACGCGCTTGCCTCGGGAGCCGGTCATTCAGTTGCCTCTTGCTGTTGTCGATACTGTACGGTATCGTTTTGCGCTCCGCAATTCCGAGAAATGCTTCGTTGTTGTTTGCCGGCCCGCTCTCACCCTCAACTGGAAGCTCCGCATGCAGATGAATGCCGATCAATCGGAGGAGATGCTGTCCCGGATGGTGGAGCCGGGCCGTGTGCATCGGCGAATTTACACCGACCCGGCTATCTTTGAACTGGAAATGTCGCGCATTTTCGGTTCTGCCTGGACGTACGTCGGACACGAGAGTCAAATCAAGCATCACGGCGACTATTTCTGTGCGCGTGTCGCGCGCAAGCCGCTTGTCGTCGTGCGGGGACAGGACGGTGAGGTTCGCGCGTTGCATAACCAATGTGCCCATCGCGGCGCGATAGTCGTCGCCAACGACGCGGGCTGCGCCGATGAATTCCAGTGTTGCTATCACGGCTGGACCTATCACCTCGACGGACGGTTGAAAGCCGTGCCACTCAATCACGGCTATCCGGACGATTTCGATGCCAAGAACCCCAACACGGCCATGGTGCAGGTGCCGCATGTGAAGAGCTATCGCGGCTTCATCTTCCTGAGACTGGCCGCGCAAGGGCAGAGCTTCGAGGATTTCATCGGATATATGAAGACGTCGCTCGACGATATGGTCGATCGTGCGCCGGATGGCGAGATCGAGGTCGCGGGCGGGACGTTCAAGCATACCTACAACGGCAATTGGAAACTATATCTTGAGAACCTGTGTGATGCCGCGCATCCCTGGTTCACCCATCGCTCTTCGATCGCCGCCGCGCAGGAGCAAAAGGACGACGTATATAGCGACGGCTCGGGCGAGATCGCCATCCGCCAAATGCGGCAGAACGGCGCGCCCTATAGCTTCTGGGAATCGCAGGTCGGCATTTGGACCTATCCGAATGGCCACAGCTATCTCGGCGACTATCACGACGATGCGAAGCTCGTTGCCGCCATGAACGACCCGACGTTCCGGGATTATGTTTCCGCGCTGGAAGCCAGGAAGGGCAAGGCGGAGACACAGCGGATCATGGAGGTGCGCCGCTGGAACAGCAATATCTATCCAAACCTGTCAATGATGAGCCAGTTCCAGCAGCTGCGCGTCATTCATCCCGTCGCGGTCGATCGCACCGTCGTGCATACGTATTGCTTCAAGCTGCGCGGCGCGCCGGAGCAGATGTTCCGCAACACGATCAGCTTCGCCAATGTGGTGAATGGAACCGGTTCGCTCGTGCTCACCGACGATCTGGAGATTTACAATCGTATTACGCTGGGTTTGGCCAGCGAAGGCGCCGAATGGCTGGAGATCGGCCGCGGTTACAAAAGCGACGCGCCGGATGCGCATGGTGGGCGCAAAGGCAAGAACTCGACCAGCGAGGTCTATATCCGCAACATGTTCGACGCATGGCGGGGCTACATGCTGGGCAAGGCCGGGGCGACTGACAGGCAAGAGGCCGTGGCATGACGATCCTTGATGCGGCGACGCGCAAATCATCGCCGATCCCGGCTGAAATGGACCTTCGCGCCTGCGAGGCATTCCTGATTCACGAAGCGCGGCTGCTCGACGAGGGCCATTTCGACGCGTGGCTCGCGCTGTTCACGCCGGATGCGCATTATTGGGTGCCGAGCCAGCCCGGGCAAACGAGTCCTTTCGACACGGTCTCGCTGATGTACGACGACCGCCGCCTGCTGGAAACGCGCGTGCGCCGGCTCGCCGATCCGCGCATTTATTCGCAAGAACCGCGTTCGCGCACGAGCCGCATCGTCACCAATCTCAGCTCGGAGCCGGACAATGGCGAGCCGGGGCAAATTGTGCGCTCGAAATTCATGATGGTCGAATACCGGCGGGAAGAACAGCGGCTGTTCGCCGGCACATATATGCATCGGCTGCTGGCCGACGGAGAGACCCTGCGCATCGCGATGAAGCGGGTCGACCTCGTGAATTGCGATGCCCCGCTGGACGGGCTGGTGGTCCCCTTTTGAACCGATGACGCGCGATCGCGTGCTTGCGACGCGAAAACCGTCTAGTCTGCCGTGAAACGGAGATTTCAATGGCCGAAAGATCATTCGCCGAGGAGGTCCGCAGCCTCGAACTCGGCGCAGGCCGCGAATTCCGCGGCGAAGGCATCCTGGCGTTGACCAAGGCGCTGTTGCAATCCGGCGTCGGCTATGTGGGTGGCTATCAGGGGGCGCCGATCTCCCACCTCATGGACGTGCTCTCCGACGCGCAGGATCTCTTGGCCAGGCTGGGCGTGCAGTTCTCGGTGTCCGCCTCGGAGGGAGCGGCGGCCGCCTCGCTTGCCGCCTCGGTCATGTACCCGATCCGCGGTGCGGTTACCTTCAAGTCCACGGCCGGTACGAATGTCGCGTCCGATGCCCTTTCTAATCTGGCCTCCAGCGGAGTCACGGGTGGCGCGCTGATCATCGTCGGCGAGGATTACGGCGAAGGCTCCTCCATTATGCAGGAGCGCTCACATGCTTTCGCCATGAAGTCGCAAATTTGGCTGCTCGATCCCAGGCCCAATCTCGAATCGATCGTGAAGGCGGTCGAAGACAGTTTTGAACTGTCGGAGGCCTCCAATACCCCGGTGATGCTGGAGCTACGCATCCGCGCCTGCCACGTGACTGGTTCCTTCGTTGCCAAGGACAACAAGCGACCGCCGTTCACGCCGAAGCAGGCGCTGGCGAATCCGGTGCGCGACGTAAACCGGATTGTCTTGCCGCCGGCTTCCTACCTTCACGAGAAGGAAAAGATCGAGAAGCGTCTGCCCGCAGCTCTGGAATTCATCAAAGCACGCAAGCTCAACGAGACCTTCGAAGGAGATATTAGTGGCATCGGGATTGCGATGCAGGGCGGCATGTACAATGGGGTCATGCGCGCGCTGCAACGCCTCGGCCTCGCCGACGTTTGGGGTGTTTCCCTCGTGCCGCTCTATGTAATGAACGTCACCTATCCGCTGGTCGACGACGAGATCATAGACTTCTTCGCGAGTAAGCAGGCGGTGTTGATCGTCGAGGAAGGTCAGCCTGATTACATCGAGCAGGCGATCAACAGCATCTTGCGGCGTCGGGATGTCAATACCAAAGTCTTCGGCAAGGACGTGTTGCCTATGGCCGGCGAGTATACGGCCGAGGTGATGTTCAAGGGTGTTCGGGGCTTCTTGAGCGCAATTCTACCGGACGCCCTCACCGACCAAACGCGAGCGCCGAACGAGCCCGTGATTGGTGACGATCCGCGGGTGAAGGCGCTAGTCAGCGCGGTGCCGCCGCGGCCGCCGGGTTTCTGCATCGGCTGCCCGGAGCGTCCCATTTTCGCAGCGATGAAGTTGGTGGAGACGGAAGTAGGTCCGCACCATGTCGCCGCGGACATCGGGTGCCACCTGTTCTCGATCCTGCCGCCGTTCAATATCGGGGCCACCACCATGGGCTACGGCCTCGGCCCTGCTTCAGCCGCAGCCTTCAATGTTCAGGCGGACAAGAAATCGATCTCGATCATCGGCGACGGCGGCTTTTGGCACAACGGCCTCACCTCGAGCATCGGCAATGCCGTCTACAACAAACACGACGGTGTCATCATCGTCGTCGATAATTTTTATTCGTCGGCGACCGGCGGCCAGGACATTCTCTCCTCGCGCGCTGGCAATGTGACGCGATCGACACAGCACCCGATCGCCAAGGCGGTTGAAGGCGTCGGCGCCACCTGGGTGCGCCAGATCGACCGCACCTACGACGTCGGCAAGATGCGCGACACGCTGAAGGAGGCGCTCGCCAGCAAGACCCCCGGGCCGAAGGTGATCGTCGCATCATCCGAATGCATGCTGAACCGGCAACGGCGCGAGAAGCCGCTGTTCGCCAAAGCGGTAAAGGGCGGTCGACGAATGGTGCGCGAGCGTTACGGTGTCGATGAAGATGTCTGCACGGGCGATCACGCCTGTATCCGTCTTTCCGGCTGCCCGTCGCTGTCGGTCAAGCGCACGGACGACCCGCTAAAGGACGACCCCGTCGCCGCGGTAGACAACACGTGCGTGGGCTGCGGCAATTGCGGCGAGGTGGCGGAGGCGGCGGTGCTCTGTCCATCTTTCTATCGAGCCGACATCATTCACAATCCGACGCGCATGGATCTCATGATGGCACGCTTGCGCCGCTCCGTCATAGGCTACCTGCAACGGCGCCGCGCGCGGCGCCGTATCGAATTCGCCTGAGGCGGAGCCATGATGAACGTCGCCGCCGGCCGTACCGCGCTCGACACCACGAGACCGCTCGCCATCGCCGTCATGGCGATGGGTGGCCAGGGCGGCGGCGTGCTGGTCGATTGGATCGTTGAATTGTGCCAGGCGCAAGGCTGGGTGGCGCAGTCGACTTCTGTGCCGGGCGTGGCGCAGCGCACCGGTGCAACAGTCTATTATATTGAGACCTTGCCGCCGCCGTTGGACGCAGCGATACGGTTGCGGCCCGTTCTCTCGCTGATGGCAGTGCCCGGCGAGGTCGACGTGGTGATCGGCGCCGAACTGATGGAAGCGGCCCGTGCCATTCAGCGCGGGCTTGTGACGCCGAACCGCACCACACTGATCGCCTCATCGCACCGCGCCTATGCTGTGTCGGAAAAGCAGGTCCCGGGCGATGGCATCGGAAATGCAGACTTGGTCTATGCCGCCGCGCGTGCGAGTACCAAACGCTTTATCGCCTTCGACATGGAGGAAGCGGCAAAGCAATCGGGAAGCGCGATCTCAGCGGTATTGTTCGGTGCGCTCTCAGCTAGCAAGGCGCTACCATTCCCGCGCTCGGTTTTCGAGGCGACGATCCGCGCCGCGGGCATCGGCGTAGAAGCGAGTCTGCGTGCATTTGCGCTCGGCTTCGAACGCGCAGACATGGCGGAGGTAAGGTGGTCAGCTGCACCGTCCGCGCCGGCTAAGCGTTTTCCAGCTTTGCAGTTCGTCGGCCACGCCGCCTATGACGCGCTCATTGCGCGCGCGCGAACCAAATTTCCGGAGCCAACGCATGACATGATAGCGGCCGGCCTGCAGCGGGCGGTCGATTTCCAGGACATCAACTACGGTACGGAATATCTCGACCTGGCGGCCGGCATGCTCGCCATCGACAAGCCGGCCCGCGACTACGCATTTACCCGAACAGCCGCAAAATATATCGCCGTGGCCATGGCCTATGATGATGTCTATCGAGTCGCCGACCTGAAAACGCGCGGCAGCCGCTTCGAGCGGGTGCGCGCGGAAGTCGCGGCCACGGCCGACCAGCTCGTTTACACAACCGAATTCATGCACCCGCGCATGGACGAGGTCACGGGCTCGTTGCCGTTCGCACTCGGCCGGTTCATTGAGGACCGTCCTGCCTTGTTCCGGCTGCTCGATACGATCGTCAATCGCGGGCGCCGGGTGAAAAGCGGCGGGATTCGCTGGTTCGTCGCTCTATACGTTCTTGCCGGACTCAAGCGCTTCCGCCGTGGCACGCTCAGGCACGCCCGCGAAGTCAAGCATCGCGACGCATGGCTGGCGCGGGTCAAGGCCGCCGCAGAGAAGGACCATGACCTCGCGATAGAGATGCTGGTGGCACGCCGGCTGGTAAAGGGCTATTCCGACACGCATACGCGCGGTCAATCCAAATTCGATCGTATCATGGACATCGCTGCCAGGCTTGAAGGTCGTGCCGACGCTGCGGATTGGGTGCGTCGGTCGCGAGAAGCAGCCCTGCAAGATGAGGAGGGTGCCGCTCTATCGGGAGTTCTGAAGACGATCGAAAGCTTTCTATAGAATTCGTGAGGCCAAATGGAAACCTGCTTCCTGACCGGAGTCCGTGGGCCCGACGTGGTCAACGCTGCCGTATAACGGCGCGCGCCAAGCGCAGCGAGATCCCTTGCCTGAAATGTCGCGACAGTGAAGTTATCGCTCAAGTGCGGTAACTGCCTTCGTTTGACTCTCCAACCCGCTTCTCCTAAACAAAAAATACTTAGGTTGGAAATATGTTTCATAACAAGCAACTGAGCATTCGAACTCGGCAGCGCGGGGGATGGTCACATGAGCAGGAAATTTGCGCTCGGTCTAGTCGCGACAACACTTGTTAGCTCATTACTTGTTTGCTCATCGAGTTGGGCCCAGGAAGTCACGCTGCGCGCCGTCTCGGCTTTCGCGGAGAAGACCACTTACTCGCGTGGCTTTGAAAAATTCATCGACCAGGTGAATGCGGACGGCAAGGGCGTCATCCAGATCAATTATATCGGGGGACCGAAGGCGATGCCGCCATTTGAAGTCGGTAACGCCCTCAAGAGCGGCGTGGTCGATATCGCCAACACGACCGGCGCGTTCACCACCAACCTCATGCCGGAATCCGACGCCTGGAAGCTCACCGAACATTCCATGTCGGAGCTTCGCAAGAACGGCGGGTACGATTACATGGCCATGATCTATGCGCTAAAGATGAATGCCATCTTCCTGGCGCGCCTGGTCGATAACAATCCGTTTCATCTTTATTTGAACAAGCCCATTATGTCTCCTGATCTCACCGGACTGAAGATTCGGATCACGCCGGTGTATCGCGATTTCTTCCAGGCGCTTGGCGCCACGGTGGTGCAGACGCCGCCGGGTGAAGTCTACACATCGCTCGAGCGCGGCGTAGTCGATGGATATGGCTGGCCAATCACCGGGATTTTCGATCTCGGCTGGCATGAAAAAACGAAGTATCGCGTTGATCCCGGATTCTACACCGCCGAGGTTTCCGTCCTCGTCAACAAGACGACGTGGGACAAGCTCAACGACAAGCAAAGGGCCGTCTTGCGCAATGCGGCGGATCGCGCAGAGGCGGAAGCCGCGGCGGAATTCGTCGCCGAGAACGCTAAAGATACCAAGCGGCAGGCCGACGCCGGCATTCAGACCATCAAGTTCGATGCAGCGGCAGCGGCAGCTTATCGGACGAAAGCGTATCAGGCCGGCTGGGAGGGGATCATTAAGCAAAGTCCCGAACACGGCCCGAAGATCAGGAATTTTTTCGCGGCAACAAAATGAAGAGCGATCGTTTCGTCGAGGTGAGCTCCGTCATGGAGCGGCTGTCCGGTTGGTATGAGCGCGCGCTCGATAGCCTGATGCTGGTGGCGTGCCTGTTACTCCTGGGTATGGCCGTCATGATCGGCGCCGATGTCGTGTCTCGCAACGTCGGCGCCGGCGGTGTCGCGGTCAGCAATGAATTCTCGGAGGATATTCTCTATCTTATGACGCTGCTGGCCGCACCGTGGTTGCTCCGTCGGGGTCAGCATATTCGCGTGGACATCATCTTGCGCGTTCTGCCAACACGCGTGGCCTGGATACTGGAATGGGTCGGCGACATTGTCGGTCTGCTCTGCTGCATTTATTTCGTCTGGTACGGGACCCTCATCACGGTGGCGAGCTATTCGGCCGGCTCAATCGCTATCAAAACATTAATCACGCCGGAGTGGTGGGCGCTTGCACCGCTGCCGGTTGGCTTCGTCCTACTGGGCATCGAATTCATCTTCCGCATGCACCGGCTTTCCGTGGCCGAGATCGGCTTGCGCGCCGACGCTGTTTCTGCGGCTTGAAACCCGTATCATACCAGAGGAGCGACGCGTGAGCATGTCCTGGCAAATGGCCTCGCTGCTGCTCCTCGGAGGCTCGACCGTACTACTGTTTGTCGGGATGCCGGTCGCGATCTCGTTCATCGCGATCAATGTGATCGGCGCGATCCTGTTTCTCGGTGGCGATGCCGGGCTGCATCAGGTCGCGCGCAACAGTGTCGCCGCAGCGATCAATTTCTCGCTCACGCCGATTCCCCTTTTCGTTTTGATGGGGGAGGTGCTGTTCCACACCGGCCTCGCGCTGAAAGTCATCGACGGCGTGGAACGGCTGATCAGCCAGGTACCGGGCCGGCTGGCCGTGGTCGCCATCGTCGCCGGAACGATTTTTTCTGCGATCTCGGGTTCGACGATTGCGACGACTGCGATGCTCGGTTCGCTGATGCTGCCGGTCATGTTGTCGCGAGGCTACAACCCCGTTCTGGCAACCGGCCCGATCATGGCGATCGGCGCGGTCGATATGCTGATTCCTCCGTCCGCGCTCACCGTTCTACTCGGCAGCCTTTCGGGAATTTCGATTTCCAAGCTCCTGATTGGCGGTGTCGTGCCGGGCTTGATGCTTAGTGCCGCCTTTGTCGGGTACATCGTCGTTCGGGTCACGGCGCGGCCAGATCTTGCACCTGCCGCGCCGATCGAAAGAAAAACGGGCTGGGCGCGCTACGAGTTGCTTCTGCTCTACGTCCTGCCGCTCGCTTCGATCTTTGTCGTCGTGATCGGCGCAATGTCGGCGGGAATTGCAACACCGACAGAGTCGGCCGCCTTGGGCGCGCTTGCGACGATGGCGTTAGGGGCCAGTTATCGCGCGCTTAACTTTAAAAACTTGCTGCAAGCCTTGCGCGGCACTGTCGCCATTTCCGGGATGATCCTCTTCATCATCCTCGGCGCGACTACGTTCTCGCAGATCCTGAGTTTTTCCGGCGCGACGCAAGGCATCGTGTCCGCCATTCTCGGCCAGGGACTTTCTGCCTTCGCCATTCTGGCCGGCATGATGCTGCTGTTGATTTTTCTCGGAATCTTCGTGGATCAAGTCAGCATGATGCTCATTACTTTGCCGGTCTTCATGCCAATCGTGCAACGGCTCGACATCGATCTGATCTGGTTTGGCGTGCTCTATCTGATTTGCATGCAACTCGGGTTGCTGCTGCCTCCTCACGGGCTTCTCCTGATGACGATGAAAGGCGTGGCTCCGCCGGAAGTAACGATGACGCACATCTTTCGAGCGGTCGTGCCCTACATCGCGATGAGTATTGTTCTTCTGCTGATCATCATCGCGTTTCCGCCGATTGCAACCTGGTTACCAAACCTTTTGGGGTGAGGTTCTGCCGCTATGAGAAGAGCTCTGTTGGTTCGTCGCCCTATACGTTCTTGCCGGACTTAAGCGCTTCCGTCGTGGCATGCTCAGGCATGCCCGAGAACTCAAGCACCGCGCCGCCTGGCTGGCGCGGGTCAAGGCTGCCGCTGGCGGCACGCCGGCTGGTGAAGGGCTGTTCCGACGCGCATACGGGGAGTCGATCCAAATTCGATCGCATCATGGGCATCGCTGCCAGGCTTGAAGGTCGTGCCGACGCTACCGTCTATGAGGGCGTCGCCCACGGCCGAGCCGTTCGGTTGGCAGCCTTGAATTTACCGATCTCCTCGCGGAAGGAATTAGTGACATCAAAATCGTCCCAACCGTTCAGCAGGCGGGTTCGGTGGGCCGGGTCAATCGTAAACTTAAATCGTAGTTCGCCGCATACAATTGATTGCGATGCGAGATCAACCGTAACCGCCAAAGTCGGCTCGCGTGTTAGCGCAGCCATCAACGCACCGGTCTCAGCCTCGCTCAACACCGCGGTGAGCAATCCATTTTTGGTCGCGTTCTGCGAAAAATATCACCGAATGACGGTGCAATCACACACCGGATACCGGAGTCATAAAGCGCATAGACTGCCGCCTCACGCGAAGAACCACCGCCAAAATTGCGCCCGCTCACAACAATTCTCGCATCCCGCCAGCAGGGCCGATTGAGCGGAAAGTCTGGTCGCTCGCGGTCGTTCGCGTCAAAGCGTAAATCGCGAAACAAAACTTTGCCGTGTTCGCCCTTGCGCGGCAGCTTGAGATAACGCGCAGGCAAGATCTGGTCGGTGTCGACGTTCTCGGCCGGGAGCGGGCAAGCCGAGGCCGCAATGCGGGTGAATTTTTCCATACCCGTCACCCCAGGTTTTTGAGCGCCATCAAAGGTCGTATATCAGCGAGGTGACCGCAGACCGCGGCCGCTGCAACCATCGCCGGCGACATAATATGAGTCCGAGCGCCCACGCCCTGGCGACCGCGAAAATTACGGTTGGTGGTCGAGGCGCAGCGCTCGCCACTGGCGACCAGATCGCCGTTGATCCCGACGCAGGCACGAACAAAGGAACAGCGCGAAGTAAGGAGCTATCGATGACGTAACCAACATCCCTTACCCGTCGAGGTCTGCGAGAGGATAAGACGACGAAGGAGGATCGGTCTTCCCGGCGCATGCGAACACTGGTGACCCGAATGGCCCGTTCGAGGCCTGTCCGCTCATCAGCTCGAATGCGCGCTGATATCCATGATGGCCCGGAGCACCACACGCTCCAATCAGAGGCCGGATACATTGATGCAAGACCGCATCTGCCAGGTTGACGAAACCTCTTGCAACGCACGGCCGGACCATACATTTGGGTCAACATGCGCAATGCTCGCAAAGAGTAGATGTTTTCCGGGTTGCCTCCGATAGGAGACTTCGATGGCCTGCCAGCTACGTTCGCCCGAATCATAGCCTGCAGTCGCCGTCCGTACGCCCGACAATGAAGCGACTCTTGCTCTCGGCACGGGCAACACCTGATTCTTGGCCACGATGTCCGCGACCAAGATACTCTGGGGCCAGATCGTCGTCGCTCTTGCGATCGTGCTCATCACCATGTGGGCTGCCACGCAGTGGGTGGCGTGGAAATTAGGTTATCAACCGCAGCTTGGGCTGCCATGGTTCGAGCTGATCTCGGGAATTCCCGTCTATTTGCCGCCGTCGTTCTTCTGGTGGTGGTACGCCTACGACGCCTACGCGCCGCAGGTTTTCGTGGAAGGCGCGTACATCGCCGCGTCGGGAGGTTTCATCGCGGTTGCGGTCGCCATCGGCATGTCGGTATGGCGGGCACGCGAGGCCAAGACGGCCGCGACCTACGGCTCGGCCCGCTGGGCCACAGCACTTGAGATTCGCGCTGCGGGTCTCGCCGCGCCGGACGGCGTGGTGCTCGGCGAGTTCGAGGACGACTATCTGCGACATGATGGACCGGAGCATGTGCTGTGCTTCGCGCCGACGCGTTCGGGGAAAGGCGTCGGCCTGGTGGTGCCGACGCTTCTGACTTGGCCGGGGAGTTGCATTGTCCACGACATCAAGGGTGAGAACTGGAACCTAACGTCCGGCTTTCGCGCCCGGCACGGTCGGGTGTTGCTGTTCGATCCGACCAACGCGAAGTCAGCGGCCTACAATCCCTTGCTGGAGGTTCGGCGCGGTGAGTGGGCGGTGCGCGATGTCCAGAATGTTGCGGACGTGCTGGTGGACCCTGAAGGATCGCTCGAACGCCGCAATCACTGGGAGAAGACCAGTCATGCGTTGCTCGTCGGCGCTATTCTCCATGTGCTCTACGCCGAGCCGGACAAAACGCTTGCGGGTGTTGCGAGCTTCCTGTCCGATCCAAAACGGCCGATCGAGGTGACGCTTCGGACCATGATGACGTCGGCACATCTTGGCGAAGCGGGGCCGCATCCGGTCATCGCCTCGGCAGCACGCGAGCTTCTCAACAAGAGCGAGAATGAACGCTCCGGCGTGCTTTCAACCGCCATGTCATTCCTCGGGCTCTATCGTGACCCAGTCGTGGCGAAGGTCACGCACCACTGCGACTGGCGTATCCGCGATCTGGTCGAGGGCGACCGGCCTGCCAGTCTCTACCTCGTCGTTCCGCCTTCCGACATCAGCCGGACCAAGCCGCTGGTGCGCCTGATTCTTAACCAGATTGGTCGGAGGCTGACGGAAGACCTGGACGCCAAGGGACGGCGGCATCGGCTGCTGCTGATGCTGGATGAATTTCCGGCACTTGGCCGGCTCGATTTCTTCGAGTCCGCGCTGGCCTTCATGGCGGGATACGGCCTCAAGAGCTTCCTGATCGCGCAATCGCTGAACCAAATCGAGAAGGCTTACGGAGCCAACAATTCTATCCTCGATAACTGTCACGTACGCGTGTCCTTTGCCACCAACGACGAGCGCACCGCCAAGCGCGTGTCGGATGCGTTGGGCACTGCGACCGAGATGCGGGCAATGAAGAACTATGCCGGTCACAGGCTCTCGCCGTGGCTTGGCCATCTGATGGTCTCGCGTCAGGAGACAGCGCGACCATTGCTGACGCCGGGTGAGGTGATGCAGTTGCCGCCCGCCGACGAACTGGTTCTGGTCTCTGGCGTGCCGCCAATCCGGGCGAAGAAGGCGCGCTATTATGAAGATATCAGGCTGACCGTGCGGGTGCTGGCGCCGCCGACAGTCGGCAAGGAACCAAGTGTCGCTCCGTCCGACGATTGGAGCCGATTGGCTGTCCCCGCGGCTGTCAGCAGCGGTCAGGAAGCCGTTTCGTCAGGTGAGAATCTCATCGACGATCCCGCGAACGCCGGCATCCGGCGCGAGCCAGAACTCCCTCAACACGAAGAAATCGTGTCGGAGTCAGAAAAGGCCGTGCCGGAGTTCGTCTTCGCAGAGGAAGACCCAGATGATGACGCCATTCGCGCCCGCGCCATGCGCGAGCAGGTCCGCAGTCTGGCGCGCCAGACTGCGATGGATCCTGGCGACGGCATGGGGCTTTCGGAGTAAGCGATGCGGAGCAAACACACGTTTCGCCTACCGCCCGATCTCGCAGGTCAACTTGCCGATTACGCCAATCGCAAGCGCGTGCCGCAAGCGCTGGTCGTGGAGACTGCACTTTCCTCATATCTGTCACCGGATAATTCTGAGCGGATGGAGGCTGCACTCGGGCGCCGGCTCGACCGGTTGACGCGACAGGTGGAACGGTTGGAACGCCACGTCACCATCTCGAACGAAGCTCTTGCTCTGTTCGTGCGCTTCTGGCTGACGGTCACCCCACCATTGCCGGACACGGCGCAACCGGCCGCCCAGGCCAAGGGCCGTGAGCGCTACGAAGGTTTTGTCGAAGCGCTCGGGCGACGGTTGGCGAAGGGGCAGAGCTTGGCGCAGGAAATTTCTCAGGACGTGATTTCCAAGGACAGGACGCTGGATCATACGGGTGGCTCTTCATGAACGGCTTCGCCGTTATCAGGCCTTTCTACGCCAGAGCCCTACGCCTGATCTGATCTTGTTGCGTGGTCGCACATACTGCCCTTTCTAATGATCCCCGACATCACGACTGCAATTGCAGTCGCCAAAATTGGTCAGTGATGTTGGGGGGCACAAGTGGCAATTCATCATCTCAATCAGGAGGCGACGTCGCGCGGCGCACGCATGCTGCGTACCGCGTTGGGGCCGGCCATCACGCTTTGGCTGGAAGACGCTAAAGTCGTTGAGGTCATGCTCAACCCCGACGGCCGGCTCTGGATCGATCGGCTGGCGGGCGGCCTCGTTGATACCGGCGAGTGTTTATCCGCCAGCGATGGCGAACGCATTGTGCGGCTCGTTGCGCATCATGTGGGCGTAGAGGTGCATCCGGGTTCGCCGCGGGTATCAGCAGAGTTGCCCGAGACCGGCGAGCGCTTCGAGGGATTGCTCCCGCCCGTCGTCGCAGCGCCGACGTTTGCGATCCGCAAACCCGCCGTTGCCGTGTTTACGCTCGACGATTACGTCGCCGCCGGCATCATGAATGCTCATCAGGCCGAGACGTTGCGCGCGGCCGTCGCGGGTCGCCGCAATATCCTTGTCGCCGGCGGCACCTCCACCGGCAAGACCACGCTCACCAATGCATTGCTGGCGGAGGTTGCAAAGACCGCCGATCGCGTCGTGCTGATCGAAGATACAAGAGAGCTGCAATGCAAGGCGCCTAACCTCGTCGCACTCCGCACCAAGGACGGCGTCGCTTCGCTCTCCGATCTCGTGCGCTCATCGCTACGCTTGCGACCGGATCGCATCCCGATCGGTGAAGTCAGAGGCGCGGAAGCGCTTGATCTCTTGAAGGCCTGGGGAACCGGCCATCCCGGCGGCGTCGGTACCATCCATGCGAGCTCAGCCCTTGGTGCGCTCCGCAGGATGGAGCAGCTGATTCAGGAAGCCGTCGTCACCGTGCCGCGCGCTTTGATCGCCGAGACGATCCAGGTCATCGCCGTGCTGGCCGGCCGCGGGTCCGATCGCAGGCTCTCCGAGCTCGCCCAGGTCGAAGGCCTTGGACCGACCGGCGACTATGTCCTTCACGCGACAGGAGATCGGCTATGACACGAATACGTTTCCGCATTTGCCGTAGTGCCGCGCTCATTGCTGCCGCCAGCGCTCAGATGCTGGTCTCCGTTTCCGCCTGGGCCGCCGGTTCGAACATGCCCTGGGAGCAACCGCTCAATCAGATCCTGCAATCGGTCGAAGGCCCTGTCGCCAAGATCCTCGCCGTGATCATCATCATCGTCACGGGTTTGACGCTCGCGTTCGGCGACACCTCGGGTGGTTTCCGCCGGCTGATTCAGATCGTGTTCGGTCTGTCGATCGCGTTCGCGGCCAGTTCCTTCTTCCTCTCGTTCTTCTCGTTCGGTGGCGGAGTGCTGGTGTGACGGACGACGTTGATCCGCTTCCCGGCTTTACCGTGCCGGTGCATCGCGCGCTGACCGAGCCGATCCTCCTTGGTGGGGCACCGCGTGCGGTTGCGATCCTCAATGGCACCTTGGCGGCGGCACTTGGTCTCGGTTTGCGGCTCTGGCTCGCCGGTCTCCTGCTCGGGCTCATCGGTCAGGCCGCCGCGGTGTGGGCGGCGAAACGCGACCCCCAGTTCGTCGATGTCGTGCGCCGCCATCTTCGCATCTCCGGCTATTTGGGGATTTGAACCAATGATGAACCTCTCAGAATATCGCCGCTCCACTACGCAGCTCGTGGATTTCCTGCCCTGGGCGGCTTTGGTCGACGAAGGAATCGTCCTCAACAAGGATGGTTCGTTTCAGCGCACCGCCAAGTTTCGGGGTCCGGACCTGGATTCCGCCGTGCCGGCGGAACTCGTCGGCGTTGCGGGGCGACTGAACAATGCGCTGCGTCGGCTCGGTTCGGGTTGGGCTGTCTTTGTCGAGGCGCAGCGGAATCCGGCAAGCAAATA
This sequence comes from Bradyrhizobium sp., assembly GCA_035644295.1. Lineage (GTDB taxonomy): Bacteria > Pseudomonadota > Alphaproteobacteria > Rhizobiales > Xanthobacteraceae > Bradyrhizobium. The sequence goes on from DASQOU010000124.1 coordinate 36,067, forward strand.
TCCCGAAGGTCATTTTCCGGATGTGGCGTCGGCTCTGGTCGACGTCGAGCGCCGCGCCGAATTTGAGCAGGAGGGCGCGCACTACGAGTCGAGTTACTTCCTCACCTTTCTCTATTTGCCTCCGCCAGAGGACCCCGCGCGCGCCGAGCGATTCCTCTACGAGGGACGCGACCGCAACGGAGATGCGGATGCGCGCGAGGTACAACGGGGATTCGTCGACCGCACCGAGCGCGTGCTTGGCCTCGTCGAGGGCTTTATGCCCGAGATCCGCTGGATCGATGACGAGGAAACGCTGACCTATCTCCATTCGACGGTTTCAACCAGGCGCCAGCGCGTCCGTGTGCCGGAGATACCGATGTATCTCGACGCGGTGCTGGCGGATGAGCCCCTGATCGGCGGCCTCGAGCCGATGCTCGGGCAATCGCATCTGCGGGTCCTGACGGTGGTCGGGTTTCCGACCGTCACGACCCCTGGGATTCTGGACGAACTCAACCGGCTCGCCTTTGCCTATCGCTGGTCGACACGCGCGATCATGCTCGACAAAACCGATGCGACCAGGTTGCTCACAAAAATTCGGCGGCAGTGGTTTGCCAAGCGCAAATCGATCGCCGCGATCCTGAAGGAGGTGATGACCAACGAGGCCTCGGCATTGCTCGACACCGACGCCCACAACAAGGCCATGGACGCTGACGCGGCCTTGCAGGAACTTGGATCCGACGCCATCGGCCAGGCATTTGTCACGGCCACGTTAACGGTTTGGGACGATGACCCCCGCGTCGCCGACGAAAAACTCCGCGTGGTCGAGAAGGTCATTCAGGGACGCGACTTCACCTGCATGGCGGAGAGCGTCAATGCGGTGGAGGCGTGGCTCGGATCGCTGCCCGGCCATGCCTATGCCAACGTTCGACAGCCGCCGGTCTCCACGCTCAATCTCGCGCACATGATCCCATTGTCTGCGGTCTGGGCAGGCCCCGGGCGAGACGAGCACTTCGGCGCGCCGGCATTGTTCTTTGCGCGAACCGAGGGGGCGACCCCGTTTCGATTTTCGCTGCATGTCGGCGATGTCGGACACACCTTAGTTGTCGGGCCAACCGGTGCCGGCAAGTCGGTGCTTTTGGCGTTGATGGCGCTGCAGTTCCGCCGCTATCCGGGAAACCAGGTCTTTGCCTTCGACTTCGGCGGCTCGATCCGCGCGGCAGCGCTGGCCATGGGCGGCGACTGGCATGATCTCGGCGGGGCGTTGTCGGACGAGACAGGCGAGCCCGTCGCGCTCCAGCCTCTTGCTCTAATCGACGACGCCGCGGAACGCGGCTGGGCGGCGGAATGGATCGCCAATATCCTGGCACGCGAAACGATTGTCATTACCCCGGAAGCAAAAGATCATCTCTGGTCGGCCCTAACGTCGCTCGCGTCAGCACCTCCAGCCGAACGCACGCTGACCGGCCTGTCGGTGTTGTTGCAATCGCAGACACTAAAGCGCGCGCTGCAACCCTATTGTCTGGGTGGTCCCTATGGCCGCTTGCTTGATGCCGAGGCCGAGCGGTTGGGAGAGGCCGACGTCCAGGCCTTCGAAACCGAGGGTCTGATCGGCACCTCCGCAGCGCCGGCGGTGCTGGCTTATCTTTTTCATCGCATCGAAAGCCGGCTCGACGGCAGGCCAACCTTGCTGATTGTTGATGAGGGCTGGCTCGCGCTCGACGACGAAGGCTTTGCCGGTCAGCTCCGCGAATGGTTGAAGACGCTGCGCAAGAAGAACGCCTCGGTGATCTTCGCTACTCAATCGCTGTCCGACATCGACGGCTCGGCGATCGCACCCGCCATCATCGAGAGTTGTCCGACCCGGCTGTTCCTGCCGAACGAGCGGGCGATCGAGCCGCAGATCACGGCGATATACCGCCGCTTCGGCCTCAACGACCGCCAGATCGAGATCATCGCCCGCGCGACGCCCAAGCGCGACTACTACTGCCAGTCGCGGCGCGGCAATCGCTTGTTTGAGCTCGATCTCGGCAAGGTTGCGCTCGCATTCACGGCTGCTTCGGCCAAGTCCGATCAGGCCGCGATCGAGAAAATTCTCGCCGAACACGGCCGCGACGGTTTCGTCGCCGCCTGGCTTGCGCACCGCGGTGTTGGCTGGGCCGCCGAACTCATACCCAATGTTTCCACCCGGGGAACGTCAACATGATCAGTATCCGTCAACTCGCGGCGGTGGGTGCCGTCACGCTCTCAATCAGCTTCGCCACGCCACCGTCTTCGGCGCAGGTCGTCGTGTTCGATCCGAACAATTACGCGCAGAACTTGCTGACGGCTGCTCGCACGTTGCAGCAGATCAATAACCAGATCACATCGCTGCAAAATCAAGCCCAGATGCTGATCAATCAGGCGAGAAATCTTGCCAACCTGCCGTACTCGTCGCTGCAGCAACTTCAATCGTCGATCCAGCGTACCCAGCAGCTTCTGGCCCAAGCGCAGCGCATCGCCTATGACATTCAGCAGATCGACCATGCCTTTTCGACAACCTACGCTCCAGCTTCGTCGGGGACATCCAGCCAGACGCTGATCGCAAATGCGAAATCTCGCTGGCAGACTTCCGTGGCGGCATTACAGGATGCGTTGAGGGTACAAGCTGGCGTCGTCGGCAATCTCGACACCCACCGCACCCAGATGTCGGCGTTGGTGACATCAAGCCAGTCTGCAACGGGCGCGCTGCAAGCCACCCAAGCTGGAAACCAGCTGGTTGCTTTGCAGGCGCAGCAGCTCGCGGATCTCACGGCGACCGTCGCGGCCCAAGGTCGGGCTCAGAGTCTCGAAGCCGCGCAGCGTACCACCGCGCAGGACCAGGGCAGGGAGCAACTCCGCCGCTTCCTGGCGCCGGGCGCCGGTTATCAATCCACCAGCGTTCAAATGTTTCACTGATGAGCCGGTATCTCACCCCTCGCCAGTACGCGCGAACCGCGGCGATCGGCGTCGGCTTGCTCGCGGCCTTGGCTATCATCCACAGCCGGCGCGGTGAAGACGCCGGCATTATTGCCCCACTGGAGCGCGAGCAAGCCGACGCGCTGGCGAAAGAGCTCGCGCGCTGCCGAACGGTCACATTGGACCAGACGGTATCGCTCGAAAGTTGCCGCCGGGTTTGGGCGGATAATTGTCGGCAATTCTTCGGGTCAACCAAGACGCTGCCGTCGTCCATCGAGCCGACGCCGACTGCAGGCACCAATTCAGGGAAGAACCAGGATCGGGTCTCGCCGGCTGAATCCGAACATCGGCAGAACGAGGTCAGATGATGGGCGGCACCGGCGTCATCGACCGTTTCCTCGAGGTTTTCACCCGGTACATCGATTCCGGCTTTGGCCTGCTCAGCGGTGAAGTGGCCTTCCTGGCCACCACGCTGGCGGCCATCGATATTACGCTCGCGGCAATATTCTGGAGCTGGGCGGCTGACGAGGACATCATTGCAAGGCTTGCCAAGAAAACTTTGTTCGTCGGTGTGTTTGCTTACCTGATTGGCAACTGGAACAATCTCGCTCGTATCATTTTCGAAAGCTTTTCTGGGCTCGGGCTCAAAGCGTCCGGCTCCAGCCTGTCCGCTGCCGATTTCCTGAGCCCTGGTCGGGTGGCGCAGGTGGGAATCGATGCCGGGCGCCCGATCCTGGACTCGATCTCCGGGCTGATGGGCTACATCAGCTTCTTTGAGAACTTCGTGCAGATCGTCGTGTTGCTGTTCGCCTGGATTGTGGTGCTGCTGGCGTTCTTTCTCCTGGCGATCCAGCTCTTCGTGACCCTCATTGAGTTCAAGCTGACGACGCTTGCGGGATTTGTGCTGATCCCGTTCGGCCTGTTCGGCAAGACGGCGTTTGCCGCCGAACGGGTGCTCGGCAACGTCATCTCGTCCGGCGTCAAGGTGATGGTGCTCGCCGTCATCGTCGGCATCGGCTCGACGATATTCTCGCAATTCACTTCTGGATTCGGCGGCAACCAGCCCACCATCGAAGACGCCATGTCCATGGTACTGGCGGCGCTTGCACTGCTGGGTCTTGGCATCTTCGGCCCGGGCATTGCCAACGGCATTGTCTCCGGAGGTCCGAAGCTCGGCGCCGGCGCCGCCGTTGGGACCGGCCTCGCGGCGGGCGGCATCGTTGCCGCTGGAGCGGCTGGTGCCAGCATGGGGGTAGGGGCAGCGGGCACAGCGCTCGTCAGCGCAGCGCGAAGCGGCACGTCGGTTGCCGCGGCTGCATCCGCTGCCTATCGCGGGGGCGGGATCGCAGGCGTCGCGCAAACAGGTGCTTCTGCGATCACAAGTCCGCTGCGTCGTGCGGCGGCCTCAGGCGCGGCTGACGCGGAACATGCCGCAGCTTCCAATAGCTCGCCTTCTCCGGGCGATCCGCCGGCGTGGGCGACGCGCATGAAGCGCTCGCAAACGCTCAACCATGGGGCTTCCACAGCAACCCATGTTGTTCGCTCCGGCGATCATGGCGGCGGTGGAGCTTCCGTCGATCTCTCCGAAGGTAAACACTGATGTTCAAAAGATCTTCCGTGCGCTACGGCCGCACCCCGCAACCCGAAACCTCCTATCAGAAGGCGGCGCAAGTCTGGGACGAACGCATCGGCTCGGCCCGTGTTCAGGCCAAAAATTGGCGGCTGATGGCGTTCGGCTGTCTTCTCTTATCCAGCGGTCTCGCGTCAGGTCTCATTTGGCAATCCCTGCGCGGCACAGTGACGCCCTGGGTGGTGCAGGTCGACCGGCTTGGTCAGGCCCAGGCGGTGGCACCGGCTGACAGCAGCTATCAGCTGACCGATCCGCAGATCGCATTCCACTTGGCGCGCTTCATCGAGGATGTGCGCGGATTACCCGCCGACGGCATCGTACTGCGTCAGGACTGGCTGCGCGCCTACGACTTTACGACGGACCGGGGCGCCGCGGCACTCAACGATTTTGCGCGCACCAACGATCCCTTTGCCAATCTGGGCAGACTGCAGATCTCCATCGAGGTCTCCAGCGTCATCCGCGCTTCGCCGACGTCGTTCCGCGTCGCCTGGATTCAGCGCTCTTATGAGAACGGCAGCTTAAGCGCGACCGAGCGCTGGACCGCCATCCTCACCGTCGTGATCGACACGCCGCGCGATGCCGATCGCCTGCGCAAGAATCCACTTGGAGTTTACGTCAACGCGATCAACTGGTCGAAGGAGCTGGGGCAATGAGATCACCTTATGTTGGTAAAGCTGTATTGCCGGTTCTACTTCTCACAGTTTCAACGCTCGCGGGTTGCGCCACTCAGCTAAGGCTGCCGCCAGAAATTCCTTATGACGATGAGGCGCAACCTGCCGTGCAACTGGGCGATCCCCCAAAGCCGGTCGAGGTTGTAGAGCTTCCGAAGCTCTTGCCGCTTCCGGGTCAGCTCAAACCGCTGCCTGAAGCGCATTTGAAACCAGAGTCTGGCGACCCGCGCAACCGCGTTGAAAAAGCCAACGCTGCGGCACGGGTGCAGCCAACCCGCAATGGCTATATCAATGCCGTCCAGGTCTATCCGTTCTCGTCAGGCGCGCTCTACCAGGTCTATGCCGCCCCCGGGCAGGTGACGGATGTTGCCTTGCAAGAAGGCGAGCAGCTCGTGGGCTCCGGTCCGGTTGCCGCCGGCGATACCGTGCGCTGGATCATTGGCGACACCGAGAGCGGGACAGGCCTCACCAAGCGGATCCATATCCTGGTGAAGCCAACCAGACCTGATCTCGTTTCCAATCTCGTCATCAACACGGATAGGCGCACTTATCTCCTTGAGCTTCGCTCGGCGGAGAAGACCTACATGGCATCGGTGTCCTGGCAATATCCGCAGGATCAGCTCATCGCGCTACGCCGGCAGAATGCGAGCGCCGAGGCCGCAACGCCGATCGTCACCGGCGTCGACATATCGCGATTACGCTTCCGTTATGCGATTGAAGGCGACAACCCGCCATGGCGCCCGCTTTCGGCTTTCGATGACGGTGCGAAAGTCTACATCGAAATGCCCGGTGGTATTGCCCAGGGAGAGGCCCCACCACTGTTCGTCATCGGGCCGGAAGGCGATGGCCAGCTCGTCAACTACCGCGTGCGGCAGAATTACTACATCGTTGATCGGCTGTTCGCCGCGGCCGAGCTTCGCATGGGCGGGGAGCACCAGCAGACAGTTCGCATCAGCCGTACCGACGGGAGAGGGCGGTGAGCATGGAACCGGGACCTGACATTCGGCCGGAGCCGCGCGGTACTGACGGGGTGGCGTCGATGCGGCTGCGCGCGGAACGTCCGCGCGTGACAAGACTCTCCCGCAAAGTTCTTGCGGGTGGAGCCGCCATCGGGTTGGTTGCGATATCAGGCGCGGTGCTGTGGGCGTTTCAAAACAACCGGTCGCGTTCGACAGCGCCAGCCGAACTCTACACGACCGACCATCACAATGTCGCCGATGGCTTGACCGGCCTTCCGCTGGACTATGCCGGCGTTCCTCGCCAAGTCCCGCCGCTCGGACCGGCGCTGCCCGGAGATCTCGGGCGGCCGATATTGAACGCGCAAAGCGCTCCAACGGCGCCGATACCTTCCATCGATTCCGAGCAGCAGCGCATCGGCCAGGAAATAGAAGCGGCCCGTTTGAGCAAACTGTTTGCGTCGACGAGTATTCGAGAGTTGGCGTCTTCGATTGCACAAGTTGCTTCAGCCGGCGCCCCGACGATCGCGCCGAACCAGACCAGTCAGCCGGCGCAGCCACCCGCGGACGATACCTTCACGCAGAACGGGCAGGACCGTAAGCTCGCCTTCGTCAGCGCCTCCGTCGATCGCCACACGGTAAGCCCGGACAGAATCGATGCGCCAGCCTCGTCCTATGTGGTGCAGGCGGGCAATATTATTCCGGCGTCGTTGATTACCGGTATCCGGTCGGATCTGCCCGGACAGATCACCGCGCAAGTGACCGTGAACGTCTATGACAGCCCGACCGGCCGTTTCCTTCTCGTACCGCAGGGGACACGCTTGATCGGTGTCTATGACAGTCAGGTTTCGTTCGGCCAGTTACGTGTACTGCTGGTTTGGACCCGCCTGATCATGCCGAACGGTCGTTCCATCGTGCTGGAACGTCAGCCTGGCGCCGACACAGCGGGCTATGCAGGTCTTGAGGATGGAGTCGACAATCATTGGGGTGCTTTGTTCAAGGCAGCACTTCTCTCCACATTACTTGGAGTTGGTAGCGAACTAGGAGCTGGCTCGGATACGGGCAACGGCGATATCATTCAGGCCCTTCGTCGCGGATCGGGCGATAGCCTGAATCAAACCGGGCAGAAGGTTGTTCAGCGTAATCTCAACATTCAACCGACGCTGACGATCCGGCCGGGGTTTCCGGTGCGCGTGATCGTCAATCGAGACTTGGTTTTGGAGCCTTACAAAGGCTAGAGAGACAAACATGGCAAAGCTCAAGCTCGGCTCTATCGCCGATGACAAGCCGGTAAAGCTGACGGTCGAACTTCCGGCAGCATTGCATCGCGATCTGCTTGCCTACGCCGAGATACTTGCGCGCGAAACCGGGCGGCCGATCGCGGAACCTGCAAAACTGATCGCGCCGATGCTGGCGCGATTCATGGCAACCGATCGGGCGTTCGGTAAAGCTCGCCGCGGTCACCGGGCGGTGTCTGAAGGTAATGGATAACGCTCTCCGAGAAGCCTCAGGAAATTTGCCAAAGCAGGATTGTCGTTGTCTCCTCGCCAGTTGGCGGAATACCCGATCCGGACCTGTCCCGCGCCGTCACGAGCTTCCCGGTAGACCAGTCCGGGAAAATTCGCACCGATGCAGGATTCAATCATCGGACTGACGCCGAACCCGGCGGCGACGAGACTCTTGATATTTCCCCCACTCACGTCGTGATGCACAATCTTCGGTCTGTCGTCCGGCGAGGCGAACTTGGCGAGGAGAAGATCCTGAATTTCCGGTCCGGGATCCTGCCGGCTCAACAAGAGCGTCTCGCCCCTCAGGTCCGTCCAATAAATGGTCTCGTTTGAGGTCAGTCGATGGCCCTCCGGCAAGGCGACCACAATCCGTTCGTTCCAAAGCGGCATGGCGTTGCTGTCGGGCAGGGGTGTCTCACCCGTGACGATCGCGATATCCAGCGTGCCGTTCCGGAGAGCGGTGACGAGACGGGTCCGCGAACTTTCCATCATACTAACGTTTATTTGCGGGAATCGCTGTGCATAGTCCGCCAGCGTCGCGCGCAAATTCCCAGCCGACAGCGATGTATAGAAACCGATCGCGACCCGACCGGCTTCGCCGCAGCCGGTGCTATGCGCACTCGTCACCAGCGCGTCCATCTGCTCCAGAATGGATCGGGCTGTGCGAAGGAAGTCGCGGCCTGCCGGCGTCGCCTGCACACCGCCGCTCGTTCGCTCAAACACAATCATCCGAATGCGTTCTTCAAGCTGGCGAATACAGCGGCTGAGTGTGGATTGCCGGAGCAGCAAAGCCCCGGCCGCCCTCCGAAAGCTCCCGTGATCCGCTGCCGCGACGGCATAACGGAGATGCATCAGGTCGATAGCCGATGTAAGACTGCGAAGAGGCGTATCGCTCGATTTGGAGTCATAATCCATGCTCCACCACTCCCTCGTACAGTTCAGGATTGCGATCCAAATCGGGTACGGTTGCGTTTTTGTTGTCGCTGGCTTCTTCCTAAGCGGTAGCGAGTGCGACCGGTGCCCAGAGCACCGGACCTTGCAAGCCGCCTGCGCTGCGGACACGCGCCCGGGATTCCACCGAAACATCGAGGTAACCTGCGACCGCAAGGGTGTTGCCGAGCGCGTGAGGTTTGCCAATACGCCGCAAAGGCCATCCCGCGCGCCGCAAGATCCGTTCCATCCGGGCATCTGTAACGGTGACGATTTCGGTGAGTCGTCGTGACAGGCCGAATTCGATCATGCCCGCGAACAGCTCGTAGGTCGCTGTTGCTAGGCCATAAGCTGCCTTCGGCGCGTTAGTGTGAAAATCGAGCGCAAAGCGGCTACTCTCCCAGATGGTCGACCTGCAAGATAGCTGCGGGAGGGGGCGATGGCTGGCAAGATTATCATCCTGTCGGACGGCACTGGAAACGCGGCATCGAGCGTATGGCGCACGAACGTATGGCGGATGTTTCAATCGCTCGACCTTCAGGAAAATTATCAGGCCGCCAAATATGACGATGGGGTAGGTACATCGAGCTTTCTCCCGCTTGCTCTTCTAGGCGGCGCATTCGGTTGGGGCTTGAAACGCAACATTCTCGATGCTTACAAATTCATCTCCCGAAATTACGAGTCCGCAACGAAGGGTGCGAAGGCAGATTCCCTGATTTATCTGTTCGGTTTCAGCCGCGGCGCCTTCACCGTGCGCGTCCTCGCCGCCTTCATTCTCGAGCAGGGATTGATCAAGGCCAACAGTGAGTCCGAGCTGCACGACCTTGCCCGCAAGGCTTATCGAGCCTATCGCGCCAAAGGATATCATTCGATCTGGCGGCTCGAGGTTCCCTTCCGTGCTTTGCGCGATGCCCTTGTTCGTCTGGCGGATCGACTCCTTCGCCGTCCCACCTACGATCAGCGGAAGAACATAAGGGTCCCCACCATCGAATTCATCGGCGTATGGGATACAGTCGCAGCCTACGGCCTTCCGATCGATGAAATGACGCGCGGCATCAGCAACTGGATTTGGCCGCTCGAGCTGCCTAACAGGGTTCTCGACCCTCGCGTCAAATGCGTACGCCACGCTATCGCCTTGGACGACGAACGAACGACATTCCATCCGGTGCTTTGGACGGAGCAGCCACCGGGCGATCCACTACCGCCCGTTCCCGCCACTATCGATGGCGAACGCCTCGTGCAAGTCTGGTTTGTTGGCATGCACTCAAATGTCGGAGGTGGATATCCCGATGACGCCGTCGCGTTCGTTCCCTTGTATTGGCTTCTTAAGGAGGCAAAAGGACTTGACTTCAAGATCCAGCCCGCCGCCGATCCAGACACCTACAAGTGGATTGCGACCGGCCGGGATAAGGACGGACGGCTTTACGATTCACGGGCTGGGCTGGGTTCTTATTATCGCTATGGTCCGCGCAAGGTCTTCGAGCTTTGCAACGACAGCTATAACCGCGTGAGCGTGCGGGTCCCCAAGATACACGAGAGCGTGTTTGAGCGGATCGATAGCGGTTGCAACGCCTATGCACCAATCGGCCTGCCGGAGGTTTATACCGTTGTCAAAGATAGTGGCACTGTGCTGCCTCCTGGAGGCAACCCTTTCGAAACCCTGGCGCAGGCGAAGGCGCGGGTTCAGGCTCAGGAACGACTCTGGAATTTCGCGTGGCTAAGACGGCTGACTTACTTTGCGACACTTGCGGCTACCTTGCACCTCGTGGCATTCTGGCTCTTTCACGATCAGAACCCGCTGCACGAATTCGACTCGCGGTTTCGTATGGTGTCCGAGTCCGTGCGCCTCGTTGAGTCCTTTTTGCCGCATTCCTTGCATTGGTGGACCGACTGGTATGCCGGCAATCCCGAATGGTTTGCGGGCGGCATTATCGTTCTCGTTCTCCTCTCAAGCCTGGGCTCATCCCTGAGTGCAAGTATCAAGGACGGGATGCGTGTCGTCTGGCTTTCGCATGGGATCACCGATCCGGTGCCACATTCTTTATTTCAGAAGCTTGTCTTCGCTGTGCGGACCAATCGGTTCTACCGGTGGTTCATCAATTTCGGTCGACTGCAATTTGCTCCGTTCGTTCTGGCTTTTGGACTCGTCTGGCTGGTATTGAGCGGCGCCAGCCATTTCTTTTTCAACGTTGCCGATTCGATGGGAGCGTTTTGCCAGGGAACGCCGCCGAAGGAGCTGGTTGCTGCCAAGACCGAGCCGCAGGAGCTCAATCGGCAGTTCACGACCGCCTCCTTATGTGCGCCGACGGGCGTCACCGTAGAAGCCGGCCAACATTATGAAATCAGGCTGACCGTAACCAGCCCTTGGCTGGATACAGACATTTCGACCACGCCGATCGGCTATCGCACCGCGGAAGTCGAACTGCCGCGACGGTTATTGTTTTACGCCGGCATCCCGTTGCGTCGCATTTTGTTTAGGCCCTGGTTCAGGTTGATTGCGCGTCGGCGAAACAGGCGTCGATGAATATTTTTTGGACCCGGTGGAAACCGCGCCGAATTCGGGACAAGTGACGTACAAGGCTACGTTTCTTGCTGATCACGCCGGTGAAATTTTCTTGTACGTCAATGACGCAGTCGTAGCGTTTCCATGGTTGGTCCGTAACTTCTACAACTACAACCAAGGAACAGCAAAAATCAAAGTGCGTGAGCTCACAGAGCAGCCTCGGTTTAATACCAACGGCCCGAAACTGTGACTCATTAGGGATTCCCAAATCAGTTAAACTCTGACTCGATGCTGGCTTTGAGAGGAGCGGCATCGATGGGAGCGGCGGTATCGATCACCCGAGCTGATCTAACGGCTTCGGAGCTTCGCAAGACGGCGAGCGGAGAGAAGGATGGTGCAGCGGCGCGCCGGATACTTGCGCTTGCGCTGGTGCTCGATGGCGTGGACCGCAAAACGGCGGCCGAAACCTGCGGCATGGACCGTCAGACCTTGCGGGACTGGGTGCATCGTTACAACGCCGCAGGACTGACCGGGCTTCGCAATCTCAAATCGCCGGGTCCTGGGTCAAGACTCACAGCGCGGCAGCAAGCCGAATTGGCCGAGCTCGTCGAGGCCGGTCCGGACCCTGCGGTGCACGGTGTCGTGCGCTGGCGGCGGGTTGATCTGCGCGACGAATTGCAGCGGCGCTTCGGTGTCGCGTTACACGAGCGTTCGGTCGGGAAGGTTCTGGCCAAGCTCGGCTACCGCAAACTGTCGGTAAGGCCCCGCCACCCAAAGGCTGACGAAGAAGCCCAGGAGACATTTAAAAAAACTTCGCCGCGACAGTCACGGCGCAAATCCCCGAGCGCGCCAAGGGCAAGCCGATCGAAATCTGGTTCCAAGATGAGGCCCGGATCGGCCAGCAGGGCACCCTGACCCGCGTCTGGGC
>DASQOU010000125.1:0-12559 GCA_035644295.1 Bradyrhizobium sp.
CCATCCTTGAGCGGGTTGCCGGGCGTCACCAGCCACCACACGCGATCGAGCTTCAATCGCTTGATCGCAAACAGGCTGATGGCGCGATGGGCAACATGGGGCGGATTGAAGGAGCCGCCGAGCAGCCCAATGCGCATGCCGTTGGTATAAAGCGGGATGGCTGGAGCAACAGATGGCGAGGCGGCGGAAGCTTTGTTCAACGGCGCCACCGCATGCGCGACACTCTATTTGTTGGACGGGGTTTCATCACGCGAACTGATGCCCCCGGATCAAGTCCGTGGGCGTGCTTCGCTCGAAAACGCTAGAGCCTTTTCCGTTTCGATTGAATCGAAACGGGGCTCTCGATTCTTGTTTTGACGCGTTTTCTAGACGCGAACCGGTCGCCACTTCGCTTGAAAACGCTCTATGGCCACTCACGGCCGGGTCTGCCCGGTACCGTGAACACGGTATTTGAAGCTGGTCAGTTGGTCCGCACCGACCGGACCGCGGGCATGGAATTTACCGGTGGCAATGCCGATTTCGGCGCCGAAGCCGAATTCACCGCCATCGGCGAACTGCGTCGATGCGTTATGCAGAACGATCGCCGAATCGACCTCGTCGAGAAATTTGCGGGCGGTACTTTCGTCCTCGGTCACGATCGCATCGGTGTGATGCGAGCCGTGATTGTGGATATGGGCGATCGCCTCGTCGACGCCGTCAACAACTTTGGCCGCAATGATCGCGTCCTCGTATTCGGTATCCCAGTCTTCGTCGGAAGCCGGTTTCACCCGGGGGTCGGTGCGCTGCACGGCGTCGTCGCCGCGCACCTCGCAACCGGCATCGATCAGCATCTCGACCAGCGGCTTGAGACTGGTCGATGCGCCCTTGCGATCGACCAGGAAGGTTTCGGCCGCGCCGCAAACGCCGGGGCGGCGCATCTTGGCGTTCAGCACGATCGACTTCGCCATTTCCAGGTTGGCGGCGTGATCGACGTAAACATGATTGACGCCTTCCAGATGCGCAAACACCGGCACGCGCGCTTCGGCCTCGACGCGCGCTACCAGGCTCTTGCCGCCGCGCGGCACGATCAGGTCGATGGCGCCGTTTAGCCCCGTCAGCAAGAGACCAACCGCGGCGCGATCGCGGGTCGGCACCAGGGTGATCGAAGCCTCGGGGAGACCGGCTTCGCGCAATCCCTCCACCAGGCAATCATGGATCGCGCGGCAGGACCGGAAACTGTCCGAGCCGCCGCGCAGAATGACGGCGTTACCCGATTTCAGGCACAGCACACCGGCATCGGCTGCGACGTTCGGGCGGCTTTCGAAAATCACCGCGACCACGCCGAGCGGCACGCGAACGCGTTCGATGGTCATGCCGTTGGGGCGCTGCCAGCTCTCGGTCACGACGCCGACCGGATCCTTGATCGCGCGCACAGTGGCGACGCCGTCGGCCATCGCGTCGATACGCGCTTGCGTCAACGTCAGCCGGTCGATGAAGGCTGGACTGGCGCCGCTGGCGCGAACTTCGGCGACGTCCTCGGCATTGGCGGCAAGCAGCGTGGTGGCGCTGGCGCGGATGGCGCGCTCGATCCCTTTCAGCGCGTGGTCCTTCTGCTCAGGCGAGGCAATCGCCAGCACCCGCGCGGCGGCGCGCGCGCGGGTGGCGAGATCGGTCATCAGGTCCGGCAGATCGGCGTTGCCGTCGATCGCCTTCAGCGGCGCGGTCATGGCGGTTCGAGCCTCGGCTAAGGTCGTGTCCTAGCATGGAAATCGCCGTTTTGCGAAGGGTGAAGGGGGGCATGCGGATGGCGGGAGAGCTCCTGACCGCTCGGCCATTGGCCTAGTTGGCCGAAAATACCCCGCTCGGGCCGATCACGAGATCGTCGCGGTGGATCATTTCCGCCCGCCCGCTGACGCCGAGGATCGCCATCACATCCGGCGACGAGCGGCCCTTGATCTTCTCGGCGTCGTCGGCGTCATAGGCGACAAGGCCGCGGCCCACCTCGTGGGTGTCGGGGCCGCGCACCACCACGGCATCGCCCCGGGCGAATTGCCCCTCGACCCGGATCACGCCGGCCGGCAGCAGGCTCTTGCCCGCGCGCAACGCGTTCACCGCGCCGGCATCGATGGTCAGGGTGCCTTTTGGCTCCAGTGAGCCCGCGATCCAGCGCTTGCGCGCGGTGACCGGGTTGGCCGGCGTCAGAAACCAGGTGCAGCGTCCCCCATTGGCGATGGCGTGCAGCGGATGCTCGATCTTGCCCGACGCAATCAGCATATGCGTGCCCGCCGTGGTTGCGATCTTGGCCGCCTCGATCTTGGTGCGCATGCCGCCGCGGGACAGTTCGGACTCCGCCGCTCCCGCCATGGCCTCGATTTCCGACGTCACGGATTCCACGATCGGAATCAGTTTTGCATTTGGATTAACCGCCGGCGGGGCATCGTAGAGACCATCGATATCGGACAGCAGAATCAGGAGATCGGCGCTTGCCATGGTGGCGACACGGGCGGCGAGGCGATCGTTGTCGCCATAGCGGATTTCATTGGTGGCTACCGTGTCGTTCTCGTTGATCACCGGCACCGCGCGCCACTCCAGGAGTTTTGCAATCGTCGAGCGCGCGTTGAGATAGCGGCGGCGCTCCTCGGTGTCTTGCAACGTCACCAGGATTTGTCCCGCGCCAATGCCGTGAGCCCCCAGCACCTCCGACCAGATCCGGGCCAGCGCGATCTGCCCCACGGCGGCCGCGCCCTGGCTCTCCTCGAGTTTCAGTGGACCGCGCGGCAACCTCAAACGGCTGCGGCCGAGCGCGATCGAGCCGGAGGAGACGATCAGGAGTTCGCGTCCCTCGCCGTGAAGTTTGGCCAAATCGGCGGCCAGCGCCGCCAGCCACGCGGTGCGGACCTCGCCGGCATCGGAGTCGATCAACAGCGACGAGCCGACCTTGACGACGATGCGGCGGAAGTTTTTTAAGCTGGGGCGGGCCATGGATGAGACTTTTGCGGCAGAGCTTCGCGGGTGTGAGTAGTGTAATACTAGCAATTTGCCGCGGCGGGAATGCGCTCCCTCTCCCATGGGAAGAGGGTTGGGGTGAGGGAGTGCGGTCTATCGTTGAACCCTAACCCTCACCCGGATCGCACCTTCGATGCGACATAGCCGAAGCTTTGCTTCGGCGTCCTTTTTAAGAACGGCCGCCAAAGGCGGCCTATGCCTCTCTCCCCATGGGAGAGGTGAAGCTGATCACGCGGCATCCTTTTCATTACAATCCATCTACTGTGCGTCAGGTCGTCTGCGGTGCCCACGGTTCGGCCTGCGCGCCGCCCTTGGCCTTGCCCGACACCGGAGCCTCGCCGATCACTTCGGAAAGCCGCCGCAGCGCTTCCTTGACGCCCTCGCCGGTGGCGCCCGAGATCAGAAGGGGTGTCCTTTTGGCGGCGCGTTTCAAACGGTCCCTCTGCGTCTTCAGTTCGCCCGGCGTCACCGCGTCGATCTTGTTCAGCGCGACGATCTCGATCTTCTCAGCGAGATGTCCCTCATAGGCTTCGAGCTCGGTTCGCACCGTCTTGTAGGCTTTGCCCGCGTGTTCGCTGGTCGCATCCACCAGATGCAACAGGACGCGGCAGCGCTCGACATGGCCGAGGAAGCGATCCCCCAGCCCTGCGCCCTCATGGGCGCCCTCGATCAGGCCCGGAATATCGGCCAGTACGAATTCACGGCCATCGGCATTCACGACGCCGAGTTGCGGATGCAGCGTGGTGAACGGATAGTCGGCGATCTTCGGTTTGGCGGCTGAGACCTTGGAGAGGAACGTCGATTTGCCGGCGTTGGGAAGGCCGACCAAGCCCGCGTCCGCGATCAGTTTCAACCGCAGCCAGATCCAGCGTTCTTCGCCGACCTCGCCGGGATTGGCGTTGCGCGGCGCGCGGTTGGTGGAGGATTTGAAATGCGCGTTGCCGAAACCGCCATTGCCACCCTCCGCCAGCACGAATTTCTCGCCGAGCGAAGTGAAGTCGTGGATCAGCGTTTCGCGATCCTCGTCGAAAATCTGCGTGCCGACCGGCACCTTGAGCACGATCGGCTTGCCGTTGGCGCCATGGCGGTCCTTGCCCATGCCGTTGGTGCCCTTCTGCGCCTTGAAGTGCTGCTGATAGCGGTAATCGATCAGGGTGTTGAGCCCATCGACCGCTTCGACGATCACGTCGCCGCCGCGGCCGCCATTGCCGCCGCTTGGTCCGCCGAACTCGATGTACTTCTCGCGGCGAAACGCCACGCAGCCGTTGCCGCCGTCGCCGGAGCGGATATAGACTTTTGCCTCGTCGAGAAATTTCATCGCGTATAGGTAGGGCAGCGACGCCGAAGCGGCAACCTCAAAGCTTGGTAAATATCAGCGAAACTCCATATTTCCGGGCCTTTTCGAGACTTCGCAGGATATTCCCGCCGTGGTAGAGAGCGAGCGAACCGAAAGCCCGCGCGAACGAGGCAGGTCGACGCATCACCGCCAATCCTTTCCTCTCTATGCCGACAGGGTAATCGAAATGAAGCGCCGTGAATTTATGTCGATGCTGGCCGGGGTTACTGCGGCCTGGCCGCTAGCGGTACGCGCGCAGCAACCGGGGATACCGGTGATTGGGTTTCTGAATGGATTGTCGCCGGAGGTATGGGCGCCGTTTGTCAACGCGTTCCGTCGCGGCTTGAGTGAAGGTGGTTATGACGAAGGGCGAAACGTCGTCATCGAATATCGCTGGGCGGAAAACCACAATGAGCGCCTAGCCGGCATGGTTGCCGAATTGGTGCGTCGCCCCGTCGCTGTAATTGTCGCAAGTGGCGGGGACCAGGCAGTCCAGGTGGCCAAAGCCGCCACAACGACTATTCCGATCGTTTCCACGATTGCATTTGATCCGGTGGAGAGTGGCCTCGTCGCCAGCATGAACCGGCCAGGTGGCAACGTCACCGGCATAAGCCTGTTTTCGACCGCCCTTGTCGCCAAGCGCATCGAGTTGCTTCG
This sequence comes from Bradyrhizobium sp., assembly GCA_035644295.1. GTDB lineage: Bacteria > Pseudomonadota > Alphaproteobacteria > Rhizobiales > Xanthobacteraceae > Bradyrhizobium. The sequence continues at coordinate 4,979 of DASQOU010000125.1, forward strand.
CGACCTGGCCCCCAACGCCTCGATCGTCGGGTTCCTGGCCAATCCGGCCGACCCAAGCGCCAAGACCGACGAGCAAACGGCCGAAGCTGCGGCCCGGGCATTGGGCCAAAGCGTCGTTGTCGTAAACGTTGCAACCCTATCCGACTGCGAGGCCGCATTCGATTCGCTGGTGTCCAAAGGCGCGGGCGCGCTCCTGATTCAATCTAATCCGTTTTTTAACAGCATTGCCACACAGATCGTGGCTCTGGCGCGCCGGCATTCGCTGGCAGCGATTTACGGACGGCGCGAATTTGTGGCTGCAGGAGGGCTAATCAGCTATGGAAGCCAGTTGCAGAGTTCTTATCGCCAACTCGGCGATTACACCGCTCGAATTTTGAAGGGGGCCAAGGCCGCCGAGCTGCCGGTCCTGCAACCGACGGCATTCGAGTTGATCGTCAATCTCAAGGTTGCCAAGGAAATGGGAATCATGGTGCCAACTTCACTATTGCTGCGTGCCGATGAGATTATCGAGTGAAGCGCCGCCAGTTCCTGACCCTGCTCGGCGGCGCTATGGCGTCGTCGCTGGCATTAGGCGCGCGGGCTCGAGGTCGTCAACCACAATCCGGAGGTCATCGTCACCAACCTCAATGATCTTACCACGGCATTCATGGCGGCTACCTCCACGATACCGATCGTCGCGATCACAGGAGATCCGGTCGCGGCGGGATTGATCACGAGCCTTGCGCATCCCGGAGGCAATCTGACGGGTGTCAGCATCGATCCCGGCATCGCCATCGCCAAGCGCCTGCAAATTCTCAAGGAGGCAATTCCACGGGCGGCAAAGGTTACCTATCTCCTGTCAAACGTCTGGCGCGACCAGACAGGATTATCTTATCGCGAGACCGCGCAGCAGATGGGAATCGCGCTGACCGGAAGTTTCCTTCCCGCAATCAATGTCGCCGCGCCTTCGCCGAGAAGGCGCAAGCGCAGTTCGACGCCGTCCTCGTCGATGAAGGCGGCAGCTTTCTGGCGCACCGCGCCTTGATCGCGGAGCTGGCCAGTCAGCTCCGTCTCCCGGTGATTTATCCCTACCGCGACTATGTCGACCTCGGCGGGTTCATGACTTATGCGCCCGATCTCGGCGAATTGGCCGAGCGCATGGCCAATGATGTGCATCAAATCCGGGCGGAGCCAAACCGGTCGACATCCCTTATTATCAGCCGACCAAATTCTTGCTGATCATCAATCTGAAGGCCGCCAAGGCGCTTGGCCTTGATCTGCCGCCGACATTGATCGGGCGAGCCGACGAGTGATCGAATGAGGTGGCGCCGATTTCGAAAATGTGTGACGTCCATCACGGCTGGGTCGGCCGCCGGCGAATGAGAAACTTCTGCAATCCCTCCAGCACCACCTCGCGGCGCTGATTGAACACGGTCGAGCGCAAGGAAACCACCCCGGTGGTGCGGCCCGGTGTGAGTTCCGCCACCTCTAGCGCGGGATAGATCGTGTCGTCGGCGAATACCGGCTTTAAGAACCGGCTCGATTGTTCGAGGAACCCGACCAGCGATTCCTCGACCATGAAGGGAAACAGCCCCGCGCCGGGCGCGGTGTGGATCAGGGTCTGGAAGCCATGGGCCAGCAATTTCGGCATCCCCCTGGCGCGGCAATATTCGACGTCATAATGCACGGGGTGGGTGTCGCCGCTCGCGGTCTGGAAGGCCGCGAATACCGCTGGCGTCATGGTGCGGCTCGGAATGACAAAGCGCTCGCCGAGCACAAAATCCTCGAACCAGCGTTGCTGCGGCACCATGCGATGCGTGGCGGGATCGAAATCGGTCATGGCTGATTTGCTGCAAGGTTGGCGCTTGGCCTACCGGTATCGCAGAGGTGGGGTGGCGGCAATCGGTTCAATTCGTCATGCCCGGGCTTGTCCCGGGCATCCACGTCTTTAAAACGGCACCGCATGAAGACGTGGATGGCCGGGACATAGGCGAGCGGAAGCGACGCCGTCCTTCGGACGGCTATGCCCGGGCATGACGAATGGTGTAACGCGGCGCGGCGATCAATGAGTCTGTTCACAAAAATCTCCACCACCTCCGACGAACGCTCCGCACGCCTTGCCGGCGTCGGATTGATGCTGCTGTCGATCTTCATGTTTTCGTTCGGCGATGCCATCGGCAAGTTCATCGTCGCGACCTATTCCGTGGGCCAGCTATTGTGTCTGCGCGCCTGCGCGGCGCTGTTGGTGCTGTCGCCGCTGATCTGGCGCCATCGCGCAGCGTTCGCGCTCCTGGAGCGGCCGCGCCTGCAACTGCTCCGGGTTTTGCTCTCGACGCTCGAAGTTGCCGCCTTCTTCCTGGCGACGGTCTATCTGCCGCTTGCCGACGTCACCACCTATTATCTTGCCTGTCCAATCTTCGTCACCGCGCTGTCGGCGATCGTTCTGCGCGAGCGGGTCGGCTGGCGGCGCTGGAGCGCGATCGTGATCGGCTTCTGCGGCGTGCTGATCGCGCTGCGCCCGACCTCGCAAACCATCTCCTGGCCGGCGATGATCGCGCTCGGCGGCAGCCTGTGCTTCTCGGTATTGATGTTGATCACGCGGTTGTTGCGTGCGACGCCCGACATCGTAATGGCGACGTCGCAATTTTTCGGCACCTTCACGTTGGGCGCGCTGATGTCGCCGTTCGGATGGGTTACGCCGAGCCTCGGCAGCCTCGCCTGGTTTGCGGTCGCCGGCTGCATCTCAGTAAGCGCATTGTTGTGCGTCAACCGCTCGCTGAAGCTCGCGCCGGCCAGCGTCGTCGTGCCGTATCAATACTCCATGATCGTGTGGGCGATCATGTTCGGTATCATCGTGTTCGGGGACGTACCGTCATGGCCGACAATGGTCGGCGCCGCGATCATCATCAGCGCCGGACTTTACATCTTCTTGCGCGAGCGAAATCTCGGCCATCAGGAAACTGCGGTCAGTCCGCCGGCGTGAGCTTCATCCTCCCCGCGGGGGAGGATGAAAGCAATTACCGTTCGCGCCGGGTCGAATTGCCCCAGTTCTTCAGCGACGCCCACACGCTTCGTGAAAGCCGGAAACAATCGACCGGCGTCGACGATCCCAGCGCCTCGAAGCGATGCAGTTCGACGCCGCTCCACTGGAAGCCGCACTTTTCCAGAATGTTGCGCGAGGCCGGGTTGGCAACGCGCGCGCCCGAGATCAATTGCTCGACGTCGAACGCCTCGAAGATGAAATCGATCACCGCACGGGCCGCCTCGGTGCCAAAACCCCGGCCCCAATACTCGACGCCGAGCCAGTAGCCCAGCTCCGGCGTCGCCGGCTCACGCCAATCAATGCCGACCATCCCGATCGGGACGTGATGATGTTCGATCAGGAACACGGTTTCGGGCTTGTCGTTTGCGACTGCGCGCACAAAATCCACGGCATGGTCCTGCGAATAGGGATGCGGCAGGCGGCGGGTATTTTCCGCAATGCGGCGATCATTGGCGAGACGCGCGATTGCCTTTACGTCCGCGAGCGTTGGCCGGCGCAGCACCAGCCGTTCCGTCTCGAGGACGCAGCGCCTCGGCTCGTGCAATATCGGGGTCGGGATATCCTGCAGCATATCGGGCTCCTGGAGATCGCTCTTGGATTATCCCGCGTGTTCTTTGCGGGATACGCGCAACAAAAAAGGGGAGGCCGGTTTCCCGCCTCCCCTTTGGAGCCTTTACGAGCTCCGCCGGTTCAACAGGACCCGGCGGACTCAACTCGTCCACCGTTTACTCGGCCGCAGCTTCCGTCATCGGAACAACCGATACGAAGGTGCGGCCATTGGCTTTTGCGCGAAACTCAACTCGACCCTCGATCTTGGCAAACAGAGTATGGTCAGTGCCCATGCCGACATTAAGGCCGGGGTGCCAGGTGGTGCCGCGCTGACGCGCGATGATGTTGCCGGCAATCACGTGTTCGCCGCCATAGGCCTTGATGCCCAGGCGCTTGCCCGCCGAATCCCGGCCGTTACGCGATGAACCGCCTGCTTTTTTGTGAGCCATGGCTCGTCTCCAACTCTATCTATTCTCTAAATCAATTCCTTGACGGAATCATTTCACTTTTTGTCACGCTAAACTGGTCTCACTTCTTGCCGCTTTTGCCCTTCGCGGCCGCCTTCTTGGCCGGGGCTTTTTTCGCTTCAGCCTTTTTCGCGTCAGTCTTGGCGCGCGGTTTTGCCGCGGCCTTTTTGGCAACCGCCTTCTTGGGCGCTGCCTTTTTCTTCGCGGCCTTCGGCGCGTCGTCGTCACCACCCGCCGGGGCTGCCACCACCGGCTTTTCGCGCTTCGGGCGCGGTCCGATGCTCGGCTTGTTATCGTTGGTCAGGATCTCGGTGATGCGCAGCACCGTGATCTCATCGCGATAGCCGCGCTTGCGACGCGAATTCTTGCGGCGGCGCTTCTTGAAGGCGATGACCTTCGGGCCGCGCTTGTGTTGCAGCACTTCGGCAGCCACCGAGGCGCCGGCAACCGTGGGTGTACCTAGCACCGGGGATTCGCCGCCGACCAGGAGAACTTCGCCCAGCTGCACGATCGTTCCGACATCGCCGGCGATCTTGCCTATCTCGAGCACATCATCCGGAACGACGCGGTATTGCCGGCCGCCGGTTTTGATGACTGCGAACATCGTTTTATTCCTTCGTGTTCGATCCCGGCCTCGGACACGTCCGGGTCGGCTTCTTCTACAGTCGTTATGGGTTCAATTTCCGCGCGATCGGGTCAGAACCCTCAAAAGCCGCGCAAAAACAAACAGCGCGAGAAAGATCCCGCGCCGGGTGCGGGACTTATAGCCACTGGCGGACCCGAGTCAAGGCAAACTGGCCCGAAAACCGGCCAAATGTGAGGGATTTGGGCCAAAAAGGCATGGCGAGTGGCGAATAGCGAGTAGCGAATGGCACTTTCTCTGTTCGCTATTCGTCACTCCCTATTCGCCACTCGCGCCCCATGAAACCAACAGGTTCCCTGTTTGTTGTCCCCCATTCTGGCTTTGACAGGGCAAAATGGCTGAGGACGTATTGACCACCACCGGCATCGGCCGGCACGGCGCCGCCCGCCTGCCGTCGGTTGACGTCGACAGCTTCAATGTCGAGTTGAAAGACGACGACGGTTTCCTCGGCGACCGCGCCAGCAAGGGCGCGTTCCGCAAGATATTGGACAGCCTGCGCAAGCCGCTGAAAAAGAACGGCGAAGATCCGCTCGGTGACAAATCCGCTGAAGCCATCAGCAAGGGCACGCTCGACGAGGCGCTGGTGGGCGAGGACATCGGTGCGGCCGCGCTGGTGCACGGCGCGATCGAGGAATTCGCGCAGGAATTGGCCTATGTGACGACGCGCTTCCTGAAGACCAAAGCCTGGGCCGACACCGAACGCATCGTGGTCGGCGGCGGCTTTCGCCAGAGCCGGGTCGGCGAGCTCGCGATTGCGCGCACTGACATCCTGCTCAAGGCCGAAGGGTTTGAGGTCGATCTGGTGCCGATCCGCTTTCACCCCGATGAAGCCGGCCTGATCGGCTGCCTGCATCTGGCGCCGTCGTGGATATTCGAGGCCCATGACAGCATCCTCGCCGTCGATATCGGCGGCACCAACATCCGCTGCGGCCTGGTTGAAACCCGCTGGAAGAAGGCGCCGGACCTGTCGAAGGCGTCGGTCTTCAGGTCCGAGCTTTGGCGTCATGCCGACGATGAGCCGACCCGCGAAGGCACCGTCAAGCGCCTGGTCAAGATGCTGAAAGGGTTGATTGCGGAGGCCGAGACGGAGGGCTTGAAGCTGGCGCCGTTTATCGGGATCGCCTGTCCCGGTGTGATCAACCACGACGGTTCGATCGAGAAGGGCGCGCAGAACCTGCCTGGCAACTGGGAGAGCAGCAAGTTCAACCTGCCGGCGAGCCTCGTCGAGGCGATCCCGGAGATCGGTGGTCACGACACTGCGGTCTTGATGCACAATGATGGCGTGGCGCAGGGCCTTTCCGAGATTCCGTTCATGCAGGACGTGGACCGCTGGGGCGTTCTCACCATCGGCACGGGATTGGGCAATGCACGCTTTTCCAACCGCAAGAAGGACGACAAGAAAGAAAAAGACGAGAAGAAAGAGAAGAAGAGCAAGGATTGAAGCGGGGGCGGGCCCACAAATAGCGGCCGCGGCCGCAGCCGATGAACGGTAAGCCAAGACTTGCGGCTTGCACGGGAGGCCAACGGCATCTTTTCAGAAAGGTTCTGAAGCGCTAGGAACGACGGCGATTTGTCGCCGGGCGGAGCTAGCGCAACACGATGGCCATGTTTCTTTACGCAGACTCGGAGTTCACCTCTCCCTATACGATGTCGGCCTTCGTGGCGCTGACGGAGAAGCAGTTGCCGTTTGAAATCAGAACGCTGGATCTGGCGAGGGCAGAGAACAATGCGCCGGGCTATGCGAAGACATCGCTCACGCAGCGGGTGCCGACCCTGATCGATGGCGACTTCGCGATTTCGGAATCCTCTGCGATCGCCGAGTACCTCGAAGAGGTTTACCCGGATCCCCCGATATTCCCGGTTGACCTGCAAATGCGCGCGCGGGCGCGTCAGGTTCAGGCATGGCTGCGAAGCGACCTGATGCCGATCCGCCTGGAACGTCCAACGTCGACCATCTTTTACCGCCCGGTCTCGGCTCCGCTTTCGCCGGAGGCGCAAACCGCATCGGACAAGCTCCTTGCGGCGGCCTTGGAATTACTCAGCCATGGTGGGGAGAACCTGTTTGGCGCTTGGTCGATCGCCGACGTCGATCTCGCCGTCATGCTTCACCGGCTGATTTTGAATGGCGATGAGGTTCCCCTTCGCCTGGTTCGCTATGCGAAGGCGCAATGGGAACGCCCCTCGGTTCAGCTCTGGGTTCAGCGAGAGCGTCCTCCGCTTTGAAATTTCCCTCCGCGAAATTGACACGTGCGCGCCCAGTAACCTTGACCAGTTAGGTTAAAACCGGGATCGCGTTGCTGCGCCTGTGCGGAGCGCTACCGTGGCCTTGTCGCTCAGGCTGGCCAGCGAAGCCGCACTTCCGGCCTGCAATTTCAATGATGCGACACGGGACCGCCGGTTTTTTCCGCGTCTGGCGGTCCCACTCTTCTCCACGCCACAGGCTGGCGCGCGCGAGAATTTCACCGGTGCAATGCCTTGTCTGCCCTGTCATCCTCGCTTAGAACTCGGCCCGACCTGGAGCGCATTTGGCAAAGATGGACCCGGTTTGGCGTCGGAATTCGCTTTAATTTATAGATAGGCGCGTTTTCTTCACGCGAACCGGATTCCACTTCGCTCGAAAACGCGCTAGGACGGGCCTGTTTCGTCCCGTCATGGCGCCTGGAGAGGTGGCAGAGTGGTCGATCGCACCGCACTCGAAATGCGGCATAGGTGCAAGCCTATCGGGGGTTCGAATCCCTCCCTCTCCGCCACGCTACGGTATGTCCAGCCCGGAGACATAGGTAACAGAACGTACCTAAGACATAGGTGACAACCTCGTGCCGAACGGGTTGTCGAGGGGTTGCAAGGTTTTCTGCTCGAGGTCGAAGTATCCGAGATCATAGTGCATGAAGCTGACGAGC
>DASQOU010000126.1:0-12251 GCA_035644295.1 Bradyrhizobium sp.
GTCGATCTTCCGTGCGCTGCGCAAGCATTTCGGCAACCAGATCCCGGAGACCATCATCGAGCCGGGCCGCGGCATGGTCGGCAATGCCGGCATCATCGAGACCGAAGTCGTTCTGATCTCCAAGAAGAGCGACGAGGACGATGTGCGCTGGGTGTATCTGGACATCGGCAAGTTCGGCGGTCTCGCCGAGACCATGGGCGAGTCGATCCGCTATGCGATCCGCACGCCGCATGACGGCGCGGAAATGACGCCGTGCGTGCTCGCAGGCCCAACCTGCGATTCCGCCGACGTACTGTACGAGAAGATGCCGTACCCGCTGCCGGTGACGCTCGAGATCGGCGACAAGGTGCTGATCGAGGGAACCGGCGCCTATACGTCGACTTACTCGTCGGTGGCCTTCAACGGCTTCCCGCCGCTGCGGACCTACCACATCTGAGACTCTTCCCACCTCTCCCGCTTGCGGGGGAGGTCGGCGCGAAGCGCCGGGTGGGGGAAAACTCTAGCAGCTCGTTCCGGTCTAACACCCCCACCCCCAACCCTCCCCCGCAAGCGCGGGAGAGGGAGCGACAGAGCGGAAGCCGGTGCGCCGGCTTTTTCCTTCATCCTGATTTGCTGACAACGCACCGCCGGCCCCCACGGCCGCGGGATGCGAGGATCGACATGCCATGACTGCTGTGCGGAACATCCCGGTTGCCTGTTTTACCGATGCCGCGTCGTTCGCGATCCGCGGCGAGCGTGCCTCGGATGTCGCCGCCCGCGAAGCGCTGCTCGATACCGGCTTTGGCGCCAACCGCCAGACGCGCACCTGCCAGCGCCTGCGCGACGGACAAACGCCCGCCGAAGGCCTCGCGTTTTCGGCGGTGCGTCGGGGGCTGTCGTCCCGAATTCGACGTTCGCAATGCTTGCCGCAAGACCGGGAGCGAACGTCGAATTCGATAAGGACGACAGCAGATCCAAATTGCGCGTGTGGCGGATGTTTCGGGAATTCCCCAGGACAAACTTGCGGCGAGTGTGTGGGGAATTCCCGAAACGCCACACGCTTGGTAGGCACCGTCCGGTTGTGGCACGTCAGCGCGGGCGGCGTGCCGGCGCTGGTGCTCGGCCCGCTGGCGGTTGACCCCGTGTGCCGCAAGCTCGGGGTAGGCGCCGCGCTGATCAATCACGCTTTGGCGGCAGCGAGCGAACGCGGCCATGGCGCGGTGATCCTGCTCGGCGACGCGCCCTACTACGGCCGTTTCGGCTTCTCCGATCTCAAGACCGCCGAATTGTCGTTGCCAGGCCCGTTCGAGCGCGGCCGCCTGCTCGCGCGGGAGCTACGCGAGGGCGCGCTTGACGGCGCATCCGGAATGATCGTGCCGGCCGGGAAGGCGGCGCTGCACGGTAGGCCGCGATCCGCCGCAAGGCTAAGGAAATTGGCCCCTCGCGCCGCTTGATTTGATCGCCAAGACCCGGCATTGCGAGGCTGGTCTTACCCAGAGGTTGCCCAGAGGTTGCCCATGTCCCGCCGTCTCATTTCCACCGGCTCGCCGTTTGAAAAGACCGCCGGCTTTAGCCGCGCGGTCATCGATGGCGATTTCGCCTTCATCGCCGGCACCACCGGCTACGACTATGCCACCATGACGATGCCTTCGGATGTCACGGGCCAGACACGAAACTGCTTCAAGACCATCGAAGCCGCGCTGAGGGATGGCGGCTTCACCTTGGCCGACATCGTGCGGGCGACCTATTATGTCATCGACGCAGCCGACGCCGATGCGGTGTTGGCGGTCTGCGGCGAAAGGCTCGGCGACATACGCCCGGCCGCGACGCTGCTGGTCGTCGCCGGGCTCTTGAAGCCCGAAATGAGGGTCGAGATCGAAGTCACCGCGAAGCGGCGCACCGCCTGATCCTCGACCTGATTCCTGATCCTGATCCCCTCCTCGCCCGCGCAGCCCCATTCCGGAGACCATTCCATGAGCCCGCCGATCCACGCGAAAATTTCCGGTCCCATTGTCATGATCGGCTTCGGTTCGATCGGCAAAGGCACGCTGCCGCTGATCGAACGCCATTTCGAGTACGACAAATCCCGCTTTGTCATCATCGATCCCCACGAAGACGGCGAGCTCGCCACAAAGCACGGCGTGCGCTTCATCAAGCAGGCTGTTACCCGCGACAATTATCGCGAATTGCTGGTGCCGCTGTTGACCGCTGGCGGCGGCCAGGGCTTTTGCGTCAATCTGTCAGTCGACACCTCCTCAGTCGATATCATGACCATGTGCCGTGAGATCGGCGCGCTCTATATCGACACTGTTGTGGAGCCTTGGCTCGGTTTCTACTTCGACAAGAATATCGGTTCCGAAAAACGCTCCAATTACGCGCTGCGCGAGACCCTGCTCGCCGCCAAGCACAAGAGTCCGGGGGGACCGACCGCCGTCTCCACCTGTGGCGCCAATCCCGGCATGGTGTCGTGGTTCGTCAAGCAGGCGCTGCTCGACATCGCCCGCGACACCGATACGCCGTTCAACGAGCCGAAAAGCCGGGAAGGCTGGGGCCAGCTCGCCCACAAGCTCGGCGTCAAGGGCATCCATATCGCCGAGCGCGACACCCAGCGCTCCAAGCGGCCAAAGCCGATGCGCGTATTCGTCAACACCTGGTCGGTGGAGGGTTTTGTTTCCGAGGGCATGCAGCCGGCCGAACTCGGCTGGGGCACCCATGAAAAATGGATGCCGGACAATGGCCGCACCCATCCCGACGGCTGTGGGGCTGCGATCTATCTGCTGCAACCCGGCGCCAACACCCGCGTCCGTTCATGGTGCCCGACGCCAGGCGCGCAGTACGGCTTTCTGGTCACCCACAACGAGTCGATCTCGATCGCCGATTACTTCACCGTCCGCGACGGCCAGAAGGTGGTCTACCGCCCGACCTGCCACTACGCCTACCACCCCGCCAACGACGCGGTGCTGTCGCTGCACGAGATGTTCGGCGCCACCGGCAAGATGCAGCCGAAATGGCACATCCTGGACGAGAACGAGATCGAAGATGGCATCGACGAACTCGGCGTGCTGATTTATGGCCACGCCAAAAACGCCTATTGGTACGGATCGCAATTGTCGATCGAGGAAACCCGGGCGATCGCGCCCTACCAGAACGCCACCGGCATGCAGGTGTCCTCGGCCGTGCTCGCCGGCATGGTATGGGCGCTGGAAAATCCCACCGCCGGCATCGTCGAGGCCGATGAAATGGATTTCCGCCGCTGCCTCGAAATCCAACGGCCCTATCTCGGCCCGGTGAAGGGTTTCTATACCGACTGGACGCCACTCTCCGACCGGCCCGGACTATTCCCGGAGGACATCGACACGTCCGATCCCTGGCAGTTTCGAAACGTGCTGGTGCGCTGAGGCGGTGCGCGGAGTTCTCTCGACGTCATGCCCGGCCTTGTGCCGGGCATCCACGTCTTTCTTTCCTACGGCCTAGACGTGGATGGCCGGGACGAGCCCGGCCATGACGAACCTGAAGGATTGTGCTTGCCGTTAGTTTTCTAGGCGCGGCTATTTCTTCAAATAATCGAACGCCACGCTCCCGAGCCCGAGCGTCAGATCGGCCTTGAAATGCAGCGCCGAGATCACCTCGCGCACCGGCAGCCGCGCCACGTCGGCGAGCGCGTGCGGAAACAGCCCGAGCGCCGCCGGGCCGGTCCAGGCCTCTTTCAGGGTGATGTCCTCGAGATGGAAACGCACCAGCTCACATATTCGCGGCGCCCCATCGACATGCGGAATGATCTTCAGGATGAAATTCGGCGTCTTCAAGGACTTCACGACGGTGTCATGATCGACCGGACGATGCTTGTAGCCCATCGTGCCGGATGCACACAGCACTGAGCCGTAATGCAGCGTTCCCACCAGCACGTCGCTCTCGACGGCGATCTTTGGCGAGGCAAGCTTTTTAGGAAATCCCCAGAGCTCGCGCCCACCCGCGATCGGCGCATCGTCGTCGAGATACATCGCGTGGGTATAGCCGCCCTCCTCACCGTTCATGCGGATCGGGATCACTTGCCCGGTTTCGGTGTAGTCGCCAAAACCCGTTGAATCGGGCATGCGGATGAATTCATATTTGACGACCGGCTCGATCACTTCGAGCGGCTCCGGCACCACGGCGGCGAGTGCTTCCGGATCGGTGCGATAGGTGATGATGAAATATTCGCGATTGTAAAAGCGATAGGGTCCCGGCGGAAACGATGGGCTGGTCAGCGGCATCGAATAGGCGGTTCGCCTGACATCCTCGATCTTCATCGTCTGCCCCCTTAAGGTCATCTGCGCGTTCGCATCGTGTGCGGATTATGGGGCAGCAAGTTGACACAGGCGAGACGCAAGAATCGGCAACGGCAGTCAAAATGGCGTCAGACGCAGCCGCTCGACCTCGTGGCGAGGAGCGCGCCAGGAAATTCCGACCTCATCCTGAGGAGCTTGCGAAGCAAGCGTCTCGAAGGATGGGCCACTGCGCACGGACTCGCGGCCATCCTTCGAGACGCGCAAGGGCGCTCCTCAGGATGAGGTCGGAGATTTATTGAAAGGCTCTCAGGATGAGGCAATCAGTGAATGGCGTCTACCGATCCTTGATCGGCGGTGCCATCTTTTCCGCGGGAGCGGGGGGCAGCGCGGCTTTCACGCCTTCCTTCTGCGCTTGTGTATCGGGGGGGCGGGCCGGCTCGGGCGCCGGCGAGGTCGGGCGCGCGCCGCCGGGTTTTGACTCCGCGGGCGCACTGTCAGACGCGGCAGGAGGGGACGGCTGCACGGGTTGGGTCGCCTGCGCCACATGGACATTGCTCTTGGCGAGTTCGATCAGCGAAATGCCCGACATGCCAAGTCCCGCCGCCACCAGCAGCGATGCAAGAAGGAAATCCCTCCCTGAGCAGCGTCTGCTGTTATCCGAAGACATCGTATTTCCCCGCGAATTTGTTCGCGGGATCAACGGTCACGGGAACGCATTGTTCCCGAGGGAGTCCAGACCCACCCGCTAGAGCGGCAGCAGACCCGCGTCACCATCCTCCGCGGCGAACGCCAGCAGCGTGCCTTTGCTGTTCCAGGCCAGCGCCGCGACCGGCGCGGCCGCGTTGCGGCGGACCAGGATTTCCGCGCCATCGGTCATTCGCACCATCAGAACGGTGCCGTCGCTGTAGCCAGCGGCGAAGATGTCCTGCTTGGGATGGCAGGCGACCGTGGTGACGCGCGCCTGCAGCGGCGCCAGCATCGCGGGCTCCTTGCCCATCGGGCCGTCCTTGCTGGCGAACGGCCAGAGGATGACGCTGTCGGCGCCTGATGTCGCCAGTGCCTTGCCGCCGGCACTCCACGACACCGACCGGACCCGTCCGGGATAGCCGGTCATGCGCATGTGCCTGTTGTCGGCGAGCCGCCAGCCGTGCAGGGCCGGCTCGTGCATCGCCGTGACCAGGAACTTGTTGTCGGGGCTGAAGGTGACGGAAAGATGCGAGCCGGCCCATTCCAGGACATCCGGCTTCGCCGCCATATTGGGAAACCACAATGTCACGCCGTTATAATGCGCCACCGCCAGCCGCAGGCCTTTCGGGGCAAACGCGAGACCGCCGACCGTGGAGGGCACGTCGAGCGTCTTCTCTTCGTTCTTGCCGCTGCGGACATACGCCGTCCTGCCGGCCGACCACGCCACGGCGCCATCGGGATGCAGCGCGACATTGTCGATCCAGCGCCGCTTCGGGTCGGTCGCCAGCAGCGCGACCTGGCCTTTGGCATCGAGCGCGACGAGCTTGCCATCATCGCCTCCCATGACGATGCGCGCGCCGTCGGATGCGGCGCACAGGATGCCGCCGCCGTGAACGGAAACCGGAGAGACCTCTCCCCCTCCGCCGACGATGAACGCATTTTCCTCGGCACCAACAAAGGCTGCGTTGTCGCCGAGAAAATGTACGGCAGTGAGCGGCGCGCCAATCGCGATCGCGCGCACCTGATCGGTGACGGAAACAATGGAGGCGGATTCGCCCGGATCGAATTCGCTCATCACGTGGTGATACAGCGCTCAAAGCCCTCGCGGATCATCTGCTCGGGCAATTCGCGGCCAATGAAGACGAGACGGCTCTGGCGAGGTTCGCCATCCTTCCAGGCCCGCTGGTGATCGCCTTCCAGCATCATGTGCACGCCCTGGAAGACATAGCGGTCGTCATCGTCGCTGAAGGAGAGAATGCCCTTCGAGCGCAGGATCTTCTGGCCTTCGCTGGCGACGAGGTTCTGCAGCCAGGGCATGAATTTGGTGGGATCGAGCGGCTTGTCCGAGCGCAGCGACAACGACTGCATTTCCTCGTCATGGTAATGCTTCAGCCCGCCATGGCTGTGGCCGTGGTGATGATCATGACCGTGGTGGTGATCGTGGTCGTGATGATCGTGGCCATCGCCGGCGTCGAGAAATTCCGGTTCGATCTCGAGAATTCGGTCGAGATCGAACGCGCCGCGCTCCAGCACGTCCGACAGCGCGACCTGGCAACGCTCGGTGCGATGCAGTTTTGCGTAAGGGTTGATGGCCCTGATCCGTGCCTCGACTTCGGCCAGTTCCGCCTTGGAGACGAGATCGGTCTTGTTGAGCACGATGACGTCGGCGAACGCGATCTGGTTCTTGGCCTCCGGCGCGTCCTTCAGGCGGTCGCTCAGCCATTTCGCATCGGCCACCGTCACGACCGCGTCGAGCCGGGCGTTCTTCTGCACGTCCTCGTCGACGAAGAAGGTCTGTGCCACCGGCGCAGGATCGGCCAGGCCCGTCGTCTCGACGATGATGGCGTCGAATTTTCCTTTGCGCTTCATCAGTCCGTCAAGGATGCGCACCAGATCGCCGCGCACGGTGCAGCAGACGCAGCCATTGTTCATCTCGAAGACTTCTTCGTCGGCACCAATGATCAGATCATTGTCGATGCCGATTTCACCGAATTCATTGACGATGACGGCGTATTTCTTGCCGTGATTTTCCGACAGGATGCGGTTGAGAAGCGTGGTTTTGCCGGCGCCGAGATAACCCGTCAGCACGGTCACGGGAATTTTTTGGGACGTCAATTCTGGCATGATTACTCCGGAGAGGATATTCGCGGGCGCCGGTGGCGAGAGAGACCTGCCCTAGTTCGCCAACGCGCTGGTCAGCGCCTTTATATTGTGCCTGACCATGTCAATGTAAGTGGGGGCATCGCCCTTTTCGTCCGTCAGACTGTCGGAATAGAGCGTGCCGCCAATCCGGACGCCGCTTTCGGCCGATATCCGGCGCATCAGCCTGGGGTCGCTGATTTTCTCCAGAAATACGGCCGGGATTTTTGCCGCCTTGATCTGGGCGATGATCCCAGCGATGCCGCGGGCGCTGGCCTCGGATTCGGTGGAAACGCCCAAGGGCGCGATGAACGCGATGCCGTAGGCGGCTGCGAAATAGCCGAACGCGTCATGGGTGGAAATCACCTTGCGGCGGCTTTCCGGAATTTGCTTGATCGCGTCCCGCACCTCGCGATCGAGCGCATCGAGTTTTGTCAGATAGCTGTCCGCCTGCTTGCGAAAGACCTCGGCATCGGCCGGGTCGACGGCAACCAGCGCATCGCGAATATTGGTGACATATTTTTTTGCATTGGCAACCGATTGCCAGGCATGCGGATCGGCGTCCGAGCCGAGCTTGAGCGGCGCGATGCCGTTGGTTGCCGTGACGATCGGCGCCTTGCTGCCTGAAGCCTGCAATAGGCGCGGCAGCCAACCCTCCAGACCAAGACCGTTGATGACAAGAAGCCTGGCATCGGCGATTTTCCGGGCGTCTGCTGGCGCGGGCGCATAGACGTGCACGTCACCATCGGGACCGACCAGCGTCGTCACATCGACGCGCTCGCCGCCGACGTTTTTCACGAAATCTCCGAGGATGGAAAAGCTGGCGACAACGTTGAGGCGATCCTGCGCGCACGCGGGCGAAACCGTTGCAAGCACCGAGCAGACGAGCCAGAGATATCGCATCGCCATCCATTTGGATTGAGCTGTTGGTTCGGTGTGTCCGCAGCGGCGGTGCACTCCCTCTCCCCCTGTGGGAGAGGGTTGGGGTGGGGGGTTACGGTCTATCGATGGAGCGTAACCCCTCACCCGGATCGCATCTGACAATGCGATCCGACCTCTCCCACAAGGGGAGAGGTGGCACCGAGGGCGTGAAATCCGAACATTCAAAACCCGCTTCCTCCTACGCCTCGAGGTGGCGGCCAGGAAACATTTGCCGGATCACGCCGCGGACGTTGCCGAACAAGACCGAGCCGACATAAAGCACGGTTGCCACCAGAATGATCGCCGGGCCCGATGGCACCCTGGTCTGGAACGACAGCACCAGTCCGACATAGCCCGATATGATCGCACTCACGACCGCGATGCAGATCATGCCGGTGATATCGCGGGACCAGAACCGGGCAATGCCCGCTGGCAAAATCATCAATCCCACCGCCAGCAGGGTGCCAAGCGCCTGAAAGCCATTGACCAGGCTGACGACGACGAGCGCGAGAAACGCCAGATGCGCCGGCGCGCCGGCGCGGCTGACGGTGCGCAGGAAAACAGGATCGACGCTTTCAATCACCAGCGGGCGGTAGATCACCGCCAGGACAACGAGGGTGATGGTGGCGTTGAACGCGATGACCAGCAGGGTCGGATCATCCATCGCCAGGATGTTGCCGAACAACACGTGCAGGAGATCGATATTAGTGCCCTTGATCGAGACGATGGTCACGCCGAGCGCAAGCGACGCCAGATAGAACGTGGCCAGCGAGGCATCTTCCTTCAGTTCGGTGGTGCGCGCCACCACACCCGCCAGGATCGCCACGGTAAAGCCAGCGACCAGCCCGCCCACCGTCATCGCGAACAAATTGAGACCTGATAGCAAAAACCCAATCGCCGCACCGGGCAGGATGGCATGCGCCATGGCGTCGCCGACCAGACTCATTCGCCGCAGCATCAGGAATACGCCGATCGGTGCGCCACCCAGCGCGAGCGCAATCACCGCCGCCAGCGCCCGGCGCATGAATTCGAATTCGGTGAAGGGCGCGATCAGCGCGTCATAGATCATCATCGTACGGATCCATGATCTTCAGGCGGCCTGTGACGGTAGGTCGTCGACGGCGCAGGCGGCGGCGCTGTCGTCGAAGGCTTCGCACATCCGCCGCGCTTCCGAAAGATTCTCCGCAGTCAGCACCTCGGTGGTGGCCCCCCAGGCGACCTGCCCCCGCGCCAGCAAGAGGGTTTCCGGAAAATTGGCGCGCACGAACTCCATGTCGTGCAACGCCGCCAGCACGGTGCGCTTCTCGGCATGCCAGCGCTTGATCAGCGCCAGCAGATCGGCCGAGGTTTTGGCGTCGATGGCGTTGAATGGTTCGTCGAGCACGATCAGCCGCGCATCCTGCAACAATACCCGCGCAAACAGCATGCGCTGCATCTGGCCGCCGGACAGCGTCCCGATGGTGCGATTCTCGAATCCGCTGAGGCCGACGGCCGCAAGCGCCTGCGCGATCTTCTTGCGCGCGTTCTTGCCCATGCCACCGAAAAATCCGACGCTGCGCCAGAGCCCGGTGCCGACGAAATCAAACACCGAAATCGGAAAGCTGCGGTCGATATCCACCGTCTGGGGCAGATAGGCGATATCCCTGACATCGAGATCGCCGGTCAGGATCGTGCCCGCCAAGGGCTTGAGGATGCCGACTAGCCCTCGAAACAGCGTCGACTTGCCGGCACCGTTGGGGCCGACGATCGCGAGCAGCGCGCCGGGCGCGACCTCACCATTGAGGTGGTGCACGGCCGGATGCCGGTCATAGCCCAGCGTGACATCGCGGAATTGCAGTTCGGCGGCCATGCTTACCTCATCGAGAGCCAAACGATGGCCCATAGGGCGGCAGTAACGGCGAGCGCGGCGGCGAGCCGGGACATCACGGTCATGCGCAGGATCGACCAGGTGATCGGCTGCGCCGGGTGCGGCGCGGCCGGCCCATGGCTATGGGCGTGGCTGTGCGCGTGGTCATGCGCGTGGACGTGCGGCGGGGAAGGAGAAGCCATTCCTAAGTGTTATAATATAACATAGCTGGAGTCCATCGAAGCCGGGCCCGTCTACGGCCTTCCGATCGCCATCGCCAGCGCCGCGGCGAGAAACGGGATCGGCAGCGACACCGCGGCGCGAAACCAGACAAAACGCGCCGGCATGAACGGAATTTCGAACAGGAGCAGCCGCTGAAAGGCGAACAGCGCCCAGGCGATCACGTAGGCGATGACCTGCGGTGCGCCGCCGCCGGACTTGAGCGCCACAGCCCCGAGCGAAAAGCCGATCACCGGCCCTCCCGGGGTCGCGGCGCCGGCGATCACGGCGGTGGTGACGCCGAGCCAGCCCGAGTCCGGACCCAACCAGCCCGTGATGATTTCCTGGGGAATGACGGCAGCGATGTATCCCGAGCCGATCACGCCGAGCGCGATCCGCGGCACGATATTGATGAAATCCATGCTGCCTTCGCGCAACGAGGCCGTCAGCACGCTCCGTCCGCGCCGCAGCGCGATCGATCCGACCGCGGCAACCGAGCCCCACAGCAGGATGTCGATGATCAGCGCCGCGGTCATGGCGGCACTCTTGGCGGCGCACCCTTCGGATACATCCGGATATAGACGAAGCGGCCGAGCGCACCCGCCAGCACCGGCAGCGGCAGCGAGATCACGAGACGCCACAGCGTGAAGTCGGTGCCCATGATCGGCAATTCCCAGGCGACCGCGCGGCCATAACCGATCAGCGTCCAGCTCACGACCAACGCGATGGTCGCGCCGAAATCGGCGCCGACCGAAAGCAGCGCGCTCGCGACCGGATAGGCGGTGAAAGGGCCTCCCGGCAGGATCGCCCCGAACGCGGTTCCGATCAGCAATCCCTTCAAGCCAGACTGCGGCCCGAGCGATTGCGAGACCTTCTCGTGCGGCAGGATTTCCGCGATGAACGCGCCGAGCAGGCAGCCCGCCAGCACCCGCGGCAGGATGCCGCCGAACAGCGCGAGATCGTTGGTCAGGATGGCCGTGACGCCATCGATACCGTCGCGCCGATAGACCAGGAACGCGCTGATCGCGACCAGCACCCCGATCACGATCATCGACCAGCCGATGGGTTTTCGGATGCGGCCGGGACGGGGTTCGGCCTCGCGGCGGCTCATGCCAGATGACGCACCAGCGCGAGGCCGGCGAACAGGCCCAGAATGGAAAGCACGACCGATCCCAGCACGTAGAGCAGGGCAAGGGCGACCTCGCCCCGCTCGTAAAGCACCGCCGCATCGAGCGAGAACGCCGAGAAGGTGGTGTAGCCGCCGAGAATGCCGGTCATCAGGAACAGCCGCCAGTGCTGCGACGCGTCGCCCTTGAACGCCAGATATCCCGCGATCAGGCCCATGATGGTCGAACCGGTGATGTTGATGATGAAGGTGTGATACGGAAAGTTCGTTCCGAAGAGGCGCGGACAAACGATGTTGACCACATGGCGCAGCGTCGAACCAAGACCGCCACCGATAAAAACCAGAAGATAGTTCATCTCAAGCTTTCCCAGAACGAGCCGCCGGCAGCGCTGGTTTTGCCGCAAGCCCGCGGTCCCCGCAAGCACCGCAAAACGGCAGGGCAAATGAAAAAGGCGGCAGCTCGGGCTACCGCCTTCTCCGGGATTGACGGCGCGTCAGGTCAGGCTTTCGAGAACAGCTGGTCGACATATTCCCAGTTCACCAGATGATCGACGAATGCCTTCAGATAATCCGGACGGCGATTGCGATAATCGATGTAATAGGAGTGCTCCCAGACGTCGACGCCGAGGATCGGCGTGGCGCCGTGCACCAGCGGGCTTTCGCCGTTGGGGGTCTTTGAGATTTCGAGCTTGCCGTTCTTCACCGACAACCAAGCCCAGCCCGAACCGAACTGGCCGACGCCGGCCGCGGCGAAATCGGTCTTGAACTTCTCGAGCCCGCCGAGGTCCTCGGTGATCTTCTTTTCCAGACGGCCGGGCAGTTTGCTGCCGCCGCCATTGGGCTTCATCCAATTCCAGAAATGCAGGTGGTTGTAGTGCTGGCCGGCATTGTTGAAGAGCGGCGCATTCTTGCCGAACGAGCCCTTGACGATGTCCTCCAGGGACTTGCCCTCGAATTCGGTCCCCTTCAGCAGATTGTTGCCGTTGGTCACATAGGCCTGGTGATGCTTGTCGTGATGATATTCCAGCGTTTCCTTCGACATATGGGGCGCGAGCGCGTCATAGGC
>DASQOU010000127.1:0-3229 GCA_035644295.1 Bradyrhizobium sp.
GCATGAGGGCATCGACACCAAGCACATCGTGCATATGCCGGGCCTGGTGACGCCGATCTCGAACATCATGATCGACCCGAGCGGCGAGCGCACCATCGTGACGTTCCGCGATCCGGAATTGTGGAAGGTCCAGTTGCCCGACACCGACAAGCTGCTGGAAGACTGCGACGCCATCCTGACCGAGAGCCGCTGCGCGGCATTCTGCACCGATCTCTGCGTCGAGGCCCGCAGGCGCGGCATTCCTGTCATCGTCGACGTCGACCGTGCGATGTCGCTGCGGGAGGGGATGCTCACCGCTTCATCGCATCTGGTATTCTCCAGCGAGCCCCTGCAGGAGACCGCCGGAGTAGCCGACGACGGCGAGGCGCTCAAAAAGATTGCCAAGCTGACCCCGTCGTTTCTGGCGGGAACGCGGGGCGCGCAGGGCACGATCTGGCTCGACGAGCACCAGAATCTGCAGCAGACGCCGGCTTTCCCGGTGCACACCGTGGACACGCTGGGCGCGGGCGACGTGTTCCATGGCGCCTTTGCACTCGCCATCACCGAAAAACAGGGTCTGCTTGAGGCCCTTCGGTTCGCCTCCGCTGCCGCGGCGCTGAAATGCACCCGTTTCGGGGGCGCTTTTGCCGCCCCGCAACGTGCTGAAGTTGATGAGCTTTTGAGCCACGGCCAAGCCTCCAGTCCGGCCCAGACCGGCCAATGACGGGCTTGTATTAGAAGAATTTTCTATATATGAGGGATATTGCCCCCGTAAATGGAACAAAGTTCTTCTCATGACCGATCTCGCCGCTCACGTTCTCGAACCCAACCGCCGCCTCGACGCCATTGACCGCAAGATTCTGATGGTGCTGCAGGAGGATGCCTCGCTGTCCGTCGCCGAGATCGGCGACCGGGTAGGACTGTCATCGACGCCGTGCTGGAAGCGAATCCAGCGGCTGGAGGCCGACGGGGTAATCCTGCGGCGGGTCGCGCTGGTCGACCAGAACAAGATCGGGCTTGGCATCTCGGTTTTCGTGTCGGTCGAGAGCGCCGATCATTCCGAGGCCTGGCTTCGGACCTTCGCCGATGCGGTCAGCGCCATGCCGGAGGTGATGGAGTTCTACCGGATGGCGGGCGACGTCGATTACATGCTGCGCGTCGTGGTCGCGGACATGCAGAGCTACGACGTGTTCTACAAGAAGCTGATCGGCGCGGTGCCGCTGAAGAATGTCACGTCGCGTTTTGCGATGGAGAAGATCAAGTCGGTCACCGCATTGCCGGTGCCGGCGGCGTAACCTGATCGATCACATTGCCATCAACACTCGCGACAGCAGGTATCTCGGTATTCCAGCGTGCTTGCGATGAAAGCACGACGCGAGCGCTGCCGTAATTTTTACGGGCTTGGGAAAATTCACCTGCAATTAGTCTTGTTCGGATATTCCGTTCTGAATGGGGCGGGCACAGAACATCACGACGTCTTGCTGGCCGGCCTGGCTCAACGCCGCGGCTCTGTTGCTCGTGAGCGTTGGCGCGGTCGCCGCGCTGTCGCTCCAGGTTCCTCCCGGCGCCGCGGTTGTGGCGGTTGCCTTTCCACCGTGGTGGAGTTCCCGGCAAATTTTCGAGGCCACCGCTTCGGCCGACGCCGCGATCGTCAGAACGACCGCCGTTACGGCCCTGCTTGTGGTCAGACCCAACGATCATGAAGGCCTGATCCGTTTGCGCCAGGCTGGCGCGTGGCTGACGATCGACCCCCAAGCCATCGCCGGCTGCTTCAACGACCGAGACAAGGAAATTTGAGTATGAATATCGGCAGCAAGGACCTGGACGCTTTGCGCGAAACCGCCAGCAAGGCTTTGATCGCACTGCTCTGGTTGCATGTCCCGATCGCACTGGCGATTGGCATGGCCCGCGGCGCGGACTGGCTGCTGCCGACCCTTCTCACCGTCGCGCTCGCGACCGCCGCCACGCTGTCCTGGCGCGCCGCCGGCAATGGGCTTTCGACC
Source organism: Bradyrhizobium sp. (assembly GCA_035644295.1). Classification (GTDB taxonomy): domain Bacteria; phylum Pseudomonadota; class Alphaproteobacteria; order Rhizobiales; family Xanthobacteraceae; genus Bradyrhizobium. The sequence goes on from DASQOU010000127.1 coordinate 1,983, forward strand.
AACCTGCTCGTTGCGGTCGCGCTGATGGGTGGGGTTTCGGTGTTTACGTTCCAGCTGTCGGGACATCCCTGGCAGATCGACATGCACATGTACTTCTTCGCGGCGCTGGCGTGCCTCGTCGCCTATTGCGACTACCGGCCGATCCTGGTCGGAACGGTTGCCGTCGCCCTGCATCATCTGGTGCTGAATTTCATCATTCCGGCCGCAATATTCCCGGGCGGAGCTGACTTCGGGCGCGTGGTTCTTCACGCGGGCATTCTCATCCTGGAGGCCGGCGTGCTGCTCTGGGTCGCCCATCAACTAGCGCGGCTGTTCGAGACAACCGCGCAGAAGACCGCCGAGGCCGAATCGGCGACCGCCGCCGAAGCTCGCGCCAATGCCAACCGTGCGGAGGCCGACCAGAAAGCCAAACAGGAAAGCGACGCGGCGCTGCGCCGGCTTGCCAGCGAGTTCGAGCGCAAGGTCGGCCACATCGTCGAGGCCGTCGCCGTGGCTGCTCGCGAAATGCAGGGCATGTCCTCATCGATGAGCGGCATCAGCGGCGAAGCGGCGCGACAGACGGCTGCGGCCGCCACTGCATCTACTCAGGCCTCGCTCAATGTCGGAACGGTCGCCTCGGCGGCCGAGCAGCTGACAGCCTCGATCAGCGAGATCGCGCAACAGGCGATGCGCTCCGCCAAAGTTACAGGAAAGGCGGCCGACGAGGCCCGCCGCACCAACACCGTGGTCGAGGGCCTGGCAGCCGGCACCCATAAGATCGGCGAAGTATTGACGCTGATCCAGAACATCGCCAGCCAGACAAATCTGCTGGCCCTGAACGCCACCATCGAAGCGGCGCGCGCCGGCGAGCACGGCCGGGGATTCGCGGTGGTGGCCAGCGAAGTGAAGGCGCTGGCCAACCAGACCGCGCAGGCGACGGAAGAGATTTCGACGCAGATCCAGAGCATTCAGGCCGCGACCAGCGAAGCCGTCGGCGCGATCCAGTCGATTGGCGCCACCATCGCCGAAATCAACGAGATCTCCAATGCCATAGCAACGGCCGTCGAGCAGCAGGGAGCGGCGACGCGCGAAATCTCCGGCAACGTGCAGCAGGCGGCGAACGGCACCAAAGACGTCAATGACAACATTGTCGGGGTCGCGAAAGCTTCCGGCGAACTCGGCACCTCCGCGTCGAAGCTGCTCGACGCCGCCAACGGACTGTCATCGCAATCCGAACGGCTGAAGCTCGAGGTCGACAGCTTCTTAGG
>DASQOU010000128.1:0-30037 GCA_035644295.1 Bradyrhizobium sp.
ACCAAGGTCGAGACCGGCCAATGCAGCGTCGACCATGTCGTCGGCAGACATCACGATCTGGCCCGGGAGCTGGTGGACGGGCTTGCCCGCAATGTCCCAGAACTCCGTGGCGGTGGCGCCCGGCAGAACGGTTTGAATGCGGAGGCCCTTGTCGGCGAACTCGTGAACAAGCGACTGGCCAAGTGCCAATACGAAAGCCTTGCTGCCACCATAGACGCCGTTCAGCAGTTCCGGCGCGATCGCGACAATCGAGGATACGTTGATCAACGTGCCGCCACCGCGACCGACAAATCCAGGGACCGCCGCATAGGTAAGGCGCGCGAGTGCGGTGACGTTCAGATGGATCAAATCCTCCATCTTGTCGACGTCGGCATCGAGCAACGGTAGGGCTGAGCCCACGCCCGCGTTATTGACTAGCGTGGTGATCCGGGCGTCGCTGCGCAGGATGTCCTCGATGCGCCGCAGATCAGCCGAAGACGTGAGATCGGCCTCGACCGTTTCCACATTTCGCCCGGTGTCATTGCGGAGCCGACGGGCCAGCGTTGCGAGCCGCGCCTTGTTGCGCGCGACAAGAATGAGGTCGTAGCCTCGCTTCGCGAGCCGGTCGGCATAGATCGCGCCGATGCCGCTCGATGCGCCGGTAACGAGGGCGGTGCCTTTGGCTTGGGTCGTCGTCATCTTCATCTCCTGTGCGTGGCCCGTTTTCCGTGATGGCGGATCGGAGATAGACCCTTTCAAAAGTGCTGGGTATCTGGCAAAATCGAGATATATCCTTCCAAAAAATGGAAACATCCAATGGATCGTTTCGAGGCTATGTCGATCGTTCTGGCGGTTGCCGAAGCCGGCAGCCTGTCGGCAGCGGCGCGCCGTCAGAACGCGCCGCTTGCGACCGTGAGCCGAAAGGTGTCCGAGCTCGAGGCGCACTTGCAAACCAAGCTGTTTACCCGATCGAGCCGAATGCTGGTCCCAACCGACGCGGGGCGTTCCTACATTGCTGCCGCCAAGCGCATCCTCGCAGATATGGCTGAGGCCGAGCGCGCCGCTTCAGGCGAGTACACGACGCCTCGAGGCGATCTGGTCGTGTCAGCACCCATTGCGATGGGCCGCCTGTATTTGCAGCCGATCATTGTGGAGTTTCTGGCAAAATTTCCCGATGTCGACGTCCAGCTGGGTCTGCAGGATCGCCCGGTCAATTTCTGGGAAGAGCAAATCGACGTTGCCCTTCGGATTGGCGAACTTACCGACAGCAGCCTGATCGCGGTGAAGGCTGGAGAAATTCGTCGCGTGATGTGCGCGAGCCCGGACTATCTGAAATCTCGCGGGATGCCTCGATCACCGGACGACCTCACCACCCACGACTGCATCACCTATCCGGCGATGCATTCCCCCTCACTGTGGAGGTTCAAACGCGACAAGACGGAATATGCCGTCCCGGTACGATCCCGGCTCGTTGTGAGCAACACAGAGTCGGCCTTGGATGCCGCTCGCGCGGGCCTGGGACTCACGGTTGTGTTTTCCTACCAGGTTGCCGAATTGATTAGATCGGGCGGCGTTATATCCGTACTTCAGGATTTTCAGCCGCCGCCGCGACCCGTCAATTTCGTCTATTCGCCAAATCGCTTCATGCCGGTCAAATTGCGCGCATTTCTTGATTTGGCGGTACCGCGCTTCAAGGCTCTTCTCGGCAGCATGCCCAAACAGGTCGCGTTACGCGAACGTCGGGAACGCACCTCGTCCAAATAAGACAAACCGTGAAGTACTCCACGCGACGCTGAAGTGAGCATCATCGCAAACTTCATAGGGTGTCAGCGCGGCAATTCTCCGCAAGCCGTAGCCTGGACGGCACACGCGCACTGCAACTGGCTTGAGGACGTCAAATCGACTCTTCCGCTTTGTGGAAGGATACATCTCGATTTTCCGCAGCTTCTCAACGACCGAGCGATGTCTACGTGCGATAGCCATGAGACAACACATTCTCAGGCAGCACGCTGAACAGCAGAGGAGTTGAACGTGAACACAATCCAAAAACCGAGCGGAGCCGCGTCAGAGCAACAGCGCCAACAGAAAGCAGATTTCAAGCTCGAGGCCGTCGTCATTCCGGTATCGGATGTCGACCGCTCAAAATCCTTCTACAGCAGCCTTGGTTGGCGACTGGACGCAGACTTTGCCGTCGGCGACTCTTTCCGAGTGGTGCAATTCACGCCGCCGGGATCGCCGGCATCGATTCATTTCGGCAAGGGGCTGACATCCGCGGCCCCCGGCTCGGCACAGAATATCTATCTGATCGTCTCCGACATCGAGGTAGCCCGCGCAGAGCTCGTCGCTCATGGCGCAAAGGTCAGCGACGTCTTTCACCGCGCCGGACCGGGACAGCCACCTCTGAGCGGACGCGATCCCGCGGGGCGCAGTTATGTTTCGTTCGCTTCCTTGAGCGATCCGGACGGCAACACCTGGCTGCTACAGGAGATCACCACGCGATTGCCCGGGCGCGTAGACGCCGATGAGACCGCGTTCTCCTCGCCGGCTGACCTTGCCGCTGCACTTCGCCGCGCCGCCGCCGCGCACGGAGAGCACGAGAAGCGGACTGGCGGTGTGCATGATGAAAGTTGGCCGGACTGGTACGCCGAATACATGGTGGCCGAACAGTCTGGTCGCGACCTGCCGATTTAGCCCTGACTAGCGATGACGGAGGCTGACTATGGGAAACCGCATACTCGTGTTTTACGGATCTTATCGTTCCGATCGCACAGGCATTCGACTGGCGCAGTTCGTGGTCGAGCGGCTGCGCCAGCGGGGTGACGACGTCGAGCTGATTGATGCCAAGGCGATTGATTTGCCGATGCTCGACCGGATGTACAAGGAATACCCGAAAGGCCAAGCCCCGGAGCGGCTCGAACAGTTGGCGGAAAAAATACGTAACGCAGACGGGTTCGTCTTCGTCACGGGCGAATACAATTGGGGTGTCCAACCTGGCCTGAAAAACCTCACTGACCATTTCCTGGAAGAGTGGTTTTGGCGGCCGGCGGCGATCGTCAGCTATTCGGCCGGGAGACTGGCTGGCGCGCGAGCTGCGACGGCCTGGCACGGCACCCTTTCCGAGATGGGGATGGTGGTGGTTTCAAGTACGATCTCCGTAGGCTCTATCAGGACAACCTTATCGGCCGAGGCCGCGCCCGTCGGCGAAGGCGGACATGCCCTTGAACAAGCGTTCCCGCGCTTCGCCGACGACTTATCCTGGTGGGTCGAAGCGGCCAAAATACAGAGACGACGAAAGACTCCGCCCTACTAGGAGTCCGGTTTGGGTCATTCGCGTCGTTCTGACCAGGGGCCAGCCAATTGCGGTCTACCCCGATCTACGGACGTCGTAGGGCGGATCGTGATTCGCCGTTATGAATCGATAAGATGGCGCGTTGCGCCTTCGGCGGCAGGCAATTCCTGCATGCGCGCCATGCGGAAATTGCCCGTCGTGCCAATCTGCCGCAGGTATCGGCGCTTGCGGCGTCGGGCAAATCAGAACGATCTTCTCGCGCATCCTGCCTCGATGAAGAGGGACGTACGCGCGGTCGTCACGACACGTGAGGCGGGGATGCGATGGACGCGGAGGGCACGTCAGACGAACGTGGCCGGCGCGGACGGTGAAGTCGCGTGGTCCCGGCCTCCCGACGCTGAGGTCAAGTTGGCGATGATGCTTCGCATCACGCTGGCGACGGGGGCAAGAAAGCCCGGTCCCCGAGGAGATCGCGATATAAGCGGTAAACCATCGCGCAGGGAATGCCGGTTGATCCGGCTAAACCTGTGGTGGACTGCCGCCTGCTTTTTTTATTTGCAGGTGGGCCATGGGTGAGGTCATCACCCGGCATTCCCTGCGCCCTCTTCGTTTCCCGAGGGCCAAGTTATTGCAGCACTCGGGCGTGAATGCGTCGCGGGATCGCATCGGTGTGTCCACCTCAAGGTGCAATCCTTGCCGAATGCTGCGGGTAGGGGTGTCTAACTGGCCACAGTCCTTACTCCCTGGGGCTGTTGATGTCAGCCGTTTCAGATGTTGCGCGAAGGCCGCTGTGCGTGCTTCACATGCACCTTCGATCCGCCGGAAAACTGACCCCTGGCCTGACACGCTGGAGCATGCATGCCGTCCTATACTGAAGATCTTCACACGGCGGCGCTCGCCTATCACCGGCTGCCGCGGCCGGGCAAGCTTGAGATTCAGGCAATCAAGCCGCTCGCCAATCAGCGCGACCTTGCGTTGGCCTATTCGCCGGGGGTTGCGGCCGCCTGCACCGCGATTGCCGCCGATCCCGCCCAAGCGGCCGCGCTGACGACCCGCGCCAATCTCGTTGCCGTGGTTTCCAACGGTACCGCCGTGCTGGGCCTCGGCAATATCGGGCCGCTGGCGTCAAAGCCGGTCATGGAGGGCAAGGCGGTTCTATTCAAGAAATTCGCCGGCATCGATGTGTTCGATATTGAAATCGCCGCCGACACCGTCGAGCGCGTGGTCGAGACCGTCGCAGCGCTGGAGCCGACTTTCGGCGGCATCAATCTTGAAGACATCAAGGGCCCGGAGTGCTTCGAGATCGAGGCGCAACTAAAGGCGCGCATGAAAATTCCGGTATTTCACGACGATCAGCATGGCACGGCCATTATCGTCGGCGCCGCGATCACCAATGCGCTGTTGTTGAACGGCAAAAAGCTCAAGGACGTCAAGATCGTTGCCTCTGGCGCCGGCGCGGCAGCGATCGCCTGTCTCAATCTCCTGGTTTCGCTGGGCGCGCAGCACAAGAATATCTGGGTCGTCGATATCGACGGCGTGGTGTACGAGGGCCGCAAAGCGCTTATGGACCGCTGGAAGGCGGTCTATGCCCAGAAGACCGACAAGCGCACGCTGGCGGAGGTGATCGACGGCGCCGATATTTTTCTGGGCCTGTCGGCTCCCAATGTGCTGACGCAAGACATGGTCAAACGGATGGCGGACAAGCCGCTGGTGATGGCGCTCGCCAACCCAAACCCGGAGATCATGCCGGATGAAGCGCGAAAGGCGCGTCCCGATGCGATGATCTGCACCGGGCGTTCCGACTTTCCCAACCAGGTCAACAACGTTTTGTGTTTTCCGTTCATCTTTCGCGGCGCGCTCGACGTCGGCGCCACGGCGATCAATGAGGACATGAAGCACGCCGCGGTGAATGCGATCGCGCAGCTCGCACGCGATCCGCCGTCGGACGCGGTGGCGCCCGGCTTTGACAGCGGCGAAGCGCAGGGGTTTGGCCCGGGCTCGCTGATCCCGAGCCCGTTCGATCCGCGGCTGATCCTGCGCATTGCTCCCGCGGTTGCAAGAGCGGCCATGGATTCGGGCGTCGCCACCCGGCCGATCGCCAATTTCGACGATTACAACGCTCAACTCGAGCGCTTCGCGTTCCGCTCGGGGCTCGTCATGAAGCCGGTGTTTGCCAAGGCAAAGACCCAACCGGTGCGTGTGATCTACGCCGAGGGCGAAGACGAGCGCGTGCTGCACGCAACGCAGGTCGTCCTGGAGGAGAAGCTGGCGCGGCCGATACTGGTCGGGCGTCCATCGGTGGTGGAAGCGCGGATCAAGAAGTTTGGCCTCGCCATAAAGGCCGGCCGGGATTTCGATCTCGTCAACCCCGAGGACGATCCGCGCTATCGCTCCTACGTCCAGTCCTATATCGATATTGCCGGCCGGCACGGCGTGACCCCCGAGGCCGCACGCACGATGGTGCGGACCAATGCGACCGTGATTGCCGCGCTTGCCGTAAGTCGTGGCGAAGCCGACGCCATGATCTGCGGCGTCGACGGCCGCTACATGAGCCATCTGCGTCACGTGCGCGAGATCGTCGGCTTTCTCCCCGGCGTGAGCGATTTCGCGGCGCTCGCGCTGATGATCACCAGCAAGGGAGCTTATTTCATCGCGGATACGCAGGTGCGGCCGAACCCGAGCGCCGAGGAACTGGCGGAGATGGCGGCGCTCGCGGCGATCCATGTGCAGCGCTTCAATATCAAGCCAAAAATCGCGTTCGTGTCACATTCCGATTTTGGCAGCTACGACACCGACTCCTCGCGCAAAATGCGCCGCGCCACGGCGTTGCTGAAGCAGAACCATCCCGAAATCGAGGCGGATGGTGAAATGCAGGGCGACACTGCGCTTTCGGAAACCGCACGGAAAATGATTCTGCCTCACTCGAAGCTGGAGGGAGAGGCTAATATCCTGATCATGCCGAACCTCGACACCGCCAACGTCGCCTATCAGATGATCAAGGCACTGGCCGACGCGCTGCCGGTCGGGCCGATCCTGATCGGACCCTCCCGGCCAGCTCATATTCTTACCCCCTCGGTGACCGCGCGCGGCATTCTCAACATGACGGCGGTTGCTGCCGTCGAAGCGCAGGAGCGCGCTGGTCGCCAGCAACCGTCGCTCTTTGGTTAGTCCGCACTTGCCAATTCCAGTTGGCGATCAAGGTCGGACGCGGAAGCGATTTGACCGTTTGAAAAGCTGAAGCGGAACGACCATAATCGTTCCGCCGTCCAGCACCCGGCGATTGCAGCATCCAGTGAGGCCGACCATGCCAGCGTTCATTACCTTCGGGCGAGTTCTGTTCGCCGTTCTCTTCATCGTTTCTGGAGCCTCCAAGCTTCTGGATCTGACGGCGACGGCGCAAATGACGGCGAAGATCGTTCTTCCGGCGGCACTCGCAACCTACACCTCACAGCTTGAAAGCCTGACCGGGATGCCGATGCCGCAGATGCTGGCGATTGCGGCGGGTTCGCTTGAACTGATCTGCGGCCTCATGATCGCGCTCAATTTCGGCGCGCGCTTCTTTGCGATCCTGCTTATCCTGTTCGTGGCCGGCACGACCTTCTACTTTCACGACTTCTGGAATCAGACCGGCGCCGACTCGCGGAACAACATGGTCCATGCGTTGAAAAATCTGTCGCTCATCGGTGCATTGTTCATGATTGCGGGATATGGCCGGATCACGCGGCCGGCTGAGCCCGCCTACGACGTCTAAGACGTCATTTCTAAAATGCTCGCCGCCACGGCGTCACGCTGACGGCCTCGGCGATATCGAGGACCTGGCTTTCGCCGGCCTTCAAGCCATGCGTTGCCAGAATTTCCTGCGGTGAATGCTGGGGGACGCCCGGGAAGCACGGCTCGCCACCCGGCAGTCGGACCCGCGGCGCCAGTGATAGCCAGAAGGTGTCGTAGCGGTCCAGGAACATGGCAAACACATCGGGTCCGCCAATGATCGCAATCGTGCCTGAAGGCACGCCGGCGTAGCCGCAGGCGGCTTCGAACGAAGCCCCGGCCGGATTCCACAGCGTTGCCCTGGGATCGGATGGATCAGGCGCGATGCTGCCGATGCTTCGCGTCAAGATGAGGCGTTTTCGCCGCGGCGAGTTCGGCTGGCCTTCATGGGAGTGACGACCATGCACGATCAGGTCGGCGCGGTCGAGGGCGGCGGTGAAAAATTGCTTGTCGCCCTCGAATTTCAGTTCGTCCGGCATCACGCGGTCGGCGTTCGCCAGCATTCCGTCGGCGGACACGATGACGAAGCCGTCAATGCGGACCGCCGACGCAGGCGTTTTCACACGCCGCTCGCTTATTCCGAAATCGTCTGCACCACGCTGGAGACGGGCCGAGAACTTACCGTCGGCAGCTTGGCGTCTTTCAAAACCTCTTCGTCATATCGCGCAATGGTCTCGACCGGTGTCTTTGCCTTCATCTGCACCACCTTGTAGCCGCCGGCCTTCAGTTTGCGCAGCAGGGCGGGCAGCGCCTCTGCGGTATGTTTGTGGAAATCGTGCATCAGGATGATGCCCTTACCCAGCTTGTCGAGCTTCTTCATGGTGACGTCGATCACCTGTTGCGGATTGCGCGCCTTGAAATCGAAGGAGTCGAGGTCGCAAGAGAACATCGCGATGTTCCTGGAGCCAAGATAGGTCACCATCTCGGGCGGGTGCTGCAGCGCCGGGAAACGGAAGAAGGGTGAGGGCGATGCGCCCAACGCCCACTTCACCGCGCTAAAGCCCTTCTCGATTTCTTCCTTGCGCTGATCTTCGGTCAGTTTCTTGTTGGTCAGCGTCGCGTGCGACCAGGTATGCGATCCGATGGTGTGGCCGGCCGCGGCGACCTGTTTCAGGATCTCCGGATAGTAGGTCGAGTGCTTGCCGATCGGAAAGAAAACGCCGGTCGTGCATTCTTCCGCAAGCGTCTTGAGCACCGAGGGCGTATTGAGCGGCCACGGGCCGTCGTCGAACGTCAGCACGATTTCCTTGTCGCGCAGGAAATCGAGCTGCTTGAAGTGCTCGAAACCGAACCCCGGTCCGCCGGTGGTGTCGATCTCAACGACGCGACCGATCCCAAGCGCATCCGGATTTGCGCAAGGCGCCTTTGCCACCGCTGCGGGGGCCGGGGCCGGCGCAGCCGCCGCGGCTGGCGCCACGCTCTTGGTGGCGGGGGTCTGCGACCACGCTGCGCCTGTCACGCCCAGCGAAACCGCGCTTGCAAAGATCAAACCTGCCGCAATTCGCATGTTGTTCTTCCCCTGTCGTGATCGCGCGCACGCCTTGGCGGCTACTGTCGCCCCGAGCGATTTGCTGTCCCGATTCATCATAGCCTAGTTGGGCCGGCGCAGCCACGGCAACGGCCTTTTCACCACCGCTGAATTTGTCGGTCGAACCGGTTAATTTCGCGAGGTCGGCGGCAATATCTGATGCGTTGCGTCAGGAGTCGGCCAGCGCCCGCGCGACCGCGGTCTTGACCCGCGTGTCCAGGGGTTCGACGGTTTCAGGAAAGACCTCAGCGATGTAGCCATCGCGGCCAATCAGATATTTGTGGAAGTTCCAATGGGGAACATCATTCGGCCGCGCATTGGCAGCCCACCTGTAGAATGGATGCGCCTCCGTGCCCTCACGACGGCCTTTGCCGCCATCGGAAAAGTCACGCCATATTGGTGCTGAGCGGTTTGCGCGATTTCCGGGGCGCCACCGGGCTCTTGGGCCCCGAAATCGTTGGAGGGAACGCCGACAATAATCAAGCCTCGATCATGAAACTCGGTCCAGAGTTGCTGCAATCCGGCGTATTGGGGCGTGAAACCGCACAATGATGCGGTGTTGACCACCAGCACCGGCCGGCCGGCATAATCGGCAAGCCTGATTTCGCCTCCCGCCAGTGCGGGAAAGGAAAAGGCGTAGGCGGTAACTTTGGTCATGCCCGCCTGCGCGTACGCCGTCCGCGTCCGGGCCAGGCCCAGCCCGCCCAGCATTGAAGTGAGAATTGTCCTGCGGTCGATCATTGCAAGCCCCACGATTCGCACCATCAAGGCTGGCCGAGATTAGCCCAACCGGCGCGCGGATGTGTTTCAATAAGCCGTTATGGAGCGGTGGCAGGACACCAGGGGAGCCGCAGCAGCGGAAGGTAATGCCGATTCCACTCACATATCGGTTCCGGCCCCCTCCGCATGAAGGCGTATTTGACGGGCTCGGCCTGGCCGACCGCGATATGCAATCCAAGCAGAGCCAGCGCGACAGGGTAAGCCCATTTGTGAAAGCGCAGGTCGGTGAAGGAATCGAGCATGATCGCGCCGGCGAGGATGATCAGGGGATCGGTGAAGATGAAATATTCGGATTTCAATCCGCGCCGCACGCCGAGTGCGTCTACCGCGGCCGCTGCCAGCAGCAGCACGAGGGCCTGGATCGCGGTCTGTCTTTCGCCACGTAACCAGGCTGAGATGATGCCGGGCACGATCAGCCAAATGAGAAATACGGTCGGACGTGGCGAGGAGTGCAGCACGAAACTGTAGCGCGCGAGAACCGATGCGATCCCATCAAGCAAGAGCCAAAGAACTCCCGACAGGCCGGATTCCCCGACCGCAGCCGCCGTGTCGGCATCCGCAAAGGCCAGCATTTTCTCCAGCGGGTTGAACACCGCGATCACGTTGCCGGCATTGTATTCGATATTGAGCGCGAGCAGCGCCAGCAAGGCGCCGGCGGCAATGGCCAACATCGACGCCAACGTCTCGGCGGCGCCGACGCGCCAGATCATAGCGTAGGCGATCATGCAGCCACCGATCAGGACGATCAGCGCGGCCTGATAGATGCCGAAGCGGCCGAGCAACAGGGGATGGAATTGCGCGGCATCGAGCAGCGCACAATCAAAGCCAGTGACGATGAGCGGCCAGGCTGCCCATGCCGCCGCCATCGCCGCAACAGCGGCCATGATTGCCGCTGCCCAACCCGATCGCGGATGACGCCAGAACGCGACGCTGGCGCCTTGCGCGCTTCCGAAAGGCAATATCAGCACCGGCAGTATGCCGATCAGCAGGATCGCCTGCACCTTGCTCTCGAGACCGAACACGCAGAGCGCAGCCGCCACCGCCAGCCCGAGCGGGCGCGCAACGCGGGCGCGGCGCCCGATTGCAATCAGGATCAGTAGCGCGAAGATGACCGGACATGCCGCGACCAGTTCGGTGCGCAAAATGCGCGAATGCACGGCCACGCCCCCGGAGAAGGCGAACGCAAAGGTTGCGATCAGCGCGACGCGCCAGTCGCGTACGATGACACGCATAAGCGCCGCAAAAACCAGCACGCAACCGCTCGCGATGAGAAAGGCGAGAACGCGCCCGGCGCGAACCGCGTCGGTCATCGCGGTTTCGAAGGCGCTGCGGTCAGAGACCGGCGGAATCGCTGAAAGCGAATAGCCGTCGAGCAAGCCGAGGGCGTGCAGCAGCTTAAACCAGACCTTCACCGACAGGATAGTGATGTAGCCGGTATGATCGAAGAACAGCTGCGGCTTGCCGTCGTTGAGGACAAGGGCGTTGTAGATCACCATGAGATCCATGTCGGCGTTGCGCCAGTAAATCAGCGCGTAGCCGAACAGAACGAACGAAGCCGCCATCCCGGCGACAATTGCGGTCAAGCCCCAAAGCCAGCCGAGAAAAGTCAGCCGGTCGAGCGCATCTTGCGCCGCACTGATCTGCGGTCGGGGCGTCGAGGCTCGCGTCGGGGATTGGTCCATGCCGGCGGTCTTTTAGCCCAGCCTCCGGCCCAAAGCGACCGGCGGCCGAACGGAAAAGGCTAAGGCCTACCGTAACGAAACGATGAAATCCGTTCCCTCGCCATTTTCGCCGACGCCGATGCCCTGATCCGACACGATGATCGATCCGCCGGTCGAAAGCGCCTCGGCAATTCTTGCCATGGCGTCCGCGGGGACGGTGAGACGATTCAATGCTTCGGCCGGACTATCCGGCAGCGGCAACGGCTTCACCTCGATCGGGACTGCGGCGGCGATCTTCCGCCAGCGTGAGCTGCGCTCGCCTTCGCCGCGGCGATCGGCGTACCTGGTTGGTGCAGGGAGCGAGACCACCGACCAGTGCAGGACATTGACATCGCGCTTGTCGACCTGCGCGGTGAATACATGCGTTCCAAGCGGCCGGTCGCTTGGCGCGATCGTCACGGGCGCCTCGAACAGCGGAGCGAAATTCTGCCGGACATAGAGCTTCGAGTCCTTGCGGCTGACCAGCACCGCGATCTGACCAGCGCGCCTGGACGCCGCAGCCGGATCGACTTTAGGTGCGCCTGCCTTCAAGACGTCGCCCGGGCGGGCCTGATCCTTGTCCGGTTCCGGAAGTACGGCGGGAGCGGCCACCACCTTAACGCCATCCTCGGGCTTCTCGTTTGTCCTATCACCTGACTTCGAGGCATCGGCTTTCGACGGCTGAACCTTCACGTCGTCCATCTGGGCAGCAACTTCTGCCACCTCGGCCTTGTTCGTGACGATCGGGGCGGCCTCGACCTTTAGCGCCTCGCCGCCGGTTTCGGACGATTTGCCCTCGGCTCGATTGTTGTCAGCGGATCCGTCGTCCGACGAAGCGACGTCATCGTGCTTCGCATTGTCCGGCGCAGCCTTCGAATTCGCTGCTTCGATGTTGGATGAATCGCCGGGTTTGTCGGAGACGGCTTGCGCGGACGCCAGGGCCCTGCCACCGGCGGGTGTTGCATCGGACATCGAGACTGGGGGATTCGCCCCCGCGTTGCCGGCATCTGCTGTTCGCCTCTGCAGCGCGGAAGCCCTTGTCCCGTCCACCGCAGGCTTTGCGTTGGCATCGTGCCCGAGGGTTGATCTCAGTTCAACGTGTGTCCCCGCGAAGGCGCCCGCGGTGTCCATCTTGTCGACTTTGGCCGCCCTCGGCGCGCTCGGCTTCGGTTCGTCGGCTGCCGTCGGCTGGGGCGAACCCCTCACGCTAGCAAGAAAGGGATGAGAAAAGCTGGCCGGCGTGATTTCACCGGGCGTGATAACGACACGCGCACCCATCCTGGTCCAGTTCCACATCTTCACTGCAAAGGCCATGGGCATGCGGATGCAGCCATGCGAAGCCGGACGCCCGGGCAGCACGCCAGCGTGCATCGCAACACCCGACCAGGTGATCCGCTGCATGTAGGGCATCGGGGCGCCGCTATAGATGTTTGAACGGTGGAACTTGTGCTTTTGGATCACGCTGAAAACGCCCATCGGCGTCGAGTGGCCAGGCATGCCCGTGGAGACCGGCGTTTCGGCGAAGAAACCGTTGGCGTCGTAGATTCTCATTTTTTGTTGGATAATCGAGATCGAGATGATCAGCGGCCCCTGCGGCTTGGACGCCTCGTTCCCTCCGAGCGCGGTCTTTTTCGCCGGATGAAGGCGAGGTCTTGGGCGCCGCAGCGGAATCGTCGGCGCGGGCTGCGAAAAGCCTGGGTCGGAATTCTGCCAATAAAAGATGGCGCCTTCCGCCTGTGAGGCTACGCCGATCGCCCCAGCCGCTGTCAAAATGGCAACTCGCCAAAGCCGTTCAGCCACAACACTATTCCTATGCCCGCGTACGCGCATTATCCTCGAATCCCGCCCTTGAAATTAAGTGTTGCAGACGAGATACGCCTTCACCAGCGTAAACGCTTCCGATAACCAAGAGTTTGGGGCCAAGCGTAACAAAAAAGCCTCACATAAGATTAAACGCCCGATGGCACCCGTACCGGCGGCCTTTCTGGCAGGCTGTTCAGCACCTACATCCATGGGATTGCTGACGGAGATATCCATGAGACGCCACGCCACGATCCAATATGACGTGCGAGGGGGACGCCGGGCCGTATTGGCGCTCGCGCTGGTGTTGGCGTTATGGCCGGGATCGCGGGCATGGGCGGCCGATGAGCCGGACCTTATTTTCCGTCGCTCTACCGTGTTCAAATGGCTCAGCCCGAACGACAAGCTTGCGACCTATGGCCTCGACGATCCGGAGGTCGAGGGGGTGGCGTGCCACTTCACGGTGCCGGAGAGGGGTGGCATCAAAGGCTGGCTGGGGCTTGCCGAGGAAGTCTCGGACATCTCGCTGGCATGCCGCCAGATCGGCCCGATCCATTTCAAGAACAAGATGGAGCAAGGCGACGACATGTTCCGGCAGCGGCGCTCGCTGTTCTTCAAGAAGATGCAAATCGTGCGCGGCTGCGACGCCAAGCGAAACGTGCTGGTCTACATGGTCTATTCGGACAAGCTGATCGAAGGATCGCCCAAGAATTCGACCTCTTCGGTCCCCATCATGCCCTGGGGATCAGGCGACACATCGGTCCAAAAATGCGGCGAGTTCATCCAGTAGGTGGCCTCGGCGCGACGTACCCCTTACTGCTGCTGCGGAATCGGGCGCGGGCGAACCCAGGGCCGAGTCCGGACTTTTGGGTCGCGGCACCCTATCAAATGCACGAATTTTTGCGGCGCCGATACGCTTCCGCTGTCGCCATTCTGTTGCGACATGGCGCCACAAACCCGCGCGGTCCCGCGAGAACCATCGCCGTCGATTCGCAGCTTGGGAAAGGTGTCTGGTCCGGCTAGCGGCTCCACCCTTGGCCGACCGGGTTTGCGGGTCGGGCCTTTGCCGACTTCGGTGCTGCCGCTGCCCACGACATTATCCTCCGGTTGGGAGTCGATGCCAACGCGCAACCTCCGACAAAAGTTGCACGCGATTTGAAGGAGTCGGCGTGTAAGGGATTAGGTTCAATGCGGCGGTCGCCGGACCGGTTCTTTCCAGCGGCGAAAGCCAAGGAGGTCTTTCGGGGCTTTCGGCTCTTTGGTCTGAACATTTCGGCTGTTTTGGACCGATGGCTTTTTCGCTGGTCCTGATCTCCGTGCCTCCGACAGCACCTCTCTGGGCCAATGAACGATTAAACTGGCCCAATGAACCACGGGGGCTATTGAAATCATTGATATTTCCCAACGGCTGTTTCGTTAGACGGTAGCGACGAAACAATTTCCTGCTGGAGGAAACCATTTTCAGCTTCGACGCAGAACTCCGGAAACGGCGCATCGTTACGTATTGGCCAATCAAAACGGCGGGCAGCGCCGGCCAACACCGGAGACAGTCAAATGCGATCCCTCAGTTTCTTCCTCGCCTTCGCCTTCGTGCTGGCCGGGCCCACTTTGGCCGGCACGTCCGATGGTGGCCTGCCGGGTATCGGCACATTCGGCTATCAGGCTTCGCTGATCGCCGCGTCCCCTCTCGTTGTTGCGGCGCGCTAGACGCCGCTTGGCGCAATGTCTTGCTGGCAAGGCTCGATATGTTTTTTCGAATTTGTTCAATCGTAATTCTTGCATTTTTCGCTCTCGGGAGCCTAGCGCGAGCCGAGATCCGATCGTCGCTGAAATTACCCGATCCGCGCGGAGAGTTCGTGCGCCTGTGCGTGTCCCATATGGTCGGTCGTTGGGAGCATCCTGAATCCGTCTGCAGTTGCCTTCACGACCATGCGGCCTCCGTTGTGGAAGACGCGGATTTGCGCTCGGCTTTGCTGCGCGGGATCAGCGAGACCGGCGTGCCCACGATCGAAACCGATTGGGTGCCGGCGTCTAAACGATCCGAGATCGGAGCAACCTTCACGAAGGTTGCGAGGCCGACGCTGCAATGCATGTTCCAGCCGTCGAAATAGGCTCACTCTTCGCAAGCCCGTGATCTCCGCGAGGACCGGCAGTGGCAGCGGCTGTACCGGCCTTTCTTCCACGGGCGGATATGCCTACACCTATCTCTGCTGGGGTCCTAAACGTGGAATACACTTTTGGGATCGGACGATCCCCGCCGAGGTCATTCTGGTGCCGGAAATCTCCTTGACCTGACCGGCAGGGCAAGTTCCGTCATCGACCCTGATACGCTGCCCAAGCCGCAACTCGCCGATGTCCTGCTCGCGCGAGACTTGTTGTGCCAGCGTTGCGGGAACCAGCGCAAACAAGATGCAGCCACCAAGCATCAGAAACGAGAGCTGCTTGATGGATGAAATCATCTTGGTCGAGGCATTCCGTTTCACTTGTTCTGTATCTTCAATCCGCTCGGGCCAACATTGATCTGGAGGCCTTCCGGTTCCTTTTTGGTTTGGTAGAGGCTGTAGCCGAGCACGCCCACCGCCACGATAAGTGCGCCGATGATGAGAAACAGAATATTGCGGTTCCCGGGCATTCCTGTCTCCATGGCGCGCGAAATCTGAGAGCGTAGTGTATGGACGCAGCTGCGATTCTGAAAGCGGCAACAGGAAACGCTAGTGGGCTCTTCTGAATATGACGGGATCAATGTAAACTACCTTGATTGTCGGAAGCCTCGCGGCCAGCCATTTTGAATCTAAATTACGGAGCGAAGACCAAGAGGGAGGAAAGATCATGCTTAGGTTTGCGCTGGTGGCCGCATTGGTCGTTCTTCCACGTCTGGCTTGTGCCGCCGACGGAAAGATGAGTGTGACTACCCTCGTATGGGAAAAGGTGAAGTGACACCGCGCAACTAGCGCGTTGCTCATGTCGCTTCCCAAGCTTTTAACACGTCAAGACATGTGGGGTGGAGAAGTCATGACCGCAGGCCACAACGCGGCGAGGATCGCATCCAGCCCGTCGGTCAGCGCGGCCGGACCGGGCTGCAGGATCAGCGGCGATTTGATCTCGACGATACGGTCGCGGTGAACGGCGGGAATCTCGCTCCAGCCGGGCCGCCGTCTGATTTTGTCCGGAACGACTTTCTTGCCGCACCAGGACGCCAGAATGACATCGGGTGCGGCAGCACGCACGAGATCCGGCGAGATGATGCGGTCCTTCGCCGCCTGCTGGAAACGCAAGTTGGGCAGGATGTCCTCGCCACCGGCGATTTCGATCAGCTCGGACACCCAGCCGATACCACTGATCAGGGGATCGTCCCACTCCTCGAAATAGACCTTTGGTTTCGGCCAGGGCCGCACCGCCGAGGCGATGCTGGCAAGGCGCTCCTCATAGCCGGTGGCGAGTTGATCGGCGCGCTCGGCTGCGCCCACCAGCGCGCCCAGGGCGCGGATCATCGCCAGGATGCCGGCGATGTCGCGCTGATTGAAGACATGGACGGCGACGCCGGCGCGGACCAGGTCAGAGACGATGTCAGCCTGCAGGTCCGAGAAGGCCAGAACGAGGTCCGGCTCGAGCTTGAGGATTTTCGGAATATCGGCAGAGATGAATGCCGATACCCTGGGCTTCTCGCGCCTGACCCGCGGCGGGCGCACCGCGTAGCCGGAAACACCGACAATTCGGTCCTGCTCGCCAAGCAGATAAAGCGTCTCGACGGTTTCTTCGGTGAGGCAGACGATCCGGCGGGGAGGGAATTGGCGCATGAGAACGATATGGCGAATTATGAGGTTGTTGTCACGGCGGCCATTACCAGGGACGTCATTGCCGGGCATGACGCGGCAATCCATCCTCCCAGGAAAATGTTATGTCGAAGCTTGATGGATACGCCGGTCCCGTCTACGCCAACCGCCTTCGTCCGAAGGCGGACTTCGGCGGTCAGGAGGCTTCGCCGGGCTATCGGTGCCAGGCCGCCGAAGCTTTGAAGCGAAGGCGGCAGGCCCGCGTATGACGACGGTAGATTAACGGGGAGGACGGCCGATCATGACGCCGCTTGAAAAAGTCAATTCGATGAGAATGCCATTTGCCGAATTGAAAGGTGTCACTTTCACCGAGGCCGAAAGGGATCGCGTCGTCGCGCGGATGCTGGTTCGCCCCGACCTCTGTACGTTGAACCATGTGATCCACGGCGGTGCGGTGATGGCATTGGCGGATTCGGTCGGCGCTGCGGCAACCCTGATCAATCTGCCCGAGGATGCGAAGGGCACCACGACCATCGAGAGCAAGACCAACTTCATCGGCGCGGCGAAGGAGGGAGCCACCGTGATCGCCACCGCAACCCCAGTGCATCGTGGGCGCCGTACCCAGGTCTGGCAGACAAGGCTGGAAACCGACGAGGGAAAGCTGGTCGCGGTGGTAACCCAGACACAGATGGTGCTGTAGGAGAGCGGACGACGTGCGGCTCGCTGCCTATGCAGCGTCGGCCGCTTGCACGGCGTTCAACATTCCGGTTTGCGGGTGGCAGTCCGCGTATTCGAAAAACTGTTCGTCGGCCCGGGCGACAGTAACCTCGTGATAAAGTCGCAGCTTCGCGGACGGCCCGAGCGTCGACAGATATTTCATGGCCGCACCGAAAATCCTGACATGGGTCGGATGCGATTCAGCCCATCGCTCCAGTGCCGACAGGCTTTTCCACCAGCTCATGCCATAGGATTTTTCGGAAGGTGTCCCGTCTGCCGTAACGACGGTCATATAACGGTTGGCGTAACAGCCTATCGAGCGGCCGTTATCGCGCAGGAAGTCCATGCCTTCCCTTAGAACCGGCTCGACATCCTTGAGGTACATTTCGCGTTCGGATGCTTCGGTGTCGCCCCAATCCTGACCCGACCGGATCAGGCACGCATTGTCGTGCGGGATCACCCGAATGCGGGAGCCATCATGAATAGCGTGGGCCATGCCGCTAGGTGCCATTTCACTGGTCTGCGACAGCGGAATACGATCGCGCATGCCACCCCAATAGGCATGCTCCTGAACCTCGCCACTCATGCTGTCGGCGAGGACGGCGACGCCTTCAGGCCGCCCCAGGGAAGAGAACAGCGTTTCATAGCGGTCTACGGATGGATAAAGCACCTCGATGAACGTTCCGAATCCGCCGATGGATCGCCGGTCGCCGGTCCAGCCGTCGCGCGCCGCCGCAAACCAGCCATCGAACTTTACGCGATCGTCCCAATAGGCAACCGTCACGACATTCGTGAAACCGGCTTCGTCGATATATCGCGCCCGGTCCCAATGAATTGGACCGCCATTCGATTCGAAATAGGAAGCGATCCACGCCATCGCCTGCTCCGCGGCTTTTGACGGCACACCAGGTGTCTGGACGCCGAAATAGGCCATCACCACACGCTCCACGCTTGACTTGTGGCGCGCGACAAACGACGGATAGGGCGGCGCGTAGTCGTCGGGGACGCGGCGGTGACGTGTCCGGGCGGTTCGGAGATGCTCTGGGATCGCTGATTCCATGGCGGGCTCCTCTTGAAGTCGAATCGTCAGGCCTGAAGTCTGATTTCGCTCATGACCTCTGCATCAACCGGCAGGGTGAAATGCTCGACGCGGTTGGCGCGGGAGCTGTTGAGCAGCAGCCGCGTGACGTCCGGCCTGGAATAGTGTCCTGCCGGATCGGCGGCGTTCTTCGCCACGCCGATCATGCCGAGATCGATATCGGCATACAGAATGCCCTCCTGATCGGGTGGAAGTTTGTCGGCAAGCGAGCTCCCGTCCGGTCCATAGATCACCGCGTGGCCGCCGCCGGCGTGCAGGAACGCATGTTTTTCGGGGGAGTCGCAGAGTTCATCGATCATGGCTTGGGAGACCACCGCGCAGGGGCCGAGGAAAAAACATGAGCCCTCGACAGCGTAAACCTTGCTCGCGGCGTTGTTGACTTCGAAACCAAGCTCATGCGCGAATGGGTCGTACAGCGAGAAGCTCGGCCAGGCGCCGACGTGAATCTGCTCGTTTTGGGCGTACATGGCGTATTTCGACAGCGGTTGCAGATGCTCCCAGCAGCACAGCGCGCCGAGCCGTCCGACGTCGGCGCGATCATGGACGGCGAGATCACTGCCGTCGCCCTCTCCGAACACGGTGCGTTCGGCGTGGGTGGGTCTCAGCTTGCGGCGCTTCGCGATGGTATCTCCGTCGGGACCGATCAACCATTGCCCCATATAGAGGCTGCCGCCCTCGCGTTCGGACACGCCGATCACCGCGGTCAGCTTGGCGCGCTTGACGGCCTTGCGTATTTTATCTGCCTGGGGACTGCATAGGACAGAGAGTTGTCGAAATAGCGCTGCACAAAGCCACGGCCGATCGCCCAGGCGGGAGCTCCAAGCCAGATTTGCCACGGATATCCGGGAATGAAGGTTTCGGGAAACGCGATCAGCTTCGCGCCCTGCGCGGCGGCCTGCTCGATCAGGGCGATCGTCTTGTCCACCGTTGCATCAAGATTGAGAAAAACCGGCGCCGCCTGAACCACCGCAACTTTGTATTTCTGATGAACTAGACCCATCGACGTCATCCTTTCGCACCGGGAGACAGACAACTATTGGTCTGAAGCTTACAGCCGAGCCGCGCCGCGCCGCTTGTCCCGGGCAGAACGAAAACTTGTCTTAACTGGCGAATCGGCAGCGCAAGGCGGCCGGTTCGACCGCGTCGCCACTCGCGAAGTGGCGGAGGGTCGCGACGGGAAGAGGACCTGATCGTAAAGCGGGTTACTGGGTCGGGTGCTCACGCCATTCGCGCGGCGAGGCGCCGAACTTTTGCTTGAAGATCCGGCTGAAATGGGCGAGATCGTTGAAGCCCCACGCGAATGCGATGTCGCTGATATGCCGCGCCACCTGGGCGGGATCTGACAGATCGCGCTTGCATCGCTCCAGACGTTGCGCCTGGACGTAGCTGCGGAACGAGGTCTGCTCGGCGGCCATCAAATCGCTGGCGTAGCGCGGGGAGATTCCAATGCCAGCCGCTACGCGCGACATCGACAGTTCGGGGTCGCGCAGATGTGTCAAGATGTAGTTCTTGAGACGATAAAGCAGTGCAGATCTGTGAAACGACTGGTCCGGCGAGCGTTGACGCATCCTGTTGGCGAAAGCCATCGCGACGAGATCCAGCCCCTGGTCCAGCAGGCGCGTCGCGGTGGCGGGGTCGACTAGGTCGGTCGTCTTGCTCACGCCGAGCAGGAATTCATAGGCCAGTCGTTCGAGGGGATGATCGCTGGCGAAAGTGGTCGCGGTCAACGCGTCGAACGAACCGATGCGCTGATGTAGAAGCTTCCGGGGCATCTGAAAAATCGTCTGCGAAAAGCTGTCGTCGAAGCGCAGTTCGTACGGACGGGTTGTGTCGTAGATGACGAACTGGCCCGCGGATACGACGGCTTCGCGGCCGTCCTGAAACACGCCATTCACGCCGCTGGTTCCCAAGGCCACCAGCACAAAGTCCTCGCTGGCGCGCGCGATCCGGGACGGCGTGCGCATCACACGCTGGGCGCAGGAATCGACGCGCGTAGACGACACCGGCCCGATCATCGTTTGCGAAACCGAACCCCAAAACCCATCGTGCATGTCCGACCGGCAATCGAGCCCGACAAAGGTATCGCAAACGATGTCCTGCCAGACCGCAAGTCGTCGATCCGGAGCTGACGAACGCGTATCGAGCACGATAGCCACAATGGACCTCCAGGAACCCGTGGGCCAAAGCCTAGCTCAAATCCGCCACACCGAGTCGCTCGCCAAGCGCTGCGAATGTCAAGGAATTTTTGACAATAGCGATCCCTGTGGAGCGCTAATTTTAAAAGGAATTGTTGCCCTTTTTTGAGGCCGGAACCGGCCTTGAATTCTATGTTGCGGCGCACAATATAGATGGCCTAGGGATTCGACGCCTCCTCGAGGGCCATCCAAGAGGAGATTTGACGTGAGCTACCCAGACAGTCGCCGTTCGACCACCGCCAAGGGCATGGTTCGCACGCTGAATCAGCACGAAGAACTGCCCCTGCTGCGCGATCATCTGTTGCGGCTTGATCCGGCGAGCCGCCGCGACCGCTTCCGCGGCTTCATAGAAGATGGCTTCATCGAACGCTATGCCGCAAAATGCGCCAGCGACGGCACCGTCATCATTGCCTATCTCGAAGATGGCGTGGTCCGGGGCGCTGCGGAACTGCATCCGCCTGATAAATCGCCGGACTCACAGCCGGAGATCGCTTTCAGCGTCGAGGCCGGCACGCGGCGGCAGGGCGTCGGCAGCATCTTGTTCCGAAAGTTGATCGCCGAGGCGCAGGCGAAAGGCTATGGCTCGCTGCTGATCACCACTGGCGCGCAAAACGACGCGATGCGGGCGCTCGCCAACAAGTTCGGCGCCCATCTGACATTCCGTCACGGCGAATCCACCGGCAGCATCGATCTAAAGCAGCGAACGCACTCCGAACCTGCACGGCTTGCGATAGCTACACCGTTCGATGCCGCGCGCGCGGTGGTCAATTTCAATCGCGCGTACTGGAAGTTTTTGCTGCGAATGTACGGTTGGCGACGAGCCGCCTGACGGGCATTGGCTTGCTTGCCGTGATGATCATCGCAACACTGCGGTGACGTGCCCCTCAGGTGCCGGTCCGCTTGTCGTTGCCGAATTTCCTCACCACCCGGCGCTCGACCACGACAGAGCGCTGCGCGCCCTGTTCGCCTGCGATCACGCGGGTTGAAGAACGCGCTAGGGTGCGCCCGGCCTTCTTCACTTCGCTGACGACGGATTCGATTGGCAGGCCCATCAGCGACGCGGCGATTTCCGCCTGTTCACTCTGGTCGTCAGTGATACCCGTTGCCGCGAAGATGGCTTCCTCCAGCGTCGGCGGATCACGCCGCACACGCCTCGGTCCATATTTCGTGTTCCAGTCCTGACTCATCGCGGCCTCGCATCTGACGAACGTATTAAGGACCACTATGTTGCATTGCAATATGAAATTGGTGTGGCAATCCAGCTATGCATCTTCGATTCAGAGGTTTTCCACCGGGATGGCGTCGTAAATCTCGATAGTGGTGCTCGACGCGGCGAGCGGCTTCAGGGCGCGGACGAAGTCGCGTGAGGCCGGCACGGCGAAATGTGCCGCCAGCGCCGCGCGATCGGCCCACTGCTCGATGAACACCAGCCGAAGCGGATTTTCACAATCGACATGCACCGCGTGAGAGAGGCAGCCTTGCTCCCGGCGCGAGCGATGCACGTGCTCCAGGCTCAATCTGCGGGCTTCATTGAAGGAATCTTGCCGCGTCGTCACGCTGCCCGTCACCACGATCATCGCATCTCTCCCGCCGTTACTGATTCCGTGCAGCTCACGTGACTGACTCGCCAACGGCCGCAAAGTCGATCGGCTGCTGCGGCCAGCGTTTCAGCGCCGCGCGTCCGGCATCGGTCAGCAGATAAATACCGCGCTCGGCCCGATCGAACCAGCCATACACGTTATGCAGCAGAATTTTCGGGGCATCCGGAATCTCGGGTTTGAGATCGCGCACGCGCCGCGGGCCCTGCGACAGGGCCAATGCGCAGGCCAGCGCTTGCTGGCGGTAGGCAGTCATGATCGGGGCGCGCGTGCTGCCACCCAGCGCCGGGTCGCCCTTGCGCCGCCGATGCTCGGCGACAAGGCGCGAACGTTTTTTCGGGTCGCGGCGCGGGTTGGTCGTAGGCGGTGAAACGATCACCTCGACATCGCCCGACTTGGTCACCGCGAGCATGCCAAAGCCGAGCCGGCGGCAGAGATTGCGATAACGCGCGTCACTCTCACGTCCCTTGCCGCGCTCCGACAGTCTGGCGGCGAGCCAGACTTCGTCGCAGGCGGCTGCGCGATCGACCGCCTGCAAAACCAGTTCGAGATTGAAGGAGAGCTTCAATTCGCCGATCACCACGATCGGGGGATCGTCGCCGCTCAGGGCGACAAGGTCGCAGCCGCCGACTTCGCCCTTGACCGTGAAGCCGAGCTGCTCGAGGAAACGTTTGACGGGCAGATAAAGCGCGGTTTCCAAAGGGGGCTCCGAGGGGCGAAATAGCGACTCACTGGCGAAGTTTAGCCCGGATCCTCGTTGGCGCGTGCGGCGTGATTTGATCAGGCAGGCCCAGAGCTCTATCCTGCTCCCCGGGACCAGACTTGGCAGGCGCGGCGAAAGCGATGATCGGAAACGGCCTCTACCACATCACGGTGGAAATGCTTGACGGTATCAAGGGCGGCAATCAGGGGGTCATGGTCGTTCGTGACGGTACGTTGCGCGGGGGTGACTCGTTCTTCTATGCCTACGGCACCTATACGGCCGCGAATGGCAAGTGGAAGGGCGAGGTCACCAACCAGGAGCATTCGCCGACTTTTGGCCAGCGGCCGATTTGGGAACGCAAGGTGGTGACCATCGGCTTTAGCGGAACCTATACCGATGATACCGCCGAAAGCGAAGGAATTGCGCTCGCGGGCAAGCAAAGCATCCGATTCAAATCCGGGCTGCGGCTGCTGGTCCCGGACTAGCGCTTTTTCCGTTGCGGGCTAAACCCGCCCGCTCACCGGAAGCAGCGCACCGGTGACGGCACTGGCCGCGTCGCTTGCGAGAAACAGGATCACCTCAGCCAATTCTTCCGGCGTCACCCATTTTGCGAAGTCTGCGCTCGGCATGCTGGCGCGGTTCGCCGGCGTGTCGATGATGGATGGCAGCACGGCATTGACGGTGATCTTGCCTTTCCATTCGGCGGCGAGCGCTTCGGTGAGGCGATGGACGCCCGCTTTCGACGCGGCGTAGGCGCCCATGCCGCTGCCGGCCTGCAGCGCGCCCATCGCGCCGACATTGACGATCCGTCCCGAGCTGGACGCGACCAGATGCGGGATCGCCGATCGCGAAGCGTTCAGCGCAGTCATCACGTTGAGCGCGTGCATGCGCTGCCAGGTTTTTGGATCGCCCTCGGCGATGGTCTCGAACGCAAAGCCGCCAGCGATATTGATCAGCGCATCGAGCTTGCCGAAATGCGATGCCGCCGCATCGATTGCGTTGCCGGCCTGGGCCGCATCCGTTAGATCAACGCTGCCCAGTTCAATCCGATTTGGCGTCGGCGCGACATGCGAGGCGGCGTGATCCACACCGGCTACGCGCACACCCCTCTTCAGCGCGGATGCTGCGACCACTTTACCGAGCGCGCCCAGCGCCCCGGTCACGACGATGACTTTTCCGTCCATGATTGATCTCCGCGCCGGGAGTAAGGTCCTACCCGGCTATTCCAACTAGTTAAAATTTGCCAGAGTTTTGTAAGCGGATCGCAGAACCGTGAGGCTATAGCTCCAAGTAGTTCAATCCGAGGGGCTGGAAACATCATGATGAGACATCTACCTGACCATGGTCTGCCGCTTGTTCAGCTCAAGGAGCAGCGACGGGATTTAGTTGTCGCCCTGCAAAAACGCAACGGCCCTGTCAGCGGCTGGGAGTTGATGCAGATTGCTGCGGTTCAACAGGCGATATCCGCCTTCGAGGACGTCATTGCCGACCTCGACGCAGAGTTGGAAGCGGCGGCATAAGGGGCTTTTCGCTCGCTGCGAGGCGACGGTTTTCTCGGATATCGACAACGGACCGGCGCGCTGCCTGAGGGCTATACACGCGCCTCTCGCACGGGTATTGCACGGCCGTGGCCCCGGATTGGGATCCGTGGGGAGGGGCAAGCATGACCGGATACAAGGCCGCCATGTTCGGTGCGGCGTTCCTTATCGGCGGCGTTGCGGCCGGCCCGTCCGCCGCGCACGCACAGAGCTTCGAGAACTACCGCTGCGCCGACGGCACACAGTTCATTGTCGGATTTTACCCCTACGATTCCCGGGCGCATTTGCAGGTCGATGGAAGGGCTGTGACGCTGAAAAAGCGTCTCGCTGTATCCGGCGCACGCTATTCCGGCAGCGGCGTGACCCTCGCGATTACCAGGGCCGGCACTACGATCAGGCACGTCAAACGGCGGGTGACCGCATGCGAGCCGACATAAGAGGGGTCGAGACGCTTTCGCTCCGACCCCTTTGCATTTGATATCGCGCCGGCGGCTGCCGGTATGTCGACATCGGGCTCGCTCCTGACATCAACGCTCACCGACCGGCTTGGATTCCTGGATGGCTGCTTCGTGGTACCAGCTGCCACCGCACGCAGCCTCGCTGACGCGCAATGAGCCTTGATCGGAAGCGGCCTTGGTTTCCTCGTAGCGACGTCCGCCGAGAGCCGCCCGGCCCCCGGCGGGGAATTGGTAGATCTTTGCGGACCCGTGATTGAAGCCTGTGTTCATCGATATCTCCATTTGTCGTAGCGCTTTTGCGCATGCTGCGCCCGACTCGTTCGCGAGTGGTTACTAAAAGCCGATATCGGCCCTGCACGCTGGCCGTGCAACCTGATCAAACCGAAATCATATGATGAATAAAATGTAGGCATTTTCGGTTTTGCCCGCTGCGAAGCAGTTGGAGACTGACTAACGCGCGGGCCATCGCCAAGGTTGCCAAGAGCTCTCGTCTTCTTGGCGAATATTGCCCGCGGTTGCCGCGCTATTGATCGGTGTGAGGGCGAGGCCGCCGACTGCTCCGGAAACAGGCGTCGTTCAGGCCGAAGCCGGCGCCCGCCAGCAGCGTCCCCCCGCGCGCCTTTGCCGCACCCCTCAAGCGACCGGAAGCCCGTGAGACCGAAGGGGATTTCCCCGTGCGGCGGACGTCCCGCAGTGCAGCGATTGGCACCTTAATTGCTAGGTAAGTATTGGCCGATGGTGGCCGGGTACGCGTGTGGTGACCAAGAGGCTTCGGTTTCACACCTTCGCATCATCAACTCATGAGAGGCTCAATGACCAAGTACAAGCTCGAGTATATCTGGCTCGACGGATACACGCCGACGCCGAATTTGCGCGGCAAAACGCAGATCAAGGAATTCGATTCGTTTCCGACGCTGGAGCAGCTTCCGCTTTGGGGCTTCGACGGAAGCTCGACGTTGCAGGCTGAGGGCCACAATTCGGATTGCGTGCTGAAACCAGTCGCCGTGTACCCCGATGGCGCGCGCACCAATGGTGCGCTGGTGATGTGCGAAGTCATGATGCCCGACGGCAAGACCCCGCATCCCACGAACAAGCGCGCCACCATTCTCGATGACGAAGGCGCCTGGTTCGGCTATGAGCAGGAATATTTCTTCTACAAGGACGGCCGTCCGCTCGGCTTCCCGGCGAGCGGCTATCCCGCGCCGCAGGGACCGTACTACACAGGCGTCGGCTACAAGAACGTCGGCGACGTCGCCCGCAAGATGGTGGAAGAACATCTCGATCTCTGCCTCGCCGCTGGCATCAACCATGAGGGCATCAACGCCGAAGTCGCCAAGGGCCAGTGGGAATTCCAGATTTTCGGCAAGGGCAGCAAGCGTGCCGCGGACGAGATGTGGATGGCCCGCTATCTGATGCTGCGCCTGACCGAGAAGTACGGCGTCGATATCGAATTCCACTGCAAGCCGCTCGGCGATACCGACTGGAACGGCTCCGGCATGCATGCCAACTTCTCCACGAAATACATGCGTGAAGTCGGCGGCAAGGAATATTTCGAGAAGCTCATGGAAGCCTTCAAGACCAACCGTGCCGACCACATCGCCGTTTACGGTCCGGACAATCACATGCGCCTGACGGGTAAGCACGAGACGGCGTCGATCGATACGTTCAGCTACGGCGTAGCCGACCGCGGCGCATCGATCCGCGTGCCCCACAGCTTTGTCAATAATAGCTACAAAGGCTATCTGGAGGACCGCCGCCCGAACTCGCAAGGCGACCCCTACCAGATCGCGTCCCAGATCCTGAAGACGATCGCTTCTGTTCCGACCGCCAAGGCGGCCGCCGCCTAAAGCGCGTGACACCTTCCCGGGCCCCTTTGTGGGCCCGGGGAAAGACCGCAACCTGATCCGCCAAGGCGCAAGCTTTGGCGGATCATTGCGTTTAAGGCCCATGACTCCCGTGCTAGAAGCAACGCCGTTGCGCGGGAGGCAAGGACCTGAGATGGAGAATTCGGTATGCGTGTTGTCGACGCTCGCTTTGATGGGAGCGGTCCGTGGCCTTGCAGGGAAGTATGAGGCGGCAGCCGGCGCGCGCATCGAGGCGGATTTCGCGCCGACACTTGGGCTGCTCGCCCGTTTGCGTGAGGGTGAGGCCGCCGACGTCGTTATTCTGACCCGCGAGGGGCTCGCTGGACTCGCTGCGAGCGGAAGCGTGGTTGCGGAAAGTTGCGTCGAGCTTGCGCGATCCTTTGTCGGCCTCGCGGTCAGGGCCGGCGCCGTTCATCCCGATATTGCGACCGAGGCCGCGTTGCGCGCGACGCTATTGGGCGCGCGATCGATCGCCTATTCGGGTCTCGGCGCCAGCGGCATTTTCTTTGCACAACTGATCGCGCAAATGGGGATCGCAGCTGAGATCAATGCCCGCGCCACCATCGTTCCCCAAGGCTTTACCGCCGAATGGCTTCTGTCGGGCGAGGCCGACATCGCCGTACAACAGATCAGCGAGTTGAAGCAGGTCAGAGGTGTCGCAATCGTCGGACCCATCCCGCTTCATCTGCAAAGCCCGGCGGTGTTTTCTGCAGGCCGCCTCGCGGCGTCCAGCAACATCGAGGCATCCGACCGGCTGTTGAAATATCTTGCTTCTGCAGAGGCGGTGCCGGCGCTGCGCGAGTCCGGGTTGGAGCCTTGCGCGTAAGAGCGAGCCTTGCGCCGTTGCTCATCTACACGCCTCTATCCTTTCGGCGATCGCAAACCCCCGTGCGGCAGGGAACCAGCGCTTACCCATTGCGGTTAATCCGGAGGCATAGCCAAAGAAGGCCATAGGCAATGATCCGCAAACTAAGCTGAGGCGAGTACCGGCTCTACTCCCGGAAAGCTGATCCGAAGACCGGCAAGCGCCGCAACCTCGGCACCTTCAAGTCGCGTGCCGCCGCCGAGAAGCACGAGCGCGCGGTGCAGTATTTCAAGCGGCATTGACAGCAGAGTTTGGTCCACTATTTCGTGCCGTACATGCGATCGCCGGCGTCGCCGAGGCCCGGCAGGATATAGCCGTGATCGTTGAGCCTCTCATCGATCGCCGCGGTCCAGACCGGGACGTCCGGATGCTCGGCCTGGAAATGCGCGATACCCTCGGGGGCTGCAAGCAGGCAGACAAAGCGCGTATCGCGCGCGCCGCGCGTCTTCAGCAGCGAAGCCGCGGCGCAGGCTGAATTGCCCGTCGCCAGCATCGGATCCATCAGGATCACGGTACGGTCGGACAAATCGTTCGGCGCCTTGAAGTAATATTCGACCGCCTGCAAGGATTGGGGATCGCGGTAGAGGCCGATATGAGCGACGCGGGCCGATGGGACCAACGCGAGCATGCCGTCGAGAAAACCGACGCCGGCGCGCAGGATCGGCGCAAAGGTCAGTTTCTTGCCGGCAATCTTCGGCGCTTTCATTGGCTCCAGCGGCGTCTCGATGTCGACCATCTCGAGCGGCAGATCGCGGGTGACTTCATAGCACAGCAGCATGCCGATCTCGTTCAAGAGCTCTCGAAAACCCTTGGTGGAGCGGTTGCGGTCGCGCATCAGCGTGAGCTTGTGCTGCACCAGGGGGTGGCTGACGAGATGTACGGCGTTGGCGGAAGTCATGGATTCTCCTAGTGAGTTGACGCGGACCCGAAGCGGGCTTCCGCTACGTGGTTCGCGTCGTTTGGCTTCTCGTCTTTTAGCACCCTGTCGATGTGGATTTCTGCTCAGAGAAGGACGCTATCCACTATCGCGGACCATGTCCCTCACTTCATGCGGGCAGAAGAGTTCATAGCCAGGTATGGCCCACGGCGTCCTGGCCGCGCCCCTCGCCAAAACAATCGCTCACGGGATCGCGGGAAGTAATAAAGCTGCTTCTACCAAACGGCGAAGCGAAAACTTTTTGGTTGGAGGGCTGGACAGCCAGATCGAATGGCCGCCCGTCGGGCAAAGAGGTTGCCGGGATGGGTGAGCGGAGGCGTTATGCGCTTTGTGACTCAGCGTGTCTCTTCGTCCGGAGCTCGGGTCGCGGACTTGCGCTGCGTTGGCACTTGCGAGGGACGACTTCCTGACAGCTCTACCCATGATCCATCAGCCGCCTGCCGGTAGGCGTGGCAACCCTGCGCGGCCGGTTTGTCGATTTTTGGCCGCCACAATTTCCGCTCGGGGATTTGCTTAATAATTGGAAAATGTGGGGCGCGGCGGGCGGTGAGGCCTGGCGGAATTTCGCATGAGCCCAGGGGATGCGTGGGCGCCGCGCCTCAAAGCGCGCCGCTTTCAATGCGGCCCTGATGCTTCGCGTGCCACTTGGGGCCGGGCCCGCGCATGTAGTGCAACTCGGGCCGGTAGGGATCGCCGACCGTTTTGATCAGCCTGTGCCATCGCGTCATGATCACATTCAAGCGCTGGCGAAATGGCATCAATGATGGTTGCGTGACGGACATGACGCCCCTCTCAATGCGGTTTGCCGAGTATGGAAGTGAAGGGCACGTCAAAAATCTCATCGCCGTGCTCGTCGCTGACGTGCAAGACCCAACTGCGCCAGTCTTCCTCGCTGGGCGCCATGATGAGCGATCGCACCACAAGGGTGGCCTGCTCACATGCCTCAGCCAGGTTCCCCACGGCGGCGCCGCCTCGATCCATCAACACGCCTTCAGTGTTGGAGTATTGGAAATAGACCTGAGCCATGTTTTCGCGTCCTCTCGAAAAAGCGAATCGCAGACTCTAAATAGCAGCGAGAATCGCGCTGGAAAATCCGGACAAACCCGATGGGGGAATTTACGGGGAATGCCGCCAATTTTCTTAAATTGCAACGGCGCCATCTGGACATGATAAGTTGCGGCCATGACCCATCGCATTCTCGTGTTTTACGGCTCGTATCGGTCCGACCGCATGGGCATTCGGCTAGCGGATTTTCTCGTCGAGCGCCTGCGTGGCCGCGGCGACGATGCGGCGTTGATCGATGCCAGGGAAGTCGGCCTGCCGATGCTGGATCGGATGTACAAGGAATACCCGAAGGGGCAGGCGCCTGAGCGGCTTGAAAAACTCGCGGGCCAAATCCGCGACGCCGATGGCTTTGTCTTTGTCACCGGCGAATATAATTGGGG